>CABRKI010000207.1 GCA_902471455.1 uncultured Porphyromonadaceae bacterium | reverse complement strand
TCTGCTTGTGGATGCGGCAGATAAACTCGGAGTTGTGTCGGTGTCTGACTGACAGACCCGACCAACGGAACAGGCAAAGGGTCTTTATCTCGTCGGAGGTGAGGCCGTTGGCTATAAGCTCGAAAGCGTAGCGGAGTTGCTTGTCGGAAAGCTCGTGCCAGCCCTGCGGCACGGTGAGGTCGATATGTAAAACGGGCGATTCCATACCGCGAAAGTATGGCATCGCCCGTTATGACGAAAAGACGGAGATTTAATAAAGCCAGAGATAAACTCGCATCACAAGAAATATTATAAAGGAGTAGAAATATAGCCAAAACCATAATGAGGTGGTATCGTTATATTTCTTTTGCCAATCATCGTAATTTTTCTTTACAAGTTTTGGCGGATATATAGCCAAAATGAAAAGATAGATGATAATAAATAGACTGCCTGCGAGAATATATGTATAATATGAACGAATATTTACAGTAGGAGGTATAACAGTCGGAAGAATATATAGGATAGCCACAAGCCATAAGGGCCACGCAATATTTACACGAGGGTATCGGCCCATATAGCGGTGTGTATTTGCCTTGACGTATAGATAATGGAGGAAGTTCATTGTGGCTGTTGAGGATTTGATGATGGCAAAATTACTCAAAATCGGGCAGATAAGCAAGAAAAGCCCCACCGATTGCTCGGTGGCGAAGTCAACTGGCGGATGCGAAATTACTGAAAAAATTTGTTGAATACGGCAATAGGAGTAGCGAAGTTTAGTTTTTCGCGCGGTCTTCTGTTTAGTTTCATCTGTATTTCTTGAATCATTTCATCGGAGAAGTTGTTGAAGGACACCCCCTTAGGGATATATTGTCTTATTAGACCATTTGCATTTTCAATCGCGCCTTTTTGCCATGAGGCATACGGATCGGCAAAGAAAACGGCAATGTCCCTGACGCCCTTTCGGCGCAACCCCTTTACAATCATCTCATGACATGCGAATTCGCCGCCATTGTCAGTGGTGATCGTAAGGACACCGTCTCGCCACGGTCTCAGCATACGGACGGCTTCCTTAGCCAGAGGTTCCGCTTTTTTCCCTTTTGGAAGTCTCTTCATCAGAATGAAGTTAGTGCTCCGTTCGGTCATTGTCAGGATCGCGTTCTGCTGAGGATCCACGATCAGATCCATTTCCCAGTCGCCGAAACGCTTACCGTCGGCTTCAGGAGGCCTGTCATGGATACTGACGCGGTTGGGAATGTTCTTCACGCCGCCCTTTCCGACGACACCACGTTTTCGGTGTTTCATTCCATGCCGCGTGTGCGATGCGAGTTCTCCGGTCTTGT
This sequence comes from uncultured Porphyromonadaceae bacterium, assembly GCA_902471455.1. Taxonomy (GTDB): domain Bacteria; phylum Bacteroidota; class Bacteroidia; order Bacteroidales; family Muribaculaceae; genus Lepagella. The sequence goes on along the minus strand of CABRKI010000207.1, from coordinate 458 downwards.
CTGCTCTGATTTCCTGATAGATACGTTCGTGGGAGATTCTTATCCCATCCAGGGCGAGCTTTCCTGAAATCTGTCGGGGAGACCATTGTTCGTCACGCAATAACTTTAGCGCGCGTTCAAGGACTCCGGGCTTCAGCGCGCTGTTGGTAACGATGCGCTCTCTGCGCTCCATAGCTTTCTCATGAGCCAGAGCCGGACTGTAGTGTCCGTCTTTGCACGCGTTGCGCCGCAGCTCTCTGTAAACTGTCGACACATGGCAGCCTATCTCTTCGGCTATCCGCGCCGGCGACTCATTTCTTTTGAGTAAGGTAGAAATTACGTACCTTTGCTCTCGGGTTAACGGTTTTGACATTGCAATACAAAATTAGTTAATCTCAGGGAGACTTCGGTCTCCTTTTTTTGTATTGCCAGTAAAACTTCGCTTGCGTCCGCTCTTGGGGGCGCACTCGGGCGCCCCC
>CABRKI010000206.1 GCA_902471455.1 uncultured Porphyromonadaceae bacterium | reverse complement strand
TCCGATCTTACCTACTTTCCCACTTTCGCAGTATCATCGGCGTGGTGAGGTTTACACCTGTAAGACTGAATACATGCTGGACGAACTAAAACAGGCCAAAATGGAGGAAATTTGCCTCCTTTTGACCTGTTTTTGCATTTTCGAAGGATTGAAATCACATCAACCTAATAATAAACAGATTGTTCGTGCGGTATCTCATGACATGATGTATTTTATCTTACGATAACCTTTTTATCTCCGATAACATATATGCCAGCCGGAAGATTTCCAATCTCTTCCTCGCTTGCACCTTGTCTGAGCAGCACACCCTTAACGTCATACACGTTATAATGTTTGTCGGGAATATCACCGTGCAACACCTCAATGGCACTAAACTCATCATCTGTGATCGTAGTGAACCTTCCCCATACGCTGTCTTTCTTATATGCCGAGACGCGTCCGAGAGGCACCACCAAGATCGCGTCATAGGCACTGAACGGGTCATCGGCGGCAGGAGGATTAAGTGCACTGATTCTAACAATCTTAAGTATATCCGTGTGTATTGTAGAGAATGCATCCAGTCCTATCATCTTTAGTTTGCTACCAAAGTTTATCTCTTCCAAATTGTCACAGTCGCGAAAAGCATTACTTCCTATCTCCATAAGAGAGTTCGGAAATGAGAGCCTCTCCAGATTTTCGCAACCGTAAAACGCGTCATCTTCAATATTTATCAGGGTCTCGGGGAATTTGACTGAGGAGATGGCTTTGTTGAAATAAAAGGCATCGGCTCCAATTGTCTCGAGACCTGCGGGAAACTGGACCGCTGTAACACCGATGGGTACATAATACAGCTTGGTTTTGGATGCGTTATAGAGACAGTGGTCATAAATCACATAGTATGGATTATCCTCTTTGACATATACTGCCTTTAGTTTATGACAGTTCGCAAAGGCACCCTCTCCAAGCTTAGAAACATTTGGACCAATAATTATCGATTCAAAATTGGTGGACATAAAAGCCTCTTTTCCTATCTCTATCAGTCCCTGGGGTAGCTCTATTTCTTCAAGCTGTGTCTGAGAAAAGGCCCGATATCCTACGACCTTAATCGTCTCCGGTAACTTCACGGAGGTTATTTCACAGTTGAAGAAAGCATTTGCATCAATTTTGGTTACCGCGTAGTCTACTCCGTAATACTGAATTTTTTCGGGAACGATGACAGCTTCCGAAATATAACTGCCATTCGGACTATCAGGGTTTTCATGCACTACAGACGCCGTATGCTTCTTGCGGTCAAGGTCATAGTAAAGTCTGTCAACGCATACTCCGGAATAGTCCTGATCGCCGAGCACTGTCACATAGCACTTGGCTGACAGTCCATTGGATGTCCGTGCCTCAATGGCGGCGTTCCCGCGTCCGATGGCCTTGACAAGACCATTCTTTACCGTTGCCACCAACTCATCAGATGAACTCCAAATTATTTCGGTGCGGGCATCTTCCGGCGTCAGCATCGCCGTTATCATCTTCTCCTGACCCATGTCAAGCAAAAGCTCCCGAGAGCTGAGCGATATGTTGAGAGGATCAAGATTGTCGACAACCTCAATCTCAGCCTTGGCTTCACCTATATAATAACTTTCGCTATATTTTCTATTTCTTGCGTATGCTTTGACGGTTATAGTTGATTTGCCACTATTATTTGAAGTAATTTTCGGTTTGCAGGTAATGTTGCTAAATGTTTTTAATGTTGAATACTCAAAAAAAACCACATCTTCATTTGAGGAGAAAAACGGCTCAGGCCGAATTCCCGGTGCATGAAGTTTATGGGAAAGTGTTAAATTTGCAT
>CABRKI010000205.1 GCA_902471455.1 uncultured Porphyromonadaceae bacterium | reverse complement strand
CCGTGTTCCGGGACGCATTGCCGGATAAGGACTTTTACGACCGCCCCCTCACTCATCACGTATTAGTAGCCACCCGTCGAAAACTATGCCGATTTGCTCGTGCCTCACTGCATTGGCATAGACTTCGCTTTTTCGGGTCTGTCACTCACTTTTCTTATTCCTTTTTCAGCTTTCTCCAATATGGCATCAGCCATTGGGTGATAGAATTGTGTATCTCAGGAAATGATGGCAAATCAAGTTTCATCTTGCGTATATAATTCTTCCATTGCCGATTCAGCATTGTATCCTCTGTAAAGTCTTCACTGAAAAAATCATGTCCTTCAACAAATTCTGTCCCTCGGTTCTCGAAGGTTGCCTTTATAGCTTCTGACAACAATGTATTGTCAAATTGATGAACCGAGATAATTCGGTATAGATCGAAGTAGTCTTTCATTCTGCTGTTGAATCTTCCACGGTCAATCATTGTTTGGAATTTTTCAGCGACTACTGTTTCCAATGAATACGCCAGTATGTCCGGTTCCTCCATCGCGTCAAATAATGTAGGATACTCAAGCTCCTGAGGTCTTGGCACTATCACATCGCCAAAGCCAATGTCGAAAGTGAGATTCTGTTTGTATGAGCCGATATTGGCCACCATGCCGATTCTTACTCCGGGATATGTCTTTTCAACCGTTATATCATCTGCGGTCAAAGTATCGGTGTGAAATGTAATGCCGTCTTCCGGATAAGACATCGAGGCAATATTTTTGAATGCTGTCAGGACATTGGCCTTATCATTATTAATCCGGTGTCCCATAAAGTCTATATCCAGAGTTGGACGGGGTATGAACTCCTCAAAAGCATATAGTAGTGCTCCTCCTTTTAGGATAAACCGCTCCCGGTATTCGCTTTTTGATAGTCTGAAAAGTAATCTCTCATGGAAAAATCGCACTATAAGTTGCTGATATTTCTTATTGTTGCCGTCTGCCATGTTTAAAAGACGGGCTTTTATCGACTTTGCCTTGTCGGAATCTGTCATAGTTTTACTTGCAGTATTTGATTAAGCGTGGAAAATACCCTCAGTTTTTTAGCATATTCGGTCAGTCTTGAGAGATTCCTGTCTGGTCGGCGCAGATAATTGTCGATAATCTCTGTCATTGCGTCTATGCCAATTTTGTTGCGGTATTTCACAGCGTCACAGACTGACCTCTCGATATCAGTAATAAGCAATCTTATACCCTCTTTCTCAACTTCAGTTTTGCCTATTTCAAGCAATTCACGTCGCTGGAACACAAGTTTTATGTCAGGAAACGCAGGTAGGTTGATTTTACGGCTTCTGACTACAGCCGTATAGAAGGCATCGGGAATCTGCGTGGTGAGATTATAATGTGACCACGCGGAATAAAGACAGAGAATACCCTCCGGAACAATCAAGTTCAGATCAACTATACTTCCGGTAAGGGCATTGGGATCCGCGTATAGACCATTGCGAAGACGCACAAGTTCGCCCTCCCGTACCGCAGCCAGTATCTTGCGATACTCCGCATTATTGCCTCGGTTAACCCTGATTATGCCATTATCATTTTGAATCATTCCGTTTTATACACGATTTCGTCACAAAGATACTGCTTTTTTTTGAAAATGCAGTGCGTTTGTGATGAAATAATGGCTCTTTGGATTGATTTCAAGTACATCGGCAATAGTATGATTGCCGACAGATATGTCGCTTTGTGCCTTCATACCGGTGGTGCCATTCAATCAAGGCATCACACTAACGGATGGACAAGTATAAGTCGCTCATATCCCTGAATATCAATATAAATCATCGTACAAAGATGTACTAAAAATGGGTCAGCGGATTTTTTCGGTGCATTGTTTGTGTTAAAAGATGTAAATGTCTAAATTTGTATCATGAATA
>CABRKI010000204.1 GCA_902471455.1 uncultured Porphyromonadaceae bacterium | reverse complement strand
GAGCGAAACATGAGAAAGGTGGGATCGGTATAGACTATCATTGTGGTGATATATTCTCTCCTAACAGGACCGGTCACGAACTTATAATCTGCCATCAGATAAACTGTCAGGGAATTATGGATGCAGGGCTTTCAAAGCAGATTCGCACTATGTTCCCACAGGTATATGAGATGTATCAAAGAAATTGCACCAAAACCGCTAACCGTCAGGACTTGCTCGGGAAGGTGTTGTTTTGTCCAATCAGATACAACGGATGTGAATGGCTCGTTGCCAACCTGTTCGCGCAAGACGGCTTCGGTCGGGACAAATGCTATACCGATTATGACGCTATGCGAAAAGCACTCACCACTGTGAGAACCGTTGCAACACCATTACCGGCAAGGACGCTGACGACCGTCCGAATCCCCTATAAAATGGGCAGCGGTCTTGCGGGAGGGTCTTGGAGCATCGTGGAACAAATAATCAAAGACGAGCTTGTGGCTTATGACATACCCGTAGAAATTTGGAAGAAGGAATCAGTATGAGCAAAATAGTCCTTTGGAAGATATATCGCCATCTTCCGAATGCAATTTAAAGAAAGAGACAATGACCATAACCTATACGAAGGGAGATAAAATATGAGTTACGATAAATTGAAAACAAGTGAACTGAATACCACGGCTCAGACCGAGGAAGAGTTAGATGTCATTGAGGTGCTTGACCACAGAGCACTGTTCAGCAACGGACGGATTAAGCCCGAACAGATTCCCGAAGGTTTACATGCATACGACCTCCGCCATAGCGATGACGGAGGTCGCTTCTGCTCCATTGAGCCGAAGGTTGGAGTCAATCACGGCGGCACTGTGCTGATGCGGGATGTCCTCGATTTCGGTAAGGACGGATATATCCCGCTTGACGATGACACTGAGCCAAACTTTTTGGGTGAAACAATGACAGCATCGGAGTTTGTCGATGAAGAAACCCAGGACGAAGTCATGCGAATGAATGGGATGTGATGTTGAAAGGAATACGATGATATGAATATCGAAAAGCAGATAGAAAATTTCAATAACACCAACGCACCGTTCTATGTGGTTGCACACGACGACGGACGATTCAGTCTCTGCCTGCCGATTGCTTTGCTGAGCGATGAGTACTACCCGTACTGTCAGACCGCGTTTGACAATTATGCTAAGGAAATCGGCGATGAAGTGTGCGATGAGCGCGGACTCAAAACGCACGGCAACGGATATGAATGGGACGCTGCGTTTCGTGAGGCATTTGCGGATGAACCGAATATCGAAAGAATTATCTTTGACAGCGAGGCGGGCGGCTTTTTCTGCAATTGTGATGATTTGCAGATATTGACGGACTTCGGAAGCCGATTCAAAAAAAACTGCGAAAACACGGAAGTGTTTACGAAAACGATTGCCGAAGGTATAAAAAATGCCGACGAGCGTGAAGCTGAGCAGGAACGAATCGCCAACACTGTCCGCGGACAGCTTATGCGCCATCCCGAATGTTCTTTTGACATCATGACTGCCGATGGCAGAGTTCAGCTTATGCCGGAGGATATCAAGGCAATGCTCGGCGGAGAGAAACAAGACATCAGAATAGATGGCGTGATATACGCGGCATACGAACTTCTTGATATGGAAGTTGTGGATATGCAAGCGGATCTGTTCAATAACGGTCTAATCCGAATGAAAGCCGATGAAACGGATGGGCAGACCTTCGTGCAGACAATGTGATTAAATAAGAAAAAGAAAGACAAGCAAAAGGAGATAGAAAAATGAGCTACGACATACATCTCAATGATCCTGTCACCAAGCAGACCATTGAATTGGAAAATCCACATTTTATGCGTGGAGGTACATATGCGATTGACGGGACAAAGGAACTAAGTCTGAACATCACATACAACTATGCCTGTGTATTCTGCCGTCCCGA
>CABRKI010000203.1 GCA_902471455.1 uncultured Porphyromonadaceae bacterium | reverse complement strand
GTTCATGTCCGAGACGAGACAAGAAGGCGGCTAAAGGGATTGATTTAATCTCTTTTATCATGGGTGCTAAAATGTTTGGGTGAGATGGTTCTTGGTTTGGGCCCTATTATATATGCCCTTTTCTAAACCAGACCAGAATTGTGTTTCTCAATAGTAGAAATCCGGATTGTAGATATACTCTCGGTTCTCGTAACGGATTATGCCCTTGTTGTCAAGAAAGGTCTTCAGGCCCTTGACCTTATTGTTGGAATAGGAATGTCCGCAGGCGGCATATCCGCTTTTTAGCGCAGCCTCGAAGTTGCGGCAACCTTTAATCGGCCCGTTGACGAATACAACGCCTAATGCCTCGCGGTGCTGTTCCTCGGTCAACTCCTTGTACGGATAAGGGTCTTTGGTTTTCTTGCCCGGCTCGGTGAACACATATCCGCTTGCTATCTCCGGCAGTCCGTAGTCATTAACGCGGAAGGCAAATGGGTCGAACTCGGTGGCGCGTATCATGGCCGCGCAGACCTCAGACACAGTATCATCGGTTTTACTACGGCTCACCTGAAGTACGGTTTCAGCCTTGTTGTTCAGTTCAGTGCCTACATGACCACGGGCATTGTCATCGCTCTTGTTGAGATGCAGGACGGTGTGGATATGTATCTGGAACTTGTCCGTCCATTCCATCAGCTTGCCGATAAGGTCGGTTGACTCTTTGGCGCAGTTGATGTCATACATCAGGTCGCGCACACCGTCTATTACTACAAGACCAACGCCGGGAGTATTGATTATCGCCTGTTCAATGACTTCAAGGCGCAACGAGGGTGTTAGCTGGCGCAACGCCGCGAATTTCAGATGCTCCGGGTGGGTGTCGGTCGGCAACTTTGCCAGTCGCAACGCTCGCTCCATAACCTTCTGACAATGGTACGGGCTTTGCTCGGTGTCGAAGTAGAGGATTGTGCGTTTGTCATCGGGAAACTCTGCGGTGTAGCCCAATACTTTGCCGTTGACGAGCGAAGCCCCGACAATGGCGGCGACATTGAATGTCTTTTTGCTCTTGGCTTTGCCTGTCGATGCCGAGAAGTTGCCGAGAGTACCGATAACGCTGCCGTTGGCATACAGCACCTCCGGCGCAGTCTGAATCTCATCAGTGATTCTCAACTGCTTTTCCTTCCAAAGTCGGAGGATGTCCTCTTTCACTTCTTGCATCGGCGACCTCCTTTTCTTTGGGCGTTGTGTTCCTGTACGAGCGCGAGAGCCTTCTGCCTGTCAATGACAATGGTGCGCTCATTCTGAATGATAGCCCCGTCAATGACACCGCTTTTCTTGAGACGCTGGGCAGTGGGCTTGCTGCATCCGAATATCTCACAGATACCGGAAATGCCATAGGCGTATCTTTGCCCGTCGGAAAAGTCGTTGACCGTTGCCGCCTGTGCCTCCGGCTGACGGCGGTCTTTTAGAGCCTCGGCCATAAGAGTTAGAAACTGTGCCCCTGTCATAAGGCCCAGAGGCAGGCCTAAAATGCTGGATAACTCCATACGCAAATCAGTTTAAGTTTGACATTCCCTTCTGTCGGATTGCTCCGAAAAAAAGGCATCGGGAAGTGTTCCTCGACAATGCAAAGTTAATACCCGATTTGAGTGGTATCCGAGTGGTAAAAATTAGAAAAATACGGTCAAAAACAAAAATTTTTCATGGTGAAAATGCTGTCTGTTTTTCAGCGTATTAAAGCCGATATTAGACGAGAAATGCAGGGTGGTAGCAGATTTTTTGAGTGGTAAACGGGTGGTAGCTCATTACCACTCATAAGCAATCACAGCCGATTATAGAGCCTCATAACAGAAAAAGCCCTGCCGAAGCAAAGCTTTATATGGTGCCTTTCAAGGTCGCAATTTGCGATCTCAAATATTGTCGAGAATTATATCCGGCGAGGTCTCCATTTTGGAGAAGGC
>CABRKI010000202.1 GCA_902471455.1 uncultured Porphyromonadaceae bacterium | reverse complement strand
CACTACCGCCGCCGATGCGTCGGAATTCATCGCATTGCTTCGCAAGGATGGCATACTGGTTACTGTATCGAGCACGAAAGGGGCTTCGAACGGCCGTGTAGTGGTGCAGAAAAATACGCCGGAAACCCTCGCGGCTATCCGCGACCGCATCGTTGCCATGGGCGGCAAGGCCGGTGCTCCAGCCGAAAAGTCTACCGAGCAAACTGAAATCGTCGAAACCGCCGACACCGTGGCCGTTGAGAAATAATACCGTACATCGCTGAATTTTAACAATAACCCCGGAAACCATCCTGCCGTTTCCGGGGTTATTTATGTAACGCGAGTTCGGGATAAGAGATAGTCTAAAAAAGTTGAATCGGCAGCTTGAAAAAGTTGCCGATTCTTTTGGTAATATCATTGATATTTAGTAATTTAGAGGTACCAAACAATAAATACTGTATCATGATTACCGAGAGTAAAGTTACTGAAATTTTCTGTATTGCCGACGATTTTTGCAAAGAATTTGAAGTGGAGATGGCGAAAAACGCCCTCCCGTCTTCTCCCGAGGCACCGAAACGCCGCCGGAAGCGTATGATGTCCGATGCGGAAGTCATAACGATCCTGATCTGTTTCCATTTCAATACCTACCGCAATTTCAAGCATTATTATCTGTCGTGCGTGTGCGGACAATGGAAGCATCTGTTCCCGCGCCGTTTCTCGTACAACCGTTTTGTGGAAATCATGCCGCGTTGTTTCGTGGCACTGACAATGTTCCTTCGTCTAGCCTGTTTCGGAGAATGTACGGGCATCAGTTTTGTTGACAGCACCTGTATACCAGTGGTACACAATAAAAGAGAATTCACCATGAAGGTATTCAAGGGTATCGCGACTAAGGGAAAGAGCACCATGGGATGGTATGTTGGTTTCAAACTGCATCTTCTTTGTAACGCAAAAGGAGAGCTGATGAATTTCGTACTTACCCGTGCCAACGTTGATGACCGCGAGGTGTCAGTCATTGATGCGCTGACAGACAAGGTATTCGGCAAGCTATACGCCGACAAGGGATATATCTCGCAATCGCTTTTCGGACATCTGTGGGACAACGGCGTGCATATAGTGACCGGCCTGCGGTCAAACATGAAACAGCGTCTGATGCCCCTCTATGACAAGATAATGCTCCGGAAGAGAAGCATCATCGAGTCAATCAACGACATGCTCAAGAACGTGGCCCAGCTGGTGCATTCCCGTCACCGCAGCGTCCACAATTTCATCATGAACCTGCTCGCGGCGATGGGTGCATACTGCTTCTTCTCCACGAAGCCCGAGGTAAATTTCGATTACGATGTGCCTGAATCAAACGGGCAGCTCGTTCTCTGGCGATAAACAGCGCAGCTAAACAATCAGGCGACCCGTCGGATCGCCCGATAATCTATGTCCATTTGCAGACCAGCCGTTGGGTCTTGTGTTATCCCGAACTCGCGTTCATAATCTTTTTCAGTGCATCTTACTATTTCCATATCACAAAATTAGCCAATTTTCACGGCATTTCAGTGCCAATATGCCAAGATTCGGTTGCTTCGTCAGGGTTGAAATATCACATTCCGCACTCGCGTGTCTCCACCCGAAGGATGTCCTGCCATTCAATGCCCTACGCACTCGCCCTATCAGTAAGCGCGCAAAACTCCAATAGTAGTTGCATCATCCTTATATCACTGATAGAACGTCACTTGAGCGTTTATAATACAGAGGTTGCTTGCATTTCTGATTTTTGAGGATTTGGAGCCTCTCGACTGACGTTATCCTTTGGAAATGACCTCTTTTTCGTACAGCTTGTTCAAGTGCCATGTTAATGACTTTTCGTGAGATAAACAGTTAAAATACGGAAATTTAATTCCAAGTGACTGTAAAATTTCAAGCGCCCCTTAGAGAAGTTTGCTTTCTATTATCTGTTTTTTCTTATGAAAACTTCCTTAGATCGGAAGAGCGTCGTGTAGGGA
>CABRKI010000201.1 GCA_902471455.1 uncultured Porphyromonadaceae bacterium | reverse complement strand
AGGTGGCAAGGTGTTCCGCCTTCCGGAAGGGGAGAGGCTCGACACGATAGTGGTGGAAGAATCTGACGGGGAAGCGACGACGGCATCCGACGGGGAAGATGAAGAATGAAGAAGATTCCGTGGAGTCCGCCCAGTTGAAACTGAAGACGGCGCGGACCCTTAAATGGAACGCCATCGACCGTCTGGCGTCGCAGGTGCTCTATAGCGTCGTGGGCATTGTGCTCGCGAATGTGGTCTCGCAGGAGGACTTCGGTCTCGTGGGGGCGCTTCTCATTTTTCAAGCGTTTGCCATAATTTTTGCCGACAGCGGTTTCGGAGCCGCCTTGCTGCAGAAAAAGGAACCTACGGAGGAAGATTATTCCACCGTGTTCTGGTTCAATCTCGTGGTGAGCATGTCGGTTTATTGGATATTGTGGTTTGCGTCGCCTCTTATAGCCGATATATTCCACGGAGATAAGCGTCTGATTCCGTTGTCGAAGGCGATGTTTCTTACGTTCGTGCTCAATGCCCTTGCCATAGTGCAGACCAACCGGCTTATGAAGCGCATGGACGTGAAGATGATTGCCGTTTCCAACGTCGTGGCGCAGGTGGCCGGTGGCGGTCTCGGCATTTATCTTGCGCTTATGGGATATGGCGCATGGGCGCTCGTATGGCAGTCGGTGGCACTGGCCGGAATCAAGACCGCTATCCTTTGGGCCACCGGGAAGTGGGTGCCGACATGCTGGATAAAGCTATCCTCATTGAAGCAGATTTGGCGGATAGGGTTGAGTGTGTTCTCTTCGTCGATGCTCAACACGTTCTTCCTTACGGTTTATTCCTTTGTTATCGGTGCGTTTTATTCATTCAAATCTTTGGGCGTATATTCGCAGGCCGATAAATGGAGCAAGATGGGCACTGCGTCGCTGTCGCAGGTGCTTACGGCATCATTCGTCCCTCTCCTTTCCAAGTTTCAGGACAACGGCGATGATTTCCGCCGCTATGTGAAGAAGATAAACCGGTTTACGGCATTCGTACTTTTCCCGGTCATGACGGGTCTTGCCGTTGTCGGTGCTCCTTTATTCCATTCATTTTTTGGAAACAAATGGGATGCGGCCATAATCCTCTTTCAGATTCTGTGCGTGAGAGGTATTTTTGTGGTGCTCGTGTCATTGTATGGCAACTATATCCTCTCCAAAGGGTATGGGAAACGTCTTTTCATAATAGAAGTGGTGAAAGATGTTTCTATTATAGTCGCCATCCTTGTCACGGTGTTTTACCATAGCGTTGACCTTCTTGTGTGGGGGCAATTCTGGGCATCTTTGCTGACTTGGATGGTGATAGTCTGGTTTACGGGGCGGTCCATCGGCTATACGGTGGTGGGGATGGTTGCCGACCTTGTCCCGTTTCTGTTGGCGTCCTTGGCGATGTGCGGTGTATGCATGGCTATAGGGTCGATAGAGATGCCACCGGTGATAAGTTTGCTTGCGGAGGTATGCGCCGGAGGGGCGACCTACGTAGCAATAATGTGGCTGTGCAAATTCCCCGAACTGAAAGACACCTCCGCCTACCTCTTCGGCCGTTTCCGCCGTTGATATTTTTATCTTGGGATATTTGAGCGGGGGAGTCGGAGGTAAATTGAATTGCAGGTAAATAATGTGAAAGGCTGGGTGAAATTATAAAATGTGATAAGGAATTGTTCTAACCCGTGAAAATGTAGGGACATGCCTCCGGCATGTTTAGTTGACAATTTGAATTATCGCCATGATGTTTTTCATAATTTTTTGATTGTTGATAGGAGAGTGTGAAGAAATTGTGAGTTTATAAGTATTTGAAGTTTAGGACGATGTAAAATTATTGTGTAAAATAATTGAAAAAATGTCGGTAAAAATTTGGTAGATTCGTAAAAAGTGTCTAACTTTGCACTCGCAAACGGAAAGGAACGGCAATCAAAAAGAAAGCCAAGACAATCCAAAAGGTGCCATAGCTCAGTTGGTAGAGCAAAGGACTGAAAATCCTTGTGTCACTGGTTCGATTCCCGTTGGCACCACAATCTAAAGCCGAAAGGCGATGCAAAACACCGAATATCAGAGATATTCGGTGTTTTGTGCGTTTATGGGGTTGTGCAAATCATTCATTTGGACTAGCGGATTTTTGGGGTCAGCGGATTTTTCCGGTGCATGGGATATTTTTAAGCAAAAATTTTACATAG
>CABRKI010000200.1 GCA_902471455.1 uncultured Porphyromonadaceae bacterium | reverse complement strand
TCACTTTTTTCTGCGGGTCATTGTCGGTGTCATAATTGAGCAGGGCATCGTTGGCGGAATAGGCGATAGCGATAGGTGTTTTCAGCTCATGCGTCATGTTGCTGACGAAATCATCCTTCATCTCCTCTATTGTCCGCATTTTCGACACTGTGCGAAGCAGATACCAAAACGCCAATGTAAAAGCGACCAAAAGAAGAAATACCGTTATGATAACCCCGAGCATCTGCGAGAGTATATGGCGTGTGAGCGGCGTCATATATGCCTTATAGTAGATTCCTTCGTTGGGATTGATGTTGATAGTGAAAGAGTCAAGACCTGATTTACCTTTGAAATTCGGGTTGCCGCAAATAACGGAGTCGTTGCTATTTACGACCTCGACGCACAGGAAATCCGGATATATGGACCTATGGGAAAGCTGATTGCGCAAAACGCTGTCCATTACCGACATATCATAAGGGATATATTTATCCATTATTGAATGAAACTGCCGGCTCATTGCGTCAACCATCTGATTGGAATAAGAAGAGTTCTCCGACAGCTTAGCCCGTTCTTCAACTACAGTCCCGTCCGCTTCCGTCCTGACTGATATGAGTTGGCCGTTATCATCCCGATATGTGGATGCCTCCGCTTTTCCGTGAGCACTGTATTCATCAATATCTTCCTGCACCTGTACATTAGATGCCAAAGCCTGCGCCCTTCCGGCACGAAACATGAGGTCGTCAATATCTGCATCGGCTAAAGCAGTCTTCACCTCGCGTTCCACATCAGCCCTTATTGAATTGTAAAGGGATATGAGGTAATAGACATTGCAGCCGAAGATGACCGCAATGACTATGATAAACGTAATCGATATTGTCTTAAAGCGTTTCATATCGCGAAGTTACTAATAATCCGGCATACAATCGTTTAGGTTGGTTAAGATTTAAGACTAAATAAGGGAGCATTTAAGACTAAATAAGGTTGGGGATTGCAGACATTGAGCCACGCACCTGTAATTTTGCATCAGAAAAATAACTAAAAGACATGGATATGAAACAAGCAGTCTCATTCATCATCGCATTGCTATGCGCCTTATGTACTTCGGCTCAGACGGAAACGCCTGATACTATCTCCTCTCGACAGCTCGATGAGGTTGTAGTCAAAGGCGAGAAACCACAGGTCAGAGCAGAGGACGGCGTCATGGTCGTTGACTTAGCGGCTATCGTCAAAGACAAGCCTGTAAACAATATCCTCGAAGCCCTCGGCTACCTGCCCGGTGTGACGAACAACAACGGAATGATATGGCTCACGGGAGCATCCAATGTAACCATAATACTCAATGGCGAACTGACTAATATGCCACTTCAGAATCTTTATCAGCTTCTTTACACTACTCCCGTTGACAGGTTAAAAAATGTCGAGGTGATGTACTCGGCTCCCGCAAAATATCATGTCAGCGGCGCCATAATCAATGTGGTGCTGAAGACTCCCTCGCCCCTTGACGGTCTACAAGGGCAAGTCAGAGCAGGATACAATCAGGCCCATTATGGGTCGTATGGGGGTGTTCTTGCTGCAACATACGCAATCAAAGACTGGACTTTTGATTTGAACTACGGACTGACGCGCAGTAAATCGTGGAGCCGTGAGGAAACATGGTCGAATCATCTATATAACGGCAAGCGCACAATTATTGAGGACGATATGCGGCGCCTCGGTCAGAACTGGAGCAATACCATATTCGCCTCCGCATCATGGAAGACGCTCAAACTTACTTATAACGGTCAGATTGTCTCCGATTCAAAGAGTTGGAATCTTTCATCTGGCACCCTGGGTGACTATACGAATGCTTCCAATATGCTGTCGCCAGTAGGCTATCATAATATTGCACTGCGTTACGCCGCGCCTTTCGGTATGACAGTAGGTGGCGACTACACCTGTTATTCCGAAAACCGTTCCCAGTCATTGTTTAAGGATACCGATTATCTGCTTGGTTCGGAAAACCGTCAGGACATAAACCGATGGCATGTGTATGTCGACCAAGAGCATCAGCTCGGCAAATGGCAACTTAACTATGGAGCGGAGTACCAGCACTCTAAAGACCACAGTTCGCAACACTACGGCATTGTCGGTATGGCCGATAATCATGATTTCGATGATATTCTCAAAGAGGATGTGGCGAGTTTTTACGTCGGCACCCAACGGTCGTTCGACTGGGGGCTGTCGTTCAACGCTTCGGCAAAGGGTGAATACTACCACAGCAAATATCAGCACAACTGGAATTTTATTCCTCAGTTTGGAGCCACATATTACTATAATACTCCCCGATTTTCAGACAGACACAATTATGGCGGTATGACGAAAAATCGCTATATTTGTAAAAAAAGAAGAAAATCAAAATGGCAAGACAATCGAAATTTACAGCTTCTTTCAAGGCGAAAGTCGCCGTGGAAGCGCTCAAGGAAACGG
>CABRKI010000199.1 GCA_902471455.1 uncultured Porphyromonadaceae bacterium | reverse complement strand
CAATATCCGAGCAAAATAAAATTGTGCTTGAATTTGTGGCTCACTTCTGAATCATGCCGTTCAGTATAACCGTGAACAGATGGTTATCTGATACAAAGTCATATTTTATATCCCAACGATGAACATCGCAGACGGCTTTGGCTATCGCCAGTCCAAGGCCGTTACCTTTAGTGCCGGATGTTGAAGCGAACCGCTGGAACAGCCGGCTATTGTCGAGCGGTTTCCCGTTATTTGACGGGTTACTTACCATAAGTTTGCCTTCAGCCAAAGAGATGTCAACCTGTCCAGAATTACGGAGTGCGTTGACCACCAGATTGTTTACAAGGCTCTCAAAAAGAGTTCTGTTCGCACTGATTTCACATTGTGCATCTGAAAATGTGGTGTTCACCTTATACCCCAGCGATGTCAGGCTGTCAGCGATGTCTCTTATTATAGAGACCATATCCACTTTTGTATTGACGGCAAACTGGTCGTTGTCGATTTTTGCAAGTAGCAGCAAGTCCCTGTTCAGGCGTTCCATGCGTCGGTTTGCATTATATAGTTCATTGATGGCATCAAGTGTTTCTTTGTCGAGATTCCGCTGCAACAACATGTCGAGGCGACTTCTCATGACGGCAAGCGGAGTCTGGAGTTCATGCGAGGCATTTTCTGTGAACTCTTTTTGTTGACGGTAGGTTTCGGAATTCCGCTGCATGAGTCTTGTCAGCGCATGGTTGAGCCTGCTGAATTCCTTTATGTCCCCGTTTTCAAGAGCTGGCAACGTATAGTCGGAAACCCTGAACTGTTCCATTGACTTCAAAGTGTTTTCAAATGGATGCCAGAGATTGCGCAGGGAAAAACGAATGGCGATAAGCAACGACAAGGCTATCACAACGAATATAAGAAGATATTGAATCATCACTCCGGCGATAATATCCTGCTCCAGATCAAATGACGGTGGGAGCCCCTCTCCCCGCTCAATAGACTCTATTATGTCAATCATATCCTCTGCATAAAAATATCGGGTTATCAGATAAAAAAGCGGAGCGGTGAGAATAAATACCGCAGCTATGCTTACAATAATCCTGTCGCTTGTTTTGTGTAAAAGAGTTTTCATTCGTCAATATTCCATTTATAGCCGGTGCCGTAAAGAGTCTTGATACTGTTGGGTATTCCCGCCGCAGCCAGTTTTGACTTCAAGTTCTTGATGTGGGCATAAATAAAATTGAAATCATCGAGCATATCTGCCATATCGCCGCTGAGATGCTCTGCAATCGCACTTTTGGATACCACCCGGTTGCGGTTCTGTATGAGAAACAGCAACAGGTCGTATTCGCTTTTCGTCAATGCAATATGATTGTTCCCGACTGTCACTTTATGTTCCGGGAGGTCTATTGTGAGTTGTCCGGCGTGAAGCGTGTTGTCACTTGTGAATTTTTTCCGTCTCATCAGAGCGAAAATCCTCATGCTCAGTTCAGGCAGATGAAAAGGTTTGGGCAGGTAGTCGTCCGCTCCGATTTTCAGTCCCTCGACCTTATCGTCAAGAGAGTCTTTGGCGGAAACGATTATCACTCCGGTCTGTGGCGATTCCTTTTTGATATTACGCAATATATCAAGACCACTGCCATCAGGAAGCATAAGGTCAAGAAGAACGCAGTCATATTCATAGGCAGCAATCTTGTATAGGGCTTCATTGCAGGTATAGGCGTGTTCGCAAAGATAATCCTCGCGTCCAAGATATTCGGCGATACTCCTTGAGAGCATCCTCTCGTCTTCTATTATCAACAGTTTCATGCTTGTATATTTTTCAAGCCGACAAAGTTAAGGACCGATTCTGTATGAAATATGAATCCCGTTATTTCCACATCATCAGTATGCTGCCCGCGCATATAAGTATGCCGCCGGCTATAACCTTTGGAGAGACAGGCTCTTTCAGCAATATAAATGCGAGTATGATAGTCAGCACAACGCTTAGCTTGTCAACCGGAGCCACACGCGAGACGTCGCCAATCTGAATCGCCTTGAAATAGAACAGCCACGACAAGCCGGTCGATATGCCGGAAAGTACAAGGAATATCCACGTGTAACGCGATACAGACTTGACTTCCTGCAAATGGCCCGATGCAAAGACGATGCCCCATGTGAGAAACAGAATCACGGTGGTACGAATCGCAGTGGCAAGGTTTGAATCAACATCTTTGACTCCAACTTTGGCACAGATAGCTGTAAGAGCAGCGAACAGAGCCGATAATAAAGCATATATCTTCCACATTTTAGTAACGGTGCAAGGTCTGATTATCCATAACAAAAATAACGGTTTTTTATTTATGCTGAGTATTTGTTGATAATTAACTTTTTGTTAAATCAAAATATTCATGTGATTTTAAACAAAAACGCATGGTTTCGCCACCTCCACTTTTGCCGCCTCCATATTATCAACGGCTATCGGCTCATATCCGGCTCGCGTGAGCAAGCCCGACATAAGCC
>CABRKI010000198.1 GCA_902471455.1 uncultured Porphyromonadaceae bacterium | reverse complement strand
CTAGGTTGCCTTCGGGCTACGCCCTCAGTCAACTCCGCCCAGGGATAGGACCCGGTCAGTCAACCTTATCCAGAGATAGAGTAAACCAATATCAGTAAACATACCAAACCGAGTCAACCATTTTCAGGAACGGACAGAAGCAATATGTGCGGTGATATTTTTGTAATTTTGCATCATGAAAAAAAGGATAAAGACACTATATATAATCACTATCATAGCGATTCTTGCATTCTTAGGGATGCAGGTCTATTGGCTGTATGGGCGCTACGAATATTCTCTGCGTGAATATGAACATCATGCTGAAACAGTAATTGCTGATGTATTAGTGGAGTATAATAAGGAAAGAGACAAAAAGGGAGTTGGCCAAATCAACACGTCTTACAGCCTGAGTCATGGAGTCGACTCTGTCGGTAATGCGTCACGAAAGGTAACGGTATCGTCTTCAGTATTTAACGGGCGCAAACTTTTAGGTATTAATGAAGAACGCAATCTTACAGATGAGGAAATTGAAAGGCTGTCAGAAATCGTCACAGACAGTCTGCAGCGTATTGAAGAGAAAAAACTTTCGATAGACGCATCGACGGCACCTTCCGACGGAGTTGCTTGGGCGGCAATGCGCAATTTTGATTTGGAAGTTCAATCTCCTTTTACTATTCAGGGTGTTGATTCTTTGCTGAAAAACGAAAACATCAACGCAGAAATATCATTGACTATAACAGACAGTCTCATGTGGAAACCGATTGCGTATGGTCATGAGTCTTTGATTAATCCAGTCTTTAAGATTATCAGCCCATATTCAGAACTTGAGAGAAAGGCAGTCGTAATCGAATGCAGGATTCCTACGGCTGACATTTTTAGAGAAATGAGTTGGACTCTCGTCCTCGCTTTCGTATTATCCTTATTCCTTATCCTTTGCCTTATATGGCAAATCAGTACAATTGTCAAACTCTCACGTCTTGACAAGATGCGCAACAGTTTCATCACAACGATGGTTCATGAGCTTAAACGTCCCATTTCCACATTGAAGATGTGCGTGTCAGGGCTTAACAATGAGCGGATGCTGGAAGACAAGGCCGTCAGAAAGGAACTGCTTACTGAATCTCGTAAAGCTCTTGATAATCTTTCCGCCTACTTCTCAAAACTGCGTGATATTACATTTAACAATGTCGAGCAGATTCCACTCAATATTCAAAGTACAAACCTCTATGATCTGTTTGACACAGTTGCTCAGGCAACAGTACGGCCATCTGGGAAAAATGTAACCATTCATAATGATATTACTCCTGACACGATAGTTTCAGCCGACCGTGCTCATCTATATAATATACTGAATAATCTCGTTGAAAACGCCGTCAAATATTCTGGCACGGAAGTGGAAATCAATGCTTCAGTTACGGAGGGTGTGGGATTTGTCGAACTTATGGTTAGCGATAACGGCAATGGCATTCCATCTGGCGATCTGAAACATATATTCCAACGGTTCTATCGCGGGAAAGCTTCAGCTGGAGAGCAGCCTGGCATGGGACTTGGACTCGCCTATGTCAGACTTCTTGTTGAAGCGCACGGTGGAGACATCTCCGTTCAAAGCACTGAGGGTAAAGGCACATGTTTCACCATAAAATTACCGCAATGATGAAGTCGATAAAAATACTCTTGGTTGATGATGACCTCAAAAACTCGATGCTTCTCAAACGATTTATCGAGGCGGAAGGTTATGAAGTCATTTACGCCAATAACGGAAAGGTGGGATTGGAAATGTACAGAGAAACCCATCCCGACCTTATCCTGCTTGATATTAATATGCCTGAACTCGACGGATTCGAAATGGCAAGGCTTATCCGCCAGAACGACAAGAAGGTGATTATTTTCTTCCTGACTGACCGCACAGATAAGGTTGATCGTCTCCATGGTTTTTCACTGAAAGGTAACGACTATATACCTAAGCCGTTTTATCCCGAAGAGCTGATTGCTAAGATTAACGAGCGATTTGAAAGCATGACTGTTAATCAGGATGTGGAATATCAACTTGGACAAACTGTTTTCCGTCCCAACCTTTCAGCATTGACTTTCAACGGTGAGACCCACTCCCTATCTGTGCGTCAAACCGAAATACTCCAGATGCTTGCCGAAAATATCGGAAAACCGGTAGAGCGGGACATCATACTTGAAAGAATTTGGGGTGACGCAAGCTACTCTAATTCTCTTGCACTTAATGTGCAGATTACCTATATCCGCAGACTCATTACAGACCCTTCCATATCAATTACTTCAATCAAAAAGAAAGGATATATTTTGTCTGTTGTATAATGAAGTAATATCCAATATAATGTACGCAGTGGTCAATTTGCATAGCTAAACCACTCAGTCGTTTGTAGTTCGATTGCATCTCTATTAACGATACCACCCGAACTGAAATTTTAACAGAATTTTAGATTTTAGTGTGGTGACCCAGTGAAATATTGGTTGAGGTCACCACATTTTTATCGCGTAACTATTCAGCGAACACACTGAGGCAGTATGGCTGCATATGCGTTTTACATTA
>CABRKI010000197.1 GCA_902471455.1 uncultured Porphyromonadaceae bacterium | reverse complement strand
CAGCCCTGATTTTAATTGGAGGACGGTGTGGCATAATTGTCATGACGCACACCGCCCTCTCTTCAAAAATGGAAAGTCAAAAAAATGGAAAGTCAAAATATATCGTTCTTACCTAAGGGATTTTGTCAATTATTTTGAAAAGAACCTTTTCGACAGGGTTTTCCTCATTTGAATCCTTTCTTCCATAGGGGCTTCGGGACATGCCATCTCGTTTGCAACCCTTGCATTTTCGCTCTCCATCATGCAGGTCCCGAATGTATGCCACATGTCTTTGGTCCCTTTTTCCGAAGCTTGGAAAGCCATGGCGTTGTCGATGTTCATTTTTTTCGACACCATATCCACATCTATGTTAGCCCCGATGAAGTTGAATGTCCATCCGAGTTCTTTCAACCGGGAGATGAGGTTCGCCACCATGTCGTAGGTGTAGTCGGTCGATGAATTCTCCATACCGTCAGTGATGATGGTTACGATTCCTGTGGAGTCCGTATGTGTGGAAGCCACGGCACGGAGGTCGGTCAATGTGGATCCTACGGCGTCGAGAAGGGGAGTGCAACCCCACGGTTTGTAGATGTCGGTTGTCATATTTTCCACTTTTTCTACAGGCACATTCTTGCAGACATAGCGCGAAGGGATTTTCGCATCCGACTGGAAGAGATAGATGCTTACCAGATGGCGTTGGGTGTCGCCATATTTTTCTTGGAGTGAACGGATGAGGTTGAGGGTTTCGTTGCATCCGTCAACCGTCTGTTTTGTCAGGCTGCCCATTGAGCCGCTCTCATCAAGGATGATGAGGTTGAAAACCGTAGTCTTTTCCATAATTAAGTTTTGTTTTGGTGAATGTTTGTGAATTTTCAGTTTTTCTATTTTGTTTTAGCGGTAATCTTGCAGGGGGAGACTGGGGCACAATAGCCTTTGCGACATCCTCTTAATAGCTTACGAAATGCAGAATCCTATGTTATGATACCTTATATTTGCAAAAGGTAAACATGATTTTATCGAGTAATCCTCTTTGATATGAAATCGAAAAGTCCCTTGGTAGGGGCTTTCTTTTGTTTTGATTCCGCGTTTTCCGTTTCTCCGGAGCCGGCAATCGGCATACAGCAGCTTTTGCATTCGTCGGGGGCTTCAAATGCTATCAAGTCTTGTGGAGGCGGTGGAACTTGCATATTTGCAGTATAAAATCTCAACGGTCGTCCTCCGGACCCGGTGTCGTCGGTTTTTATTTCTGAAATAACTTCGGAATCGATGGCGGTGCGGAGGAAATTTCGTCGGTCGTAAGAGGTTTGGTTGATTACTTCATAGACCGTCTGCAGTTCGCTTATGGTAAACACCTTGTTGAGCAATTCGAATGCCACGGGTTTAATTCTGAGAATCTCTTTCAGATGTTCGCGCGCCTCACGAATAATCTGGCGATGATCAAATGCGAGAGGAGGAAGCATGTTTTCGTCGAACCACATTGCTCTCGCGGCATCGTCGCCTGCAATCAACTTGCAATCTTCCGGCTTGACAAGAGCTATGAAAGCAACCGTGACCACCCTTTCCCTCGGGTCGCGGTCAACGCGGCTATAGACCTTGAACTGGTCGAGGAAAACGTCAGAAAGGTTGGTTTCTTCCCGAAGTTCCCTGGCTGCACATTCCTCAATAGTTTCGTCCATCCTCATAAATCCGCCGGGGAGGGCCCAGTATCCTAAATAAGGCTCGTTGCCCCTTTCGATGAGAAGAATTTTTATTTCCTTCCCGTCGAATCCGAAAATCACGCAGTCTGCCGTAAGGGCTGCGTGCGGATAGCGGTAATGATATTTGAGTTGTGTGTCCATGTCTCGTATGTTTAATCGGAATTAGTTATATTGCGTAATTCTGACGCAAAGTTAATGCGTAAATTTGACGCGACCAAATTTTTGTGCGTAAAAATGACGCTTAAACCCTATGCTTAACTTTTATTAACATTTAGCTGTCATAAAACGCCTTATAATGCCACTTCCATCTCGTTTCCTTCACCGCAATAATATATTGCGGGAACAGCCCATTCCGGCATATCTTTATTCAGCATACAATAGTTGTATGGGCATTTCAAAGCTCCTAACCGTAGGATATCTTCGTCGGAAAAAGGTTTGTCGGAGAAGAAGAAATTGCGATAGAAACGGTCTTCGTTGGCATAGTCATACGAATCGAAACAAGGATAGAGTTTATAAAACTCCACCACGTGGATTCCTTCGATAGCAATCGAGGGTTTCTCGCGGGATATTCTCATGTTTGTTAAATAAGAAAGATTGGCACTCGCATCGACGGCTTTTCTGATTTCTGACAGTCCGATGAACACATGTCCTAAAATCTCGATTTTGTCATGAGTCCTGACAGTTTTAATCCATACGCTCATAATTCATTCTTTTAATAGATTCTCATTTTTAAAGAGGCCAATTTAACGAAAACCTATCATAACTCCCTAAAAAATTATGGATGTGTTTTTATAGATAAAGCCACAGTACATGACAATTTAGTTATTTTTTAAGTTCAACATTACCAGGCATATACGTAAGGCAATGTTAAAATATCTTG
>CABRKI010000196.1 GCA_902471455.1 uncultured Porphyromonadaceae bacterium | reverse complement strand
CTCTTCCGATCTTGCAAATATTTGCATCCTCCCGTTTTATTATTTGAAATAAGGATATATTATTTGTTGATCGGGAAAGCCTTCAGAAGACGTTCGCGTTCGGCTTTCGTAATCGGCATAACCGTGCCATGACGGGGAGTGAACGCACCCTTGGTTTCGGTTTGCGCCTTAAGTTTGAAGTTCTCAAGGTCTTCGCTTTCGCAGAACTGATAATAACCGTTCATGTAGCAATCATACATAAGTATGTGGGAATCGCTGTTGATAAGGCGGAACATTCCCGCACCCTCCACGCTCACGTCTGTCTGCTGCAAGGGGTCGGAAGGATTTCCCCACTGGCTCCCTGCCGGCTTGCCGGGTTCAGCGGTAAGACGGGTTGCAGTCACCTGACAGATGCTTCCGTTCCCCTCGTTCTTATAGACCATGTGGTAGAGTCCGGTGCGCTCGTCATATACTATGTCGCCGTCGATGGTGGCTGAACCACGGTCGTAGAAATATACAGGGTCGGTCATCAGGTCGGTGAAATCGTCGTTGGCATAGCAATAATAAATTTTATCGTAGTCGCATTTGCCGTCGTCCGTTAGGAGGGAGAAATATACGAGGTAACGCCCTTTTGTCCCGTCAGTGTTCTGATAATCGGGGTCCCAAATCACCTCGGGAGCCCATACCCTCTTGACGTTTACCCATTCCTTGAAACGGTCGGGGAAATGTACGGTGGAATGTTTCCAGTTCACGAGGTCGTCGCTCGAATACATCACGATTCCGCGGTTGGAGCTCCAACCTTCGCGGCATTGCATATCGGTGGCCACCATATAGAAGCGTCCGTCGGGTCCACGGAGAATATGGGGGTCGCGGATTCCTTTCTTGATTGCGACGGTGTCGGATGCCATCACCTTTTGTCCGCCGTTGAGGGGCGTGAAGTTATATCCGTTCTCCCCTATGGCATAATAAAGGTTTTCATCGTCGTTGCTCGGGAAATATACGAACAGATAGGAATCATAGTCCTCCTCTTCGGCAAGGCTCACCTTGAATTTACGCGATTCCTTGGCCTTGTTCTTTTTGGCAGTGGCCGTGAGCGTCACCTCATGTTTGCCCGAACCTTTTGGGGCTCGTTTAAGTATCTTTCCGGAATTATCGATATAAGCCGGGGCGGAAGATTTCCAGGTAATGACCGTGCCGTCGCCACCCTGCGTCGGCAGTTTGAGGTCGGAACGTCTCATGTTGGTGCCACCCGGAATGGAGAGAGAAGACAACGACTGTTTCACGGTTTCCTTGTCTTTCGCCTTGTCGCTTTTGGATGCGGCATTGCCGGCAGAAGGCATCAGACACGCCGCCGCAATCGCTCCTAATAAAAATCTTGATTTTATTGTCATAACATGGTAAGGTTAGGTTTTTCTACGATACGAACCGCTTATGGTTACATTCTGCAAACTTAACAAATTTCAACCATATATCAAAAAATTTCATTTCACGCGGATAAGGTTGCCTTCATCAAATCCGGTGGTCACTATGCGGTTGCCGAAAAAACGTCTGACAGATTCATCGCCACACTCCAGAATCCCTTTCAATGACAAAACCATTTGATTCAGTAAAGTTTCCCAAACCATGGATTCGAAGCCTTTCCCCTCAAGAATCAGATATTTCTCACTGGGCTCATAGTCGGCATCACAAGCCCAGTCATCGTCTTCTTCATCATATTCCCTGGAGCCGCACATATACACGCCGTAACCGTTTTCCATCTCAAACATACCGATATTGACCGCCACGATATCTTCCGGCAAACTCTCGACAGCGGCAATATTCTTCAGCCACCCTTCAACTTTATCCTTTACCGTCATCTCTCTTTTCCTACAAAACATTCTGAATAATCCCATTTCACATCTCTTTGCTATACGATTCTATCGCGATTAGTTCCACGTCGGGTATAAAAACTCAACACCTGCCCTCAATTGCTCACCATTTTGCCGGAGGCCTCTGAAAGGGCATTGGCGAATTGGTCCGGGTCTGCAGCATTGAAAAAAACAGGACGAACACTTTTTATCCATTTTCGCTCAAAAAAGACTATCACTCCCTTTCGCGGACATAGATTGACTCTCCTCATCGGCCTGGCAAGCATATAGTCATTTGTGAGTTTATCAACCTTGTCGGTATCAAAATCCACAACGCGAATACTCTCTATTTTATCTACCGGGAAGGACTTACGAAAACGAATCCAACCTCGAACCACAATTTCATTATCAACTAACTCGATGATACTCCTCGTCCTCATCATGTATATACCATATTCGAACCACAACGGAATAAACATATACAGCATTACAAAAATCACTGCAAGACACTTATTCCCGGTCTTTGAAGAAGATGCAAAAGTAATCAAGACTATTATCATGCAAACACTCATAGTCCACACAAAGATCCTGTCGGAAAGAGGGGCATCAGTATAGTAGCATTTGAAAACTTTATGAGGGTTACTCTGGTCGGGCATTGTTGTTCCAGCTTTATGGTTTCCACCCCAAAATTACAAATCATTCCGTACACCCACAATATCATGCCCCATATTTTCACCCCGTCCTCCACCAATGTCCGTTCCTGAAAATGGTTGACTCGGTTTGGTATGTTTACTGATATTGGTTTA
>CABRKI010000195.1 GCA_902471455.1 uncultured Porphyromonadaceae bacterium | reverse complement strand
CTCTTCCGATCTGTTTTTAATGAAAACGAGGTCGATGTTTTTGGATTCTACAATCTAAGACCGGACGGAAGGAAGGTCTTCGGTCAAATCAAATACGGCACCGAGGTTTGACGGGTCTATCTCGCAAACTTATAATTGCCTACACATTCATTCCCGTTATACAAAACAAGGACATACATTCCCTTTGGAAGGGAACCGATATCTACCGTATTATCGTTCAGTTTAGACTTATTCATGTAGGTTTTAGACGTGGCAATCTCTTGTACGGTACAGGAAATATTGTCCGACTCTAACGATTTGGATGATATACCATCAATATGTATCGCCTGGTTGTCATGCATGAACGTTACATTCGTCAGAGAATACCCGACCGGAGGGATTGTAATGGTGTTGCTTCGTTGGAAGCCGTTGTCGTTATAGCAAATTACCGTCAACCTTGTGCTCAGTTCCCTGTCAAGATTGGCAACGAAATAACCTTTCCTGAAATCGGTGGCTTCATATTGGAAAGGCAAAGCTTCCCCCTCGTCCCATTGCTCCACGATAACCCTCGTCGTGCCTTCTATATTGGAAATCCCGACGTTCACATCCACGAAGTAATCATCGTTCAGGGATGCCATTGGTTGAACGGTGCTTTGCGTGTTTAATGCACTGCTATACTTTATCAACGCCGTCTGGGGAGTATAGTCTCGTGTGAAATATTTCACGGTATAATTATGGTGTGGTCCACCGTTATAGTCCACCTCACATTTCGAAAGACGGTAACGCAAACCTCCCGTCGTTCCCCTCGCATATTCGGATTGCGGATAGTGGAGTGTAAGGTCTTCTATTTTTAGATTGACGGTTTGTCCGTAATAGTATTCACTATACACTTCATCCCAGCTTCCATCTTTTTTCAGTACCGAAAGCGACAGCCCGCTCTCTGTCGGGCCATAAGGGGAGTAACTGTTATATTTTTTACAGTACTCCTTTATCTCATCTGCCACGCTTGATGTCTCATCGGCAGCAGCAATCCTGGAAACATCCAAGACCACCCCCGAATCTTGAGTCTCCATGTTTCGGGATTTTCCGTTTGAAGTAAAGGAAAGTGTCACGTCTCCCTTGAATGGGAACTTATTGTTGGTATCCCCGTTTTGGGAAACAGATCCGGAAGGAGAATCCGACTGCACATACTTAATCCAATCCAGCGATTTTTCGAATGCCGATTTCCAATTCATTCCGGATAGGTCACGCATGATGTAACCTTTGCCGAAATCATAATCCAAAAGACGAGAAAGTGGATTGTCGTTTTCAGATGTGAGGAAACGCAAGGATTTTCCATTGACCCAAGGGTTGGGTGCGTATAACGATATGACACATTCACGCCCCGGGTTCCCATACAGAGCCATCGGCACGCTTCCCTTAGTTGCGTTATTATACGCTTCTTGCAGGTTCGTGCCTCCAACGGCCTCCCATACATGAGACTCGAAAGGAGTCAACTTTTCTCTCGGTGTAACAAGTGTCTTTCCCTGAACATTTGCAGTAAAATTTGTTGTGAAGCCAAGGCCAATCGCAATGTCACGTAAAGCAACTGTTACAAAATCATATTTTGATTCGTTTGGTTCACCATCAAGGGAATATGAAATTTGATTCAACAAATTCTTGTTATAAGCTATTGTCATATCAATTTTTTCTTCCAAGAAAGAAACATCTGGTATCTCATTTATAAATCTGTAGTGCCGGCGTGCGTGCGATTCTTGCAACAACGCACTTTTTATCATCGACAAAGGAGCCAGATATAGCTGCGACGGTTCTTGATTAAAGTTAAAGGATGAAATTGATACTTTTGATAAAACACCTCCTCTTACAGATTCTATGCCAACCTTTATTTTAATCGGTAAAGTCATGGGAAGCACTTCCTCCCAAAGTTTGACGGCATACTCGAATGCGCCGCGCATTTCCGCGGGGCAATCCTCTTCATAGGATACAATAATTTTCGATCCGCTTTTGATTTCCCTGTAACCGGGCATCTCGATATTGACACCTTTGAAAGTTTCCGTAACGAAGTTTTCCTGCGTTAGGATATTTTCGGTTTGGGCATGAGCACTTGCCACGAATGCCCAAACCATCGGGAAAAAGACAATTCTTTTCATTTTTCATGATTTTAATTCGGTTAATAACTCCATCTTTTTGATTCTCAAATTTATATACTACCATATATATCCCATTGGCGAATGACGAAAGATTCAAGGATTCAACGTCGCTTGCAGATAGGATTTCACGGCCTCCCATATCGACAACATTTACGGAAGAGACTATGTCAGGGAAGGTCAATACAGTCCCGTCCCAACGGTAGGAATCCGGCTTATCAGACCCTACCTCGCCGACTCCGGTTTCCATATCTTTAATTTCCGCAATTCTTGCGAGGATTGCGGGGTCGGTTATGTAATCCGTGGAACATATCACTTCAGAACGCACGGATCCGAAATGATTCCCAGCACTGACATACAGATACACTCCCCAATCCTCATCATAGTTGATTTCAACTTCATCCATACCTTTGAAACCCTCGCTTAATCCATAGAAAGCAGGTGGTTCATAGAAATATGGATCCGATTCATGTATTATTATTTCGTCGGCACCTTCGGATTTTACCTTAAAAGAAAAG
>CABRKI010000194.1 GCA_902471455.1 uncultured Porphyromonadaceae bacterium | reverse complement strand
GCTGAACCGCTCTTCCGATCTCGGCGATGGTAGCGTCCTCGGTTTCGCCCGAACGGTGGGAGATAACGGCGGTATAGTTGTTGCGCTGTGCCATCTGTACGGCGCGGAGAGTCTCCGTGAGTGAACCGATCTGGTTAACCTTTACAAGGATAGAGTTGGCGCAGCCCTCCTCGATACCTTTCTCAAGATACTTCACGTTGGTAACGAAGAAGTCGTCGCCTACGAGCTGGCAGCGGTTGCCGATAAGGTCGGTGAGGATTTTCCAGCCTTCCCAGTCGTTCTCGTCCATACCGTCCTCGATAGAGTCGATAGGATATTTCGTGATGAGCTCTTCGAGATATTTAGCCTGCTCAGCACTGGTGAGCTTCTTGCCGTTAACCTCTTTCTCTGCGCCGTTCTTGAGGTGGGTGTAGTCATACACGCCGTCATGATAGAACTCTGAAGAAGCGCAGTCGAGACCGATTGTAACGTCTTTTCCGGGTTCGTAGCCGGCGAGCTTGATAGCCTCTACAATCACGTTGAGGGCATCTTCAGTGCCTTCGAGTTTGGGAGCGAAACCACCCTCGTCGCCTACTGCGGTGGAGAGGCCACGTTTTTTGAGCACGGTCTTAAGGTTGTGGAAAACCTCGGTGCCCATGCGGATACCCTCTTTGAAGCAGCATGCGCCTACAGGACGGATCATGAACTCCTGGAAGCAGATGGGAGCGTCGGAGTGTGCGCCGCCGTTGATGATGTTCATCATCGGCACGGGGAGAACGTAAGTGTCACATCCGCCGATATAACGGTAAAGAGGCATGTCAAGATAGTTGGCGGCAGCCTTTGCAACTGCGAGAGAAACACCGAGGATGGCGTTTGCGCCGAGGTTTGACTTCGTGGGGGTGCCGTCAAGGTCAAGCATGATCTTGTCAATGCCGATCTGGTCGAGTGCGCTATGGCCGATAAGAGCGCCGGCGATAGGGCCGTTGACATTGGCGACAGCCTTCTGAACGCCCTTGCCCATGTAACGGCTCTTGTCGCCGTCACGGAGTTCGAGAGCCTCGTTCTCACCTGTAGATGCGCCTGAGGGAACAGCTGCACGGCCCATTACGCCGCTTTCGAGGATAACATCTACTTCTACTGTGGGATTGCCGCGTGAGTCAAGAATCTCGCGACCGATAACTTTTTCAATTTTCATGTCTTGATATATGATTTAAAAAACCTTTGTTTTGTGTCTTTAAAGCTTCCGGACCATGGAGCGGGCCATGTTTCCGGCATAAGGGCTCCGTCTTTCCGGCATCTGCCCTGTTTTCACCTTGCAAAGGTAGAAATAATTTCTCAATTTACCCACATTCCATCCAGTTTTTTAACCTATTTTACACCATTAAACCTCCATTTTGAGGCAATACAGGTTTTTATTTGTTCCTTTTATGGGCTTTTATCACTTATTTTAGTAATTTCGCATCCGTTATGACCCCTCGCCAACTCACAGAATCCGCCTTCTCGCTTCTTCCGTTCGTGCCCAACGGAGAGCAGGCGATGCTTATCGGAGCCCTCTCGGCATTCATTTTGCAGAGGGGACCTCGCGATGCATTCGTACTCAACGGCTATGCCGGCACCGGAAAAACATCGGTGATGGGGGCGATGGTCAAGGCCATGCGCCGGGCGTCGCTCCGCACCGTAATCCTCGCGCCCACCGGAAGGGCGGCGAAAGTGGCGGCATCGCTTGCCGACGACCGGGCCTCCACCATCCATAAAAGAATTTTTCGAGGCAACTCCGCCGACCCTGCCAACACCACTTTCTTCCTTGCGGAAAACCGCGATGCCGAAACCACTTTCATAATCGACGAAGCGTCACTCGTGACCGACGCGCCTTCTTTCGGTGCCTCCCTTCTTCAGCAACTTACGCGCCACGTTTATTCCGCTCCGGGGAGCGCCATGATTCTTGTGGGCGACCTCGCCCAGCTTCCCCCCGTAGGAATGCAGGAAAGCCCTGCCATGAACCCCGAAAGACTGCGGCAAATCGGGTTGAATCCAATCTCGTTCTCTCTCGACCTGCCGGCACGACAGGCTGCCGGAAGCGGCATCCTCAACAATGCCACTGTGGTGCGCCAATTCCTTTTTTCGGAATTTCCTCCGGAGAATTTCTCGCTATATGCAAGCGAGTTCCCCGACGTAGAGGTGATAAGTTCGTCAGACCTCGCCGACTCCCTCGCCGATTCATGGGGCAGCGTCGGCAAAGAGGAGACTCTCATTGTGACCCGTTCCAACAAACGCGCCAACAACTTCAACCAGGCTATACGCAACATGGTGATGTATGCCGAAGAACCCCTCCAACAAGGCGACAGGATTGTGATTTCAAAAAACGATTATTACTGGAGCAAGGTCAACAAACTCAAGAATTTCATTGCCAACGGCGAAACGGCGGAAGTGACGTGGGTTGGAAAAACGGAGAAAGCCTACGGCAGATGGTTCGTGGAGACGGAGTTGCGTCTGCCAGACGTGGAAACGCCGGTGGCTGCCAAGATTATGCTGCGCAGCCTTGTGGCGGAAGGCCCCGCCCTTCCCCGCCAGGAAATGGAGAGGCTCTACAACCGCGTCATGGCGGAATATGAAGGGGAACTTTCCCACAAAATCAAGGGGGCCATGGAAGATCCCTTCTACAACGCCCTCCAGGCGAAATACGCCTACTGCGTCACATGCCATAAAGCCCAGGGAGGCCAATGGAAACACGTATATATCGACATGGGGGCGATTGCGCCCGATGCCGTCGGCCCCGATTTCTACCGCTGGCTCTACACGGCCATCACCCGCGCCACCGA
>CABRKI010000193.1 GCA_902471455.1 uncultured Porphyromonadaceae bacterium | reverse complement strand
GATTCTATGTTTTTTAAGTTTTGGACTTTGACGTTTTGACCTCCCCCGAAGGGTCGGTAACTGAACGATGGCTAATCGCGGGAGAAGAGGTCGCGGGTATAGACTTTGTCGGCTACATCGGCAAGGTCTTCCGAATTGCGGTTGGCGAGTATGGCGGAACTGAGGCGTTTGAATTCTTTGATGTCATTTACCACGCGGCTGCCGAAGAATGTGGAACCGTCTTCGAGAGTCGGCTCGTAGATAATCACATTCGCTCCTTTCGCCTTGATGCGCTTCATGACTCCTTGTATTGACGATTGGCGGAAGTTGTCGGAGTTTGATTTCATCGTCAGACGATATACGCCGATGGTCGGAGGGGTCGTTAGTCGTGAGTCATTAGTCTTTAGTTCATTGCCGCTATAATAAGGATTGGAGGAGTAATCATACCATCCGGCCATTTTGAGGACTTGGTCGGCGATGAAGTCCTTGCGGGTGCGGTTGCTTTCCACGATTGCGGTCATCATGTTTTGCGGCACGTCGGCATAATTGGCGAGGAGCTGCTTCGTGTCTTTGGGAAGGCAGTAGCCGCCGTAGCCGAAGGAGGGGTTGTTGTAGTGGGAGCCTATGCGCGGGTCAAGACCTACGCCTTCGATAATGGCTTGCGAGTCGAGTCCTTTCACTTCGGCGTATGTGTCAAGTTCGTTGAAATAGCTTACGCGGAGCGCGAGATAAGTATTGGCGAAAAGTTTCACGGCTTCGGCCTCCTTAATGCCCATATATAGGGTAGGGATGTTTTTCTTCAAAGCGCCCTGCTGAAGGAGCGCCGCGAAAGTATGGGCTGCTTCATTTAGCCGCTCGATATCGGTAACTGCGGCTATGGCCTCATTCTCTTCGGAAAATTCCGGCTTGTCGATAATCTTGGGGATACCGGCGATGATTCGGGAAGGGTAGAGGTTATCGTAAAGGGCCTTGCTTTCGCGAAGAAATTCCGGGAAGAAGAGGAGATTGAATGATAGCTTTCTATTGGGAACGCTCACTCCGTTCGCGCCACAATCAAGACCTGTGATCTCGGAACTTTCATCAGCTTTCCGTTCATCTTTCCCGTCTGAATAAACCAACTCTGGTTGCCCTTGGTTGCTCTGGTTTGAGCCTTCAGCACAAAAGGGTGGTTGTTCTTGGTTGCTCTGGTTTGAGTTTCGAGAATCGGCAGAAAAAATATTCTGGTTGTTCTTGGTTGTTCTGGTTTGAGCGATTTCGGAAGTAAGCTGGTTGGCGTATTTGAGGTATAGGGAGCGGCAATAGCCGACGGGGATTGTCGATTTGATAACCATCACGGCATCGGGGTTGACCGATAGGACCAGGTCGATTACATCCTCAATGCAGTGCGTATCGAAATAGTTTTTAACGGGGTCGTAGTTGGTGGGGGCGGCTATGACCACGAAATCGGCATCCTTATATGCGGAGGCTCCGTCGAGGGTCGCGGTGAGATCGAGGTCCTTTTCGGAAAGATATTTCTCGATATACTCATCCTGAATCGGAGACTTACGCTTATTGATAAGCTCCACCTTCTCGGGGATAACGTCAACGGCTGTGACGTGATTATGTTGAGCGAGGAGAGTGGCTATTGAGAGTCCGACATATCCGGTGCCGGCAACTGCTATATTCATGATTGTGTTGAAAGGTTCTTATCTATGGATATCGAATTGAGATACAGAATGACATAAAGTCACAAAAGACAGATTTGTAATATATGAATTTATGTCTTTGTGTATCAAATCCCATATTTGGTCTGCAAAGATAACTATTTTTCAATAAATCGAATAACAATTAGAAAATAAATTTATTAAAGCACGTGTCGCACTATCCTTGGAACGGGCAGTGCGACACGTATTTTAGGTTTTATAAGAGTATTTGTTTGGATTACATGGAAGTGATTATATTGTCGATATGAGAGATAAAATCGACGGAAGTTGTGTCTATATATGCTTGTTATATGAAAGGGGGGAGGTAATTATTTTAAGAGTCTATGCTGAGGTATTTTGTTGTGAGCGTATCCCATGTGAATAGAATGGGGAATTCTAATAATACATTGTATAGTCTGCCCCAAAGACCTTTTTCGTGGAAAAGACGATAGAAGGCCCGTAGATTATATTTGTTAATCCATTCCGGATAATAATTTATTCCGTCAGCAGTTTGATGAAGGAATCCACCGCAAGTGAAAGCGATTCCTTTATATCCCGCTTCCTTCAGGTCGATGCAGAATCTTTCCTGTATTGGAGAACCCATGCCGACAATCACAAAATCCGGATTAAGGGTGACAATGTTACTTATTTCCCTCTCTCTGTTTTCTGGCAAAAGGAAGTAACCATTTCTGTAGCCTGCAATGTTGATATTGGGGTATGTTTTCTTGATTTGCCCTATTGTTGCTTCAAGAGCTTCTTGTTTTGCCCCTACAAAGTAAATTGACTCATCGTTGTGGTTTAGACGGTCGAATAAATCTACCGCCATCCCTGCCATATCAAAACTGAGTCTGGGAATCTTCCTACTCCATAGCAAGCTGATAAGCTTACACATCAGCATACCGTCCACATACAATCCATCCATTTTATTATACACTTCCCTCTCTTTTCGTACGATATGGTACGAGAAAGGATTGACGCAAGTATAAATTGCGCCTTTGCGGGAGAATGTAATTTCAGGATAATTGGATGCGGATTCGGTTATGGTTTCAACGAATCTGCGGTTGTTCATCTATAAATCATAGTTATTTCGGGTAAGCGTCCAAGTGGGTTGGACCTGTCGAGTTTAGTGGGCTGAGCCCACTAAA
>CABRKI010000192.1 GCA_902471455.1 uncultured Porphyromonadaceae bacterium | reverse complement strand
GGGCGCCACCGCCGAAGCGTCGGCATGGAGGTCGGCGAAACGGGTATTGATGCGGGCAAGCAAATCCTGGTAAATCCGCCCCTCTATCACCGCTATGCGTTCCTCCGCACCGGCTATCTTCTCTTCATATTCCTTCAGTTCGGGGGTGATGTAACGCTCGGCGTTTACGAGCGTCTGTTTCCTTATCCACGTCTCCGGCACCTTGTCCTTATGCGTGTTGCGCACTTCGAGGTAATAGCCGAACACGTTGTTGAAGCTTATCTTGAGCGAAGGGATTCCGGTCTGCTCGCTCTCGCGGGTCTGTATGGCGAGCAACGCATCATGACCGTTGGCCCTGAGGCGTCGCAGTTCGTCGAGTTCCGCGTCGATGCCCTCGGCAATCACCGGGCCTTTTCCGAACCCGTTGGGCGCATCCGGGTTGATGGTAGCGGAAATCATCTCCGCCACATCGGAAACGTCGGGCATGCGCGATGAAAGGTTTTCAAGGCACCCGCATCCGGAAGCTGCCAAAAGTGCGCGGAGCGACATCGCGCCGTTCACTCCGTCGGCAAGCTGCACCATCTCCCTGGGCGAAATCTTACCTGACGCCACACGCGACCCGAAACGCTCTATGTCGCCCGTGCGGCGGGCAGCCTCACGGCAAGCCTCGCGCAGCGATGCGTCTTCGAAGAAAGCCTGCACGGCGTCGAGACGCGCGTTTATCTCCTTCGGCTCGAGGAGCGGGAGCATGAGCCAACGGCGCAATTTGCGCGCCCCCATGGGGCATACGGTCTTGTCGATAACCTTCAGGAGCGACTTCCCTTCGGGGCCCATAGAATCGAGAATCTCCAGATTGCGCACCGTGAAACGGTCGAGATGCATATAGCGGCGGTTGTCGATGCGGCTCAACGACGTTATGTGCGAAATCCGCGTATGGTTGGTGAGGTCGAGATAATGCAGTATGCTGCCGGCCGCTATTATCCCGGCCCCGAGATGGTCAACGCCGAAACCCTTGAGGGTGTTGGTATCAAACTGCTTCAGCAGGCGTTCCTCAGCTGCATCGGACGTATAAACCCAGTCGTCAAGTTCGAATATGCTGCATTTGTGGGAGAAATGGGCGGCACAGAAATCGCGCGTACCCCTCATGCGCAACAATTCCTTCGGCTGGAAGCTCGAAAGCATCTTATCCACCTCCTCCGCCGACGCTTCCCCGCAGAGGAATTCCCCCGTAGAGATGTCGAGAAACGAAATACCGACGCTTTTCTTTGCCACGTGGATGGCGGCAAGGAAATTGTTTTCACGGGCAAGCAACGCGCCCGTAGAGGTGTTCACGCCGGGGGTGACAAGTTCCGTGATACCCCTTTTCACAAGCTTTTTCGTGAGCTTCGGGTCTTCGAGCTGTTCGCATATCGCCACGCGCCGACCGGCTCTCACGAGCTTAGGCAGGTAGGAGTCGAGGGCATGATGCGGGAATCCTGCAAGTTCCACCGACTGTGCCTTGCCGTTGGCACGGCGCGTAAGCGTGATTCCGAGAATCTCGCTTGCGGAGATGGCGTCTTCACAAAATGTCTCGTAAAAGTCGCCAACCCTGAAAAGGAGGATTGCATCGGGGTGTTTCTTTTTCATCTCCAGATACTGGAGCATCAGAGGGGTTTCTGCTATCTTTGCCATGTCGGTCGTTTGTCGGTTGATTCGTTTAAGGTTTATGGTTTAAGGTTTAGATAAGCATGACGCCTTAAGATAACGGGATTTGGTATTATCTAAACCTAAACTCTAAACTTTAAACCTTTTATGTATCGGTATTTTGACGATGTTATTCCGTGAGGGCTTAGCTAAACAATGAAAGGAGCCACGTGGCGACACCCACATAGATTATAAGGCCCACCACGTCGTTGGTAATCTGTATGAAAGGGCCCGTGGCGAGGGCCGGGTTGATTTTGATGCGTTCAAGCGTAAGCGGCACAAGGGCGCCGAAGACGGTGGCGAAAATAACCACCGCGAAGAGCGAAAGCCCCACTGCGAGGGCTATGGTAAACCGAAGGTCGCCCGGCTGGGTGAAGAAAACATACACAAACACCACGAGCGATATAATCACCGCATTCAAGGTGGAGACAAGGAACTCGCGCCCAATCTGCCCCCAGGCGTTCTTTATGTCGAGACGTCCGTTGGCAAGACCCTGCACCACAATGGCCGAAGCCTGCACGCCCACGTTTCCGCCCGTGCCCATGATGAGGGGAATAAAGATGGCGAGGGCGGTGACGGCTGCAATCTGCGCCTCGAAGCCCACGAGGATAAGCGAGCTGACTATTCCGCCGGCAATGCCGATAAGGAGCCATGGAATCCTCGCCTTGGTCTGCATCCACACGGAGTCCTGCGCATCTACGTCGGAGGAGATACCGGAAGCCAACTGATAGTCGCGTTCGCTTTGCTCGCGCACCTCGTCCATGACGTCATCGACGGTAATCTGCCCTACAAGACGCCCGATGCTGTCGATTACGGGCATAGCCACGAGGTCATATTTCTCGAAGTCGATGGCAACCTCGTCGATAGGGGTCTCGGTCTTGACCGAAACGGGGTCAACCTCCATCACGTGCTTTATTTTCGACACGGAAGGGTGCGTGATCATCTTCTGCAAGGGAAGCACGCCGCGCAGACGGCCATCGTCGTCAACCACATAGACGTAGTAGATATCGTCGAGTTCTTCCGCCTGACGACGCATTTCCTTGAGGCAGTCGGGCATGGAAAGGTTCTCGTTCACCATAATCATCTCCGTGCCCATGAGGCCGCCGGCGGTGTCTTCGTCATATTGCAGAAGGTCAACGATATCGCCCAGATCGGAAGAGCG
>CABRKI010000191.1 GCA_902471455.1 uncultured Porphyromonadaceae bacterium | reverse complement strand
TGAGGTCTACAGGCTTGAGTGAACTCGCCTCAGACACACTCAGTGAAACACTACCAAGTCGAATCTTCACTCCAACCCTCGTATACGCACGAATCCGACCATGATAACGAGCATTGCACCCCACATTATCCAAAACAAATCTAATTTGTGGGTCATAGTCGTTTTGAGATAAGTGAGTAAATTTTTGTTATGACAATGTATGGGATGATTGAGATTAATGAATACATTATCAAAAATAATATCAGGTAATCTAAATGTGTTGTGGATTTATTTAAATTGGGTAAAAGAAAACAAATTGCAACAGATAGGCTGTTGGCTATCCAAACCGACAAAGAAAGTCTGAAATTACTTTTTCTAAACCACTTAAATGCAACGAATCCGCTCAACAAACCACATAATAGGAATATGACCGTGTAGTATGTATCCCATTCCATATACAACATACTATAACCCACTCCTACTGAAACAAAAGCCACAAATGCCTCAAATATCCAAAATCGTTTATCTGTCATTGTTTTATACTATGGGATAATGTTGCTCCATGACATTGATTATCTCATCAAGCCGTGAGATGTAGTCCATTATGTTTGGCTCATGTCTATCTGCCATTTTGTGGACTTGCGCCAATACTAATGCTTTGACAGCGGCGTAATCTTTAGGAGAAACCATGCGTGTTAACGTGAGATATATGAACGCCCAGTCAGCCCCGACATCGGGCAATGACCGTTTGCCCTCCAATATGGGTATTATCACTCTGTCGTACATATCGCGTAACGAGCTGTACGAAGAAAATACCATATCGGAACATTCGGCAAGTGAATCACGGAGTGTTGTGTAGTCCTGCTTGAATGTTGATTCTGTAATCCTAAATTCATCTTGTCGACCAAGCATATCTCCAGTAAATCCGATAGATGGATTATCCTGCCGGGCCTGCGGTGATTTGACGTTATACGGCTCAAACCATTTCAATAGAATATCGAAACGAACCATATAGATTGGATAGATTATAAGCACACCCTCCTTACTCCAATGATCTAATTCGATGTGCCGTCGCAAACCTCCTTCTTGTTGAATGAAAGAAGAATCACGCTTACGGAACTTAAAACCTTTGAGAAAAGACTCGGTCTTTAGTTGCTCAATAGCAAGCAGAAATAGCTCTTTATTTGTCATGTGTCATATATAGTTTTCAAGTTCAACGGATAAGTCTTCGGCAAAAGTATTTACGCTGACTATTCTGCCATAGTCAATATGTGAAATGGGAAACACACAGACCTTAATGCTATTATCGCATAGATAATCGACAATCTCATTTGTGAATTTTTCAATGTCTATTTCAACGCATCTGCAGTCCTTCTCAAATCCAAGTGTCAAGAGATATTGGTTCGCATATTCTTTAAAAGGCCATATTGGAAACAGTTTCACTCCTTTTTCCTGAATGAACATATACGCATCCTCTCCCGATGACAGACACCAAAAACTTTCATTATCCGCTATACGCTTCAATGAATACTCATATCTGACATCCGATGTCTGTGCAACCATCGCATTTATTTCTCTATCGGTCAGTTTCATCGTTCATAAAATATAATTGCGAATGAAAAGATATAGAGTGCAACTACTAAAATCCACATACCTATTTTCCATCTCAGTCTTGTTTTATCGGGTAACTTCCCGAAACGGATATAATATCGTTCACTCCATTTCCCAAAGTCCGTGAACCAGACGAATATGAAATAAACAGCAAGTATAATCCACGCCAATGTGAAATTATGCCATAGGAATATTATTGAAAAGCATAATGCCATCACAATCCCACCATCCAAAAGTCTGATATCATAAACGCTGGGAAGGGTCTCTTTCTTGTTATTTTTACCCAAAGCCATCAATGCGTATGCACGTATCCGGACAATGTTGTTAAAAATGGATGCAAATACATTTCTTATCCGAATGGGTGCTTGCTCACGGTTGCACCAACGTCGGATATATGTATAGCAATCGCTAAACATTCCGCATTGAAACTCACATCTATGCTTATTTTTACGAGCGTCTTTAATAATTCCCAATGCTATTTCCTCTTTGCCATTATGGATGAGAGCCATAAGGTAAAGAAGGCGGTCAGGGTCGTGATCCATCTTGGATTCATCGGGATAAAAGGTGTCGGCATCCGGATTCTCGGCCAGAAATCTTGTTATTTCCGTATTGGCATCCTGAAATATCTTATTGAACGTATTTGTAAGTTCCCCTTCATCAGTAGTTTTTGCAATCTCGTATGAAGCCAGCACTTGCCCCGACAGAGTGTATGCGCCTATTCCGCGCAAGCTCAGAGGCTCTTTCTTGTTTTCCGTCGCGCCCCATATATCCCACCACAAATCATCGGCATACAAGGGTTTGACAGTTAGTCGAGTCTCTCCGGTAAGAAAAAACAGACAGAAAAAGTAACCTCCCTCTATTTTGAAGTTGATATAAGAGCTTTGGCGAAAGCCATATTTTCGGCTCACGCTGCGCCTCGCATCGGCTACTATTTTTCGATACTCCTTGTCGGTCATATGATAATCGTTTGATTATTTACTGTGATAATAATTTGCATCAGGTGCAATCCATCGATTGGTAAGATATGAGGTAATCAACACGGGGATAATCAGAAGAGCCGCCCAGCCTGCACAAATCATAATGATAAATTCATTATCTGTAAAGTATTTGCCCTCATCCGCAGGTATGTTGTCAGGTCGTATATTTGCTGTGACAGGATTCCAGTCGAATAAGAATGTTAAGAGCGGCACAATCAGCAGCACAGCAGAAAACAGATATAGCCATCCCGCAAGCCTCAGCCACGAATTTCCTTTATACACCAGCCATGTCGGAA
>CABRKI010000190.1 GCA_902471455.1 uncultured Porphyromonadaceae bacterium | reverse complement strand
CCGATCTCGCGGAGCGAGGGGATAGGAGAGAAGATTTATGAATGCCAGTTCTGCCATTTCAGAAACAACCGACATTACCGCATACCGAGAAAAGAAGACGGATCAGGCGCAGCCCTCGCGGCCGGTGCCATACTCGGCTCCATGGGCCGTGGAGGCGGAGGCGGCTTCGGAGGCGGGGGCTTCGGAGGAGGTTTCGGAGGGGGCTCAACCGGCGGAGGCGGTGCCAGCGGCGGTTGGTAAAACTTAGATACAATAATTGATTTTTAGTAACTGATTTTTAAAGCTGCTTAGTTTATAATTACATGATGAAAAAGGTAAAATTTATTGTTTGTGCGGCGATGTCGCTTCTTGTGCTTGCCTCGTGTGGCGATAAAGGGGGCAAGAAGGATTCGGGTTCCAAGGATGAAAATCCTGTAGTGGAATTCGAAGGTTATGGTTTTGACGTGATTGCGGAGGTAATGGATGCCGACAGTCTCGATAACGATGGTTGGAAATATTGCAGGGTTTGCGGAAGCGGAATGTTGCCTAAAAAGGTGGGTGGCAATGATCTGACATTGCTGAGAGACACTTTGGAGAAGCTCGGTTCCGTGGCTTTCGTTTCCACCGAGAAGATTGTTCCCGAGTTCGGCGACGAAATGACGGTGACGGAGCTTAACCCCGACAGTACGGCGGCTTGCGGAAGCCGCTACAATGTGCTTTCCCTTTCGTTGGCGACACCTAAACTGCTTGTGTGGAAAAGCTATGTGGCGGGTTACAGGTGTGCGGCAGCACATGGCATTTATCGCACAATGTTCGTAAACTACAGGATTTCCGATGGAAAAATCCTTTCAATCCCTGACATCATGAAGCCCGGTTACGAATCAAGCCTTAAGGACATGTTAAGGGAAAAAATCAAGGATGAAAACGTGGATTTGCTCGTGCCTGTTGACAGCATAGGCATCCCTTCTGTTTTTCAAATCACTACGGATGGCGTAAGGTTCGTGTATGGGGTTTATGACATAGCTCCGTATGCCGCCGGAGAGGTGAGCGTTGATTTCAGTGGCTATGAAATTGAAGACCTCCTCGCACCGGGAATGCTCAATATGATTTACGGCATGCCGGAAGAGTAGGATGCGGGGATACGACGCAGCCTAATGGTGGATGATTGGTAAGGGAACTGTATAGTCAGGGTATCGCCTTCTCCGCTCTGTGCCTTTATGTCGCGTCTCAAAGGTTTCCCTTCGGCGTCTATCCATTCTACATCGAAGATTCCGGGGAATGGCCCGGGGTAAAGTCTGCCCTTGACCATTCCCTTTTTCCATTTTACGGAGTTTGTTTTCGCCCCGTCGATATAGATTATATCGTAGGCACCGCCGCTCTTGACGATGGCGAGACGGTAGTCGCCTCCCATGCGGAGGCGCGCTTCGTCGAGAGTGCGGTCGAAGACCGTCCAGTATCCTTCGATGTCATCGCCGGAGTCGGCAAAATATCGGTCGAGCTTTTCAAGGTCTTTCCATTCGCCGGCTTCCATGTCGGAAAGCGGGGAGCCTTGCGTGAGGGAAATGTCGGTTATCCGGATAGAAGCGCCCGGCGAAGCCGCGAATCCGAAAGCGTTGCATTTGCCGGATACGTGCAATGTGGTAATTTCCGTCATGCCCTTGTCGCCTGCGGAGAGAACCAGGCCGTCGCCGGATTTGATTAATCGCCAAACGTTGGTGCCGTCGAAAGGGTTTAGTCCGCTGCCGACAGTTGCGGAGTAAACGGTAGAGTCCGTTTCATCCGCGTTGACGACAATCCGTAAAGCCGTCGATGACGAAACAGGGTCGTGTTTCTCTACTGGAAAAACTGAAAACCAAGTTCTCTTCCCTTGTGGCGAGGATATGAAAAATCCCCATGCCGGGTTGGCAATACTTCCCTTTTTGCCGTCGGCTTGGGTGTAGGTGTAGCGGTGCCCAGGTTTTGAATTAAGGTTTGTGGCCCGGAACGTGAGCGTAAAATCAGTCAGGGGATTTTGAAGGATGCAGCTGTCGATTATTGCAGCGTGCGAACGGTTGTCTATTTCTATCCCTTTTTCAGTGGCGTGGGAGAAGGGGGCATAGCCTCTTCCATGGTTCCAGAAGCGGTCGGGCGAATCTTCTGCCTTCATGAAGGGGGTAAAGATGGCCGACAGTAGGAGGGAGAAAAGGATACGGGTCTTCATGCCGTGGCGAGATTGGAGATGCCTGTCACTATGCCGACAATGGCGAACAGCAGGATTATAACGCCGATTATCCGGTTGATAAGCCACATGGAACGCAAATTGAAGTGGGCGCGGACTTTGTCGATGAAATAAGTCACGAGCCACCACCATGCTATTGCTCCGGCGAAAATCGATAGGAATCCTATGATGTAGTGATAGAACCTGATTTCGGGCATCAGGAAGTTGAAACGTGCGAACAGTCCTATTATGAGGAATAGAATCAAGGGGTTGGAAAATGTGAAGAGGAAACCGGCGAGTATGTTTTTTTTAGGAGATGATTCCTGTTGCATCGGCTTTTTGAGCTGGGTGGCGGGGTTTTTCTTAAAAAGATAAAGGCTGAATCCTATTAGGACAGTGCTGCCCATAAGCTGGATTACATTCTGGTTGCGCTCGAGGAATTCCTCTATAAATGAGAGCCCGAATCCGGTGAGCAGACAATAGAACATGTCGGAAAATGCGGCCCCCACGCCGGTATAGAATCCCGTGCGCCTCCCTTTGTCGAGGGTGCGCTGGATGCATAAAATCCCCACCGGCCCCATCGGGGCGGAGATGAGGACACCTATGGCGATTCCACGCCATATCATATAGAAAAGACTTTCGATGAAGTCCATGGGCAGGCGTTATGAATGGTCTGCGGCAGGGGAGGGTCCGCAGTCAGTTGGTTATGATATATCCGCCGCTTCCAGTCGGAAGACATCGATAGCGGCGGAGTCCGTATTTATGTTTTCCTGTGGCGGCGGG
>CABRKI010000189.1 GCA_902471455.1 uncultured Porphyromonadaceae bacterium | reverse complement strand
CGACGCTCTTCCGATCTGAAGAGATTGCGGCGGCTTTCCGCCCGAATACGAAGCTCCTTTTCGGAGAGACCATTTCCAATCCGAGCAACGACGTGCTCGACATCGAGCTCTTCGCGAAGGTGGCGCACGCCCATGGCGTACCCCTTATTGTGGATAACACCTTCGCCACGCCGGTGAATTGTCGTCCGTTCGAATGGGGTACCGATATCGTGACGCATTCCACTACGAAATATATGGATGGACATGCCACAAGCGTAGGCGGCGTAATCGTTGACAGCGGCAATTTCGACTGGGAGGCGCATGCCGAGAAATTCCCCGGACTGACCACCCCCGACGATTCCTATCACGGTCTGACTTACACCAAAGCTTTCGGGAAGAATGCTTTCATAACCAAAGCCACCGCCCAGCTTATGCGCGACCTCGGCTCGATTCCGTCGCCCCATAATTCTTTCCTGCTCAACCTCGGCTTGGAAACGCTCCATCTGCGTATGCCCCGTCATTGCGAAAATGCCCTTAAAGTGGCGCAGTGGCTTGAGAAGCACCCGAAGGTGGGATGGGTGAACTACGCCGGTCTTGAAAGCAGCAAGTATTATGAACTTGCCAAGAAACAGATGCCCAACGGCACCTGTGGCGTGATTTCATTTGGCCTGAAGGGTAGCCGAGAAGATGCCATAGATTTCATGGACAAGCTGAAGTTTATAGCGATTGTAACCCACGTGGCCGACGCTCGCACCTGTGTGCTCCATCCGGCAAGCCATACACATCGCCAGCTCACCGACGAGCAGTTGCGTGAGGCAGGGGTGCCAGCCGACCTTGTGCGCCTTTCTGTGGGAATCGAGGATGTGGAAGACATCATTGCCGATCTTGAGCAAGCGCTTGGCAATTAGCAATGAGGAATTAGGAATTAGGAATTGTGATTGGCTGTTAATATTGAGAGGCTGATTTCATTTATTGCCAACGCAGTAAATATTTGTGCAATTCAATTCCATGAAATCAAACATGCTGAAGGCATGTCCTTACATTAAAAATTGCACAAATAAATTACGTTTTCCTATAAAATCGGGAGTGCTTGAAGTTAATTCTCAAGCACTCCCGTTCTTT
The DNA here is from genome assembly GCA_902471455.1 of uncultured Porphyromonadaceae bacterium. Classification (GTDB taxonomy): domain Bacteria; phylum Bacteroidota; class Bacteroidia; order Bacteroidales; family Muribaculaceae; genus Lepagella. The sequence goes on along the minus strand of CABRKI010000189.1, from coordinate 2,215 downwards.
TTTAGTAATCACAATTACTAATTCCTAATTGCTCATTGCTAATTGTCATTTGGTTGGTACGACCGGCTTGATGGTGCCGTCGGGATTGAATTCGAGGCGGTCTATGCAGACTTCGCGGTGAACACCGGGACCCTTTTCCTTTTCGATATAGTCTTTGTTGATGCGGTGATATACGATGCGCCAGTCGTCAGTGCCGGGAAGTTGTATCACGGAGTTGTGGGCCGGACCGTAAATCTGCTTTCCCGGATTCTGGATGAGCACGATAGGCTGGTCAGCCACCTTGATGGGGCCGAGCGGGTTGTCGGAGGTGCCGTAAGCCACGTGATAGTTGGGCGAACCTGTGTCATCGACCGACCACATAAAATAGTATGTGCCGTTGCGGAAGAACACGTAAGGAGCCTCGCGGAATGCGTAGTCCTGGAGTGTGCCTCCTTTGGGGGTCATGACCGTGATGGTTTCCTCCTTTATGGAGGTCATGTCGTCGTTGAGTTCCGCGCCTGCCATATAGCCGTTGCCCCAATAGAGGAAATATTTTCCGGAGACGGGGTCGTGGAACACATCTACGTCAATCTGTTGGCCGCGTCCTACGGGCGAATCGGTTACGATGGGATGCCCGAGGTCGTAGAACGGTCCGGCGGGGTCGTCGCTTACCGCTACGCCTATAGTCTTGCGGTTGAGTTTCGGGTTATGCCCGCTGAAATAGAAATAATATTTGTAGCCGTCGCCCTCTTTGCGTTCTATGATGGCGGGCGCCCAGGCGTTGCCTACGGCCCAGGGCACCATGCTTCCTTTAAGGTCGAGCATTATTCCCTCGTCGGTCCAGTCGGCGAGATTTCCCGAAGAGAACACTCTGAAATAGTGTCCGCCCCAGCCGGGGGTGCCGTCGGTGGTGGAATAGATGTAATATTTCCCCGTCTTTTCGGAATAAAGGATTTCCGGGTCTGCGTGGAAATCTGGGAGAATAGGGTTGTGGTTGTTGTCGAGGGCGGAATATTCGGTCGATGCGCCCGCCGCCGAAGCGTGGACGGGCTTGATGGTGCCGTCGAGGTTGTAATAGAGGGGTTCCACAATCACCGAACGGCTGCCGCTCCCGCCGCCAAGGCCGCCGATATGCGAGAAGAACCAGTCGCGTCCCTTGAAATTGACGATTCCGGGGTGGGTGGTGTTGCTGTTGCCGGCCACTTCCGAGATGATTCCCTTATATTCCCAGGGCCCTTCGATGTTGTCGCTCATTGCGTAGGCTATCTTCTCGGGCCACTGTGCCGCATAAGTGAGGTAATATTTCCCGTTGCGTTTGTGAACCCACGGGGCTTCCGTGAAGTCTTTGAGCTTGAGGGGATGTATCTCGCCCTCTATCTCCGTCATGTTGGGTTTGAGCTTGGCATAATAAGGATTTTTGTTTCCCCAGAATATATATGTCTGTCCGTCGTCGTCGATAAAGACTGCAGGGTCAATGCATACCCAGCTGTGGGTGGCACCCTTGCAGTCGGCGTTTGTGAGAAGCGGCTTTCCGAGCACATCCTTATAAGGCCCTTCCGGACGGTCGGCGCGTGCCACCCCGATGCCACACCAGTTGGTCGAAGAATAGAAATAATATTTCCCGTCAGGTCCTTTCACGGGATGCCCGGCGAAAGATACGTGGGCGTCGTTCCATTTGAAATCGTCGGCATAGACGGGCACGGGATGCTCGGTCCAGTTTATCATGTCGGTAGTGGAAAACGCGCACCAGTTGGGCATGTGGTAGCCGTCTTTGTTGCCCGGTTCGTCGTAGCCTGTGAAAAGCCAGAGAGTGTCGCCCACCACCATAGGCGCCGGGTCGGCGGTATGCTTGTGGGTGATGAGCGGGTTGCCGTAATTTTTGAAACGGTATGGCGCATTTGAATTTCCGTTTTTCCCCGTGTCGGGCGACGCGGCGATTGCCGGAGCCGGTATGATTGCGCCTCCGAGGAGGAGGGCAGCGGTCAGAAGATGTTTCATTTCGCAGGTTTTAGTTGGTTTAGGTTTGTCGGCAAAGTTAATAAAAATTTTTTCAGGGTTATGTGTCAAAATAATTCAATCGTGTGTCTTAATCGGTCAAAATGCGGGGGAAGGACGGCACGACCTGTCACGAAGGACAGGTAACAGAACGAGGACTGGCTTTGTAGAACGGACAGGCTACTGAACGAGTGAGGACTTACAGGCCGGAGAGCTGACTGCAGGAAGCACGAAACGGCCC
>CABRKI010000188.1 GCA_902471455.1 uncultured Porphyromonadaceae bacterium | reverse complement strand
GCTCGACCGACGGTTCGCTCGATTGGCTCATGAAAAACCATCCGGAGGTGAAAGTGATTGACCTCGGACAGAATTACGGGTTTGCAGAGGGGTATAACCGCGCAATCGACGCAACCCGCTACCCCTATACCCTGCTTCTGAACAGCGACGTGGAGGTGACTCCGGAATGGTGGCAACCGCTTTTGCGGTTCATGGAGGAGAATCCCGACGTGGGTGCGGCACAACCGAAAATAAAAAGCTACCGCGACAAAGGGAGTTTCGAATATGCCGGTGCCGCGGGGGGATACCTTGACTGTCTCGGTTATCCTTACTGCCGTGGACGGCTATTCGACTGCATAGAGCGCGACGAGGGGCAATATGACGGCGCACCGACCGACGTTTGCTGGGCATCGGGGGCCGCATTGATAGTTAGGACATCCCTCTATCGGGAACTCGGGGGACTCGATCCGAAGTTTTTCGCCCACATGGAGGAGATTGACCTTTGCTGCCGTATGCATGCCGCCGGGGCGAGGGTTTGCGCGTTGAGCGATTGCGAAGTATATCACGTAGGGGGTGCTTCGCTAAATCAAGGGAATCCTCAAAAGACTTACCTTAACTTCCGCAACAATCTCCTTTTGCTCCATAAGAACCTTCCGAAAGCGAAAGGTAAGAGGGTGCTTTTCTTCAGGAGACTGGCCGACACCCTTGCGTTCGGGATGTTTCTTTTGAAAGGGGATTTCGCCAACGCCAAGGCCGTTATAAAAGCCCACAACGACTTCCGGAAAATGCGCAAGGAATATACCGAGCATCCCGCCACCGACACCCTCTCTACCCTACCGGGCGCACGACGCCGGATTGTAATAGAACGCTATCTTCTCCGGAAAAGAAAATAAAAACCATTTTATATGTCAAAACCGCTAATTCTCGTCAGTAACGACGACGGCATCGAAGCCAAAGGAGTGCATGAACTCATCGACCGTCTTATAAAATTCGGCGACGTGGTGTGCGTCTGTCCCGACGGTCCGCAATCGGGGCAATCCATGGCAATCACGGTCAACACCCCGCTCCGCATCAACCGCCTGGACGACTACCACGGGGCAAAGATGTATAGCGTTAACGGCACGCCCGTTGACTGCGTTAAAATAGCCATGCACTGCATCGTGGAGCGGAAACCCGACCTCATGGTTTCAGGTATCAACCATGGTTCGAACGCCGCCGTGAATGTGGTTTATTCCGGCACTATGGGCGCGGCGTTGGAAGCGTGTGCCTGTAAGGTGCCTGCCATCGGGTTTTCGCTTACGACCCACGACCCGGATGCCGATTTCTCAGGTTGCCTTCCGTTTGTAGATAAAATTGTGGGCGACGTGCTTGGGAACGGTCTTCGCGAAGGGGTTTGCCTGAATGTGAATATCCCATACTGCCAGCCCGCGCCTACCGAGATGCGTTTCACGAAAGCGGCACGCGGAAAATGGACCGACGAATACAAAGAATATCTTGACCCCAACGGCAATCCGTTTTATTGGCTTACGGGACGGTTCGTCAACGACGAACCCGACAATCAGGACACCGACGAATGGCTCCTGGCACACGGCATAGTCTCCGTAGTGCCGACCGCGCTCGACCGCACTGCACTCTTTGAGTAAGACTTATAAATCTTATAATAGATTATAATAGAAAGGAGGGCATGCCACATTTTATTGCGGCATACCCTCCGGCGTATGGCGAGGGGCTGAATCGTGTCAACTTCAACAAGGTCGATGACGAGAGCGAAAACCCGGATTCCCTGTCGAAAACAAAAACAACCTCCGAACAGTCAAGTCTTCACAGGTTACAAACAAACTTTGGGAACCCGGCCCGTTCCCTCCGGCTTTCGCCGGAGAGGTGTCAAAAGAAATTATATGCCGCACAATGGCGGCTCGACATAATGCTTGGACGACACGACCGCCTTCCTCCTGAGGCTTTCCGGCTCCTTAATCGGGTAGCCGTAGGCCAGACCATACGCCTTTGCTATCAGTTCTTTTTTCCGAGTTCCGACACTTTTTCATAAATGTCGTCGAGCGACTGCGGGATGCGTATTCTCAACGATGCAATCTCTTTCGTGCGCTTGCGGATATGCTCGGCAAGTTTCGCTTCGAGGAGCTTCCGCTCGTTGTTCCAATCGGCTACGGCTTGCGTATATTCCGTCTTCGCGGCCACCTCCGATTCTTCCACAGCCTTCTGGCATTCATATTTCATGGCGTTGAGGCGCGACTGCACATCGCGATATTGCTGCTGGAGACGGAAATACACGTCTTCCACCACCTTCTCGCTTGCCGTGGGGGTATAAGTGTAAATCAACGTATCACGCCCTGCCCCCTCCACGTCGTGCGGTTTCTTTGCCTTCGACTGGAGGTCTTTCCTTGCGTCGGCGAACTCTCCGCCGGGATGTATGGCCTTTCCAAGGGTAGCGGCAAGCGTTTCGAGGGAATAGTAGCGGCAACGCTCGTCAACCGACTTTGAAGCGTAATATTCATCTTCCGTCAGAGTGTCCCCGATTTTCGGAGGTTCCTTCAACTCTATGCCGTTGGCCTTGGCATATTCTTCAAGTGTCTCACCGCTTGCCTCCGAAAGGAGACGCTCTTTCGCCTTTATCGCCTCGCGGAGCCATGCGATAAGCGATTTGGCGTCGGCCGTTCTATGAAGAAGGGATATGACCGACTCCACATCTTCGTCGTTCGAGCCATGGTTGAGCACGTTTGGCTTCTCACCGCTGATAAGGGTGACGGTTGTGGAATAGAGCGTCATCTCGGCAAGCGTAGTCTCGATGTCGCGAATCATCTCCTTGGCAAGGTTTGCCACATAGTTGGCAGAAGTAGAGGTGAGACCTTTGCCGTCGTCAGAGAAAAATATCATATCTTTTTTCATAGCCTGAATTTATTATTTGTAAATATATAACGTGCAATCATGTATGCAAGGACATACCTTCAGGTAGATGCAAATACATGCCTACACATCGACGTATATGCCTCCGGATGAATGTAGGGACATGCCTCCGGCATGTTTGATTGCACAGACGCACAACTTATGCGTCTTTTGTGTAAACCGAAATACCATATGCAAAGTTCATGCCAAATTAATCAAACAAGCCGTTTTCATACTCCAACCAGGTCAACCAGCTGCAACCAGGTTTCCTGAAGTACCTTGCAATTACGTATTTCAATGGTGCAGACGAATATTCCTTCGCAGTGACATCCCTTCGAAACCTAAGAAAAGGCGATGTGACATGCCGTTAAAGCATGGTTTAGGGAAGAGAAGGAGCTGCGATTCGTATTTTTGTTGCCGTCGAACTCAATTTTAATCAAATTTTTATAGCCTTTTTTAAATTTTATTGCTAACTTTGCACCGACATATCCCAAAACCACACGAGGGATTATCAAAACCAGTTGATTACCCCTCATAATACCCAAAACAATAGAATTCTGTAATCGGTAATTTTGTATCGACAAAAATCGGAAAAGTCAAATAGACATGATTG
>CABRKI010000187.1 GCA_902471455.1 uncultured Porphyromonadaceae bacterium | reverse complement strand
ATGCAATAGTGAAAGCCGACCCTGCCTCCTTTGCCGAAGTTGCGAAAGCAAATTCGGATGACCCGGGTTCCGCGAAAAACGGCGGCGACCTTTCTTGGTTCGGTGCAGGCGAAATGGTGCCGGAATTTGAAAATGCCGCCTTCTCCCTTTCGGAAGGCGAAATTTCAGAACCGGTGAGAAGCACTTTCGGGTGGCATATCATCAAACGTACAGGCACCAAAGGGGCTCCCGATGCTTCTGAGCTCAAGGAAATGCTTCTGAAAAGGATGGCGAATCCTCAGGATGGCAGATATAAGCTAATACGCGATAACCAGACAAAAAAACTGGCTGCGCTCCATAATGCCTCGCTTTCCAAGGAGACTGTAAAGGCATTGAAAGGGTTTGTATCCGAATCGGGAATTGATTCGCTGTTTTTTGCAAAATATGGTTCCGCTCCTTTTTCGTCGGAGACTATTGCGGTGATTGACGGCAATAATATTCCCGTAGGCGATTATGTGTCGTTTATAGGAAAGCTGAAGTCTTCAAATCCCGACGAGGCGGTGGATATGCTCGACGTCACCCTCGATTCCTTTTTCAACAACCGTCTTGTGAAGGCTGAAGAAGAGAGGCTTTATAAGAGCGAGGACTCCTACCGTAATCTTATGAACGAATATCACGACGGAAGCCTTCTCTATGAGATAAGTCTCCGTCGGGTATGGGATAAAGCGGCGAAAGACAAGGAAGGTCTTGAAAATTATTTTAAGGCCAATAGAGGTAACTATAAATGGCAGCGTCCGCGTGTCAAGGGCTTGCTGGTTCAGACAGTGGATGATTCGTTGGCCTCCGTTATCAGGGAGCGGATGAATTCCCTTCCTTCGGATTCCGTAGCCCAGAAAATTCGCAAGGAATTCAAGGGAAATGTGCGTATTGACAGGGTGCTCGTGGAGCAGGGAGACAATCCGATGGTTGACAATCTTATGTTCGGAGGCCCGGTTGTTAGGCCTTCTTCCGAAAAATTCAACGTCTATTTCCTCTATGGGCAGCGTCTCCTCGACGCTCCGGAGGAGGCGGCTGATGTCAAAGGCCTGGTGACCGGCGACTATCAGAATGCCCTTGAGAAGGAATGGCTTGATGAGTTGCAGACAAAATACAAAGTCAAAGTCAACAAAAAGGAACTCAAGAAGATAAAATAACGAATAACCCTATGCTACGAATGGTGTTGCTTCCGGCGTGTCTCGTATTCGCTATGGCGTTTTCGTCATGCGGTGGCGGCGATTCGAAGTCTCCGGCGGGGGATGTGCTCGTGGCTATGGGTGATTCTGCGCTCACTCTCTCCGACGTGGTCAGCCGTATTCCTGTGGGAATAGACGAGGCCGACAGCGTGGCACTATTCCATAAGATTGTGGATAATTGGATAGAGGGCATGGTGTTGGCCGACATGGCGAGGACAAAACTTTCTGACCTTGACATGATAGAAGACATGGTTGCGGAATATCGCAACCGTCTTATTGTGGCTGAATATCTGAAAAAGATGAGGGAGGGAAAAGAGTTTAAGGTCAGTCCCGACAGCGTGCGTGCTTTTTATGACTCACATCGTTCGGAAATGGAAACCGAAACTCCCCTTGTCAAGGGCATCTATCTGAAGGTGGCTGACGGGACAGGGTCGATTGATGAAATCAGGCGGTGTGTGTTCGATGCTTCCGGGGCGAGCATAGACGAGCTTGAAAAGAAATGGGCGGGCGATGCAATCCAGTATGATTATTTCGAGAATGAATGGATCGACTGGAACGTTATTGCCGACCAGATTCCCTATCGGTTTTATGACCCTGATGCTTTCCTTGCCTCGACAAGCAATTTCGAGACATCCTGCAACGGTTCCACCTATTTTCTCCACATCAGCGGTTATCTTCCTTCCGGCAGCGAGACTCCGTTCGAGTTTGCATCTCCGAGGATTTCCTCGCTTCTCGAACAGGCGAAGATGACAAGCTATGAGGAGGCCCTTGTCAATGCATTGATTAAGAAAGCCATGTCAGAGAATAATCTTGTGGCTGTGGGTTACGACCCGTTGTCTCGCAAGTATCTTGGCTTCGACACGATAAAGAGAAATGATTCAGTAAGATGAAAAATAAAAAGACTATATTCCCGGCAATGGCTTTTGTCGCTTTGTCGGCAGTGTGTGGGTTTGCCGAGCCTCCGAAAAATGTGGTTGACGAGGTAGCATGGATTGTAGGCGACCAAGCCATTTTCCGTTCTGACGTGGAGGAGATGTATCAGCAGCTCCGTTCGGAGGGGCAGATTGTCTCGGGCGATCCATATTGTGTGCTTCCCGAGAGGATTGCCGTGGAGAAGCTTTATCTGCATCAGGCGAAAATCGACACGATAGAGGCTCCGGAGAGCCGCGTGCACGCCATGGCTGACCAACGTATAAATTTCTTCATCGGTCAGTTCGGTTCGAAGGAGAAGATGGAAGAATATTTCCGTAAACCAATGCCCATGATTCGCGAGCAGATGCTTGAGATGCTCCGTAACAACGCAATCATCAGCCAGGTGCAGCAGAATCTTACCAAAGATGTGAAAGCCACTCCCAATGAAGTGCGAAAATATTTTGACAAGCTTCCTGCCGACAGCGTGCCATACGTGCCGATGCAGGTGGAGGTGCAGATAATATCGCTCAATCCCAACATTCCGCGCCAGGAGATTGAAGACGTAAAGGCGCGTCTTCGCGATTACGCCGACCGCGTTAACCGTGGAGAATCAGATTTCTCTACACTTGCCATCATGTATAGCGAAGACGGGAGTTCGATGCAGGGCGGCGAACTTGGCTTCCACGGCAGGGCCGACTGGGTGCCGGAATTTTCCAACGTGGCGTTCAATCTTAACGATCCCAAAAAGGTGTCGCGTATAGTGGAAACCGAATATGGCTACCATATTATGCAGCTTATCGCCAAGAGGGGCGACCAGGTCAACGTGCGTCATATCCTTCTCACCCCGAGGGTAAGCTCCGACGACCTTCGCGACGCCACCAACCGTCTTGACTCTATACGCAAGGAAATTGTGGGCGGGGCATTCCCATTCGACGAGGCCGCCCGTTTTATTTCTCAGGACAAGGACACGCGCAATAACCGCGGCGTGATGATGAACCAGGATGAGCGGAGCGTGAACCAGGGAAGCAGCCGATTCGAGATGCAGGAACTTCCGCCGGAGATAGCAAGCCGGATAGAGAAGATGTCTCCCGGCGATATCAGCGAGGCTTTCGTAATGAAAGACACCAAGAAAAACAAGGACATCGCGGCTATCGTAAGGCTGACGAACAGGGTCCCCGGCCATCGCGCCAATCTTTCCGACGATTATAATATGATCAAGGAGATGTATGAGAACCATCAAAGGGACGAAATTCTTAAGGAGTGGCTTGAAAATAAAATTAAAGACACTTATGTGAGAATCGAAGACGGATGGAACAACTGCGATTTCCATTATAAAGGATGGGTGAAAGAGGCTAACTGACAGCTGACTGATAAATGAGGATAAATCTTCTTGACCGAAAGATAAGGGTGGCCGCCGCGCTTGGAGTCGTGGCGGCC
>CABRKI010000186.1 GCA_902471455.1 uncultured Porphyromonadaceae bacterium | reverse complement strand
GGCTACTTCACCCTCGAATGAACCGCTTCAATGTGACCGGATTAATGTAGGGACATGCCTCCGGCATGTTTAATCAGACTGTTGATTGGACTGCATGTGAGCTTTATGTGAGAGTATTCCTACAACATGTTTGATTAACAATTTGATTAACAAATGCCACATGTAGGCGGCATGTCCCTGCAAACCCAATGGAAAACCCTCAAATATGAACAGATTCCATTATATACCGTTATGTCTTATCTTATTACTGTTTTGCTTAATGACATCGTGTGGCGACAGCAAGCGGAAAGCATTCGAGGACGTTGTCATCGAGTGGACGGGGAAGAAAATCCTCTTCCCAGACTCGATGAGGCTCGTTGGCGGCGGGATGATTGCGAAGTCGGAGGCCGACTTCACAATCGTCTCCTACTACGATTCCGTGGGATGCACCAACTGCAAGCTCAGGCTTTCCCAATGGAACCGGTTCATGGACAAGATAGATTCATACTCCCCTGAAGAAGTTAGCCTGATTATGATTTCTTCCCCGGAAAAGGAGGGTGAACTGCCTGAAATAATCCGGCAACACAGGTTCCGGCATACGTTTGTAATCGACGACGGCAACAGGTTCACGGACATGAACGCACTTCCGGCCCAACGCTATTTCCGGACGTTCCTTCTGGATGCCGAGGGAAGGGTCGTCATCATCGGCAATCCGCTCGACACCCCGGCCCTTGGAAAAGCATACCTCAAACGCCTCGGCATGGATGAAGAGGTTCTTGACGAGACTCCTCCCGCCGGGACATTCGATTTCGGCGGAATCGCTCCCCGCGATACGGTCGGCCACCGGTTCACGCTCTTCAACAACAGTCCCGACACTTTGAGAATAAAGACCGTCGAGACCTCATGCGAATGTACTGCGGCACGTCTGTCGGACTACGTTGTCCCTCCCGACACCGGCTACAGTCTCGATGTCACTTTCTGCGACACGGTGGCGGGTAATTTCCGACGCAGCGTGTCGCTCATATTCGAAAACAACCTTCCGGAATCCCGTTTCGAGATTTCGGGAGAAATCAAATAACCATTAATTATTAACTTCTAAAATTCTTAATCATGAAAAAAAGAATTTTCTTCGGGCTTGCAATAGCAGCCCTCGCAATCGGAGGCTTCGCAATTGCCGACAACGCCTCCCGTCCGACGCTCACTCCCTCGCAGCTCGAAAACATCGAGGCCCTTTCCCAAAAAGAGGCTTGGATTGAATTCGAGTATGACAAAATTTGTGTCGAAGGGAATGATAAGTGTGTTTTAAGTCCTATGGCCGTCATTACCGGCGAGCCAAGATCATGACAGATGAAGCGGAATTTCTATTACAGTTTCCTGTCCGTTCTCGCCGTTCTCAGTCCCGCCCTCTGGTCTTGTAGGCCAGAGGCCGGGCATCCTTCCGAGGAATGGTGCGAAAGCCGTGACAGGATCGAGCGAATGGAACTCGTCCCCATAGACGACGCTCTCCCTCCCCTCCATTCTTTTACCGACCTCAACATAAAAGGTGACACTTTGTTAATCATGGATAGAAAGGCAACCGACCGTCTTTTCGTTGCCTACGACATCCATAATAGGAAATATGTGGGTTCTTTCGGCAACTATGGCAACGGGCCCGGGGAAATGGCAAACCTTGGGGCGTCCTATTTAGGGCCGGGCGGGATACTGTATGCCACCAACGATAACCACATGAAGGTGCAGGGTGTGAGGATAGACAAGGCCTTACAGGATTCGGCCTACAAGGCTTTCGACAAGGTACGCCTCGACACATCGGAAGGACTTCTATTATTCCTTACCCCGACGTACTTAAACGACACGACAGTGGTATGCACCTTATACAAATCCGCCGGTAACGGTTTCGAGACACATGTGGGCAGGTTTAACCCCACAACCGGAACGGCATGCGTGCTTGATACGTTGAGCGGCAAGAATGTCGGGAAGAGTCTCATTGCCACCGATGTTCCCCGGAATCTTGTAGTGGCTGTAAGTTCCACCCACGACAGGGTCAGGATATTTGACCTTGACGGCAATCTGAAAAAGACTATATATGGCCCCGATTTCAATGAAGAACATAAGAAGGGTGTCTATTATTTCGGACAACCCGTGATAGCCGGGGAACGTATCATTGCCAATTACCACGGCAAGGAAATCGAGGAGGTGGCCTTCGGATGTGACCTTATCGTGATGGATTTGGACGGCAGGTACGTCAAGACCCTGCGCAACGATTCACCGATATCGGGGATGGCGTATCACAAAGGCACCAACCGACTGTACGTATGCACATACGGCGACCCGCAGTTCGGCTATATCCAACTCGACGATTGACGCTGTGTCCGATTACAACCGACCCCTCTTTCCCATGAAGAAAACACTTCCGATATTGGCAACCCTGGCGGTGTCCGCATGCATCGCGTCATGTTCGCGCGACGGCAATCTATCGGCCGCGCTCGACCTTGCCGGGGACAACCGCGCCGAACTGGAAAAGGTACTGTCGCACTATTCCGGAGAACCGGAGAAACTGCAGGCGGCGGAATGGCTCGTCTCCAACATGCCGGGCCATTCATCCGTCGGCGGCGAGGCGGTGTGCGCATTCTGCGACTCGGTCATGCACCGTGCGATGACGAAGCCTGAGGCGGATTCCCTGTGGAAGGCAATCTCGGCATCTTTACCGAAACCGGAAAACCGCACCGACCTCCAATCCGTATCCGCCGGATTCCTCATCGACAATATCGACGCGGCCTTCAAAACATGGGAGTGGAGCCCCTGGCGCGACAGCGTCGGCTTCGAGAGTTTCCTCCGCCACGTGCTCCCTTACAGAATCGCCGACGAACCCCTGCGCACGGGGTGGCGCGATTCGTTGGCGGCGAAGTTCTCGCCGCTGCTCAAAGGGGTGACCGACCCGCGCAGAGCGTTCGAGATAGTCCGCAGGGAGATATTCTCGCAGGCAAAGACAAAGCCGTTGGAATATCCGTACCCGATGGATGCGGCGGCATACCGCAACTATTTCTCCACGGTGTGCAAGGAACGGTGCATCCACCTTGCGGGTGCGTGCCGAGCCGTGGGTCTGCCTGTGGCATACGACAACTGCGGGCGTTGGGCGAACTACAGCGACAACGTGCATTCGTGGGTGTCGCTCGTGCTCCCCGGAGGCACCTACACCGTGGTCGATGACGATTCGGTGGCGAGGAAGCTCAACAGGATAGACGCCAGCGGCCATGTGCTCGCACAGCCGATGCCGGAGGGCTACCCCTACGACGGCGGTTTCCGCAAGAGGGTGGTGAAGGTGTGGCGTTCCACGTTCGACGTCAACCCGACGGACGGCCCGCCGCAGTTCGGTGCGTCGGCGTGGCTGTGCCATCCGAGGAGCGTGGATGTTTCGGAGGAATACGGACTGACGGAAACGGTGACGGTCGATGCCGGGGAGGGTGTGGAGGACGTGTGGCTGTGTACCCATTCCCTGACGTCGGGATGGGTGGCGCAGGCGTATGCCAAGGCCGGGAAAGGGAAAGCGGCGTTCACCAACATGGGCGACTCCGTGATGCTCCTGCCGATGACGCTGA
>CABRKI010000185.1 GCA_902471455.1 uncultured Porphyromonadaceae bacterium | reverse complement strand
GACACAACGACGAGAAAGACAAGGCTCCCGGTTCGGGCGCGTGGTATAACTACACCCACAATCTCAAGACGATGATTGACCGTGCGCGTGCCGCCGGCCTGAATCCCGTGCTTCTTACCCCCACCGCACGCCGCCATTTCGAAAAAGACGGCACGCTGCGCGACACCCACGGCGATTATCCGGCAGCCATGAAAGAGGTGGCACGTCGTGAAAATGTGCCTCTCATCGACCTCGACGCGATGACACGTACTCTCTACACAGCAATGGGCGTGGAAGGTTCGAAGAAAGCGTTCGTGCATTATCCCGCCGGCACTTATCCCGGTCAGGAGAAAGCTCTCGCCGACAATACACATTTCAACACGTTTGGTGCTATGCAGGTAGCCAAATGTGTGCTTGAAGGTATGAAGACGGCCACTCCCGAACTTATGAAGCACGTAGTTAACTTCTCAGGCTTTTCTCCCTCGACTCCCGACTCTCCCGAGAGTTTCTATTGGAGGGATTCGGCAGTGATCGATTTCAAGAAGCCTTACGGTAATTAATCAGTTTTCAGTTTTCAGTTTTCAGCTTTCAGTTTTCCGATAATACATTATGAGTTATGCATTATCGAACAACCGAACTCCAAAAACTGAAACGGACAACAGACAGCTGACAACTGACAACTGACAACGAAAAAGACAATAGTTGTTATAGTGGAAGTTAGTTTCTCATGATTTGGAAGGCCTTAATCCGCAATTTTGATATTAATCCATAACTTTTTTTATTAATCCATAACTAACCCCATAACCTCTCTCCTCGCCACCTCTTCTCTTCGAAGCTATCTTCCACAATAATTGGACCATTTTTTGGACCACTCTTTATATTCTTTTGGACCGCCATTGCAGATGTGCTGATAAGCAAGTATTTATATCTCTGTGGCGGTCCAAATTTTTTTAAGAACCATAAGAATTATAAGAATCATAAGAACCATAAGAACCATAAGATTTATAAAACTTATAAGACTTATAAGACTTATAAGACGTATAAGACTTATAAAAATCAACGAACTAACAATTACAACGATGATAAAACCAGCAAGACTCATTTGCGGCGCGATGCTCTCCGTCTCCATGGCGGCTTGGTGCGGAGCCGAAGCCTCCGAGGTTTATAACTTCAATCCCGGATGGCTCCTCCATGTAGGTGATGCCGGGGGAGCCGAGACTCCGGATTTCAACGACAAGGACTGGAAGAAGGTTACTCTTCCGCGTGCCTTCAACGAAGACGAGGCATATAAGATTCCTATTGCCAAGATGACCGACACCGTGGCATGGTATCGCAAGCATTTCACGGTGCCCGCTTCTGCCAAAGGGAAGAAGGTCTTCATAGAATTCGAAGGAGCGCGTCAAGGTGCCGATGTCTATGTCAACGGAAAGCATGTGGGATTGAACGAAAACGGAGTGATGGCTTTCGGGTTCGATATCACCCCATACGTTAAGCCCGGCAAAGAGAATGTGGTTGCCGTCCGCACTGACAACGACTGGCGTTACCACGAGAGAAGTTCGGGTAGCGTCTATCAGTGGAACGACAAGAATTTCAATGCCAACTACGGCGGCCTTCCCAAGGACGTACGCCTCCACATTTCTGAGCCTGTCTATCAGACCCTCCCCCTATATTCCTCGTTAGGAACGACCGGTGTGTATGTATATGCGAAAGACATCGACGTGAAGAAGCGCACGGCCACGGTTTTCGTAGAGTCGGAGGTTAAGAACGACACGCAGAAAGCCGCCAAGGTTTCGCTTGATGTGGAAATCACCGATGCTGACGGCAAGACGGTGGCGACTTACAGTTCGCAAACCGCCACTGTGCAGCCCGGTTCCATGACGGTGCTGAAAGCCGACAAGGCGTTGGGCGGACTTCATTTCTGGAGCTGGGGCTACGGTTATCTCTACAATGTGAAAACCACCCTCGTTGTCAACGGCAAGAAAGCCGACACGGTGGATACGCGCACCGGTTTTCGCAAGACGGAGTTCAAGAACGGGCAATTCAAGCTCAACGACCGCACCCTTATGGTGCATGGCTACGCTCAACGCACGAGCAACGAATGGCCCGGCGTAGGTATGAGCGTTCCTGCGTGGCTCAGCGACTATTCCAACCTTGAGATGGTGCGTTCGGGCGGCAACGTGGTGAGATGGATGCATGTTGCGCCGTGGAAACAGGATGTGGAATCGTGCGACCGCGTCGGCCTTATCCAGGCGATGCCCGCAGGTGACTCCGAGCGCGACGTCACCGGACGCCGTTGGGAACACCGAGTGGAAGTGATGCGCGATGCCATCATCTACAACCGCAACAACCCGAGCATCATTTTTTATGAGGGTGGCAACAAGGGAATTTCCGATGAGCACATGCAGGAGCTTAAAGCGATCCGCGACAAATATGACCCCCATGGCGATCGTGCGGCAGGAAGCCGCGAGATGCTTGCAAGCAAGGTGTCGGAATATGGCGGCGAGATGCTCTATATCAACAAGAGCGGCGGACAGCCGGTATGGGCTATGGAATACAGCCGCGACGAGGGCTTGCGCCGTTATTGGGACGACTGGAGCTTCCCTTACCACAAGAGCGGCGACGGCCCGCTATATAAGAATGCCGACGCTTCCGACTATAACCGCAACCAGGACCAGCTTGCCGTGGAGCACGTGCGCCGTTGGCACGACTACTGGCAGGAGCGCCCCGGCACCGGCGACCGTGTCAGCTCCGGCGGCGTGAAGATTATCTTTTCCGACACACAGACACACTGCCGCGGCGAGTCAAACTACCGCACGAGCGGCGTTTCCGACGCCATGCGTCTCCCGAAAGATTCCTATTACGCGCACCAGGTGATGTGGGACGGCTGGGTAACCCCCGAGAAGAGCCGCACCTACATAATGGGGCATTGGAACTATGACAAAGGCACCGTGAAACCCGTCTATGTCGTTTCAGATGCACCGCGAGTGGAATTGCTGCTCGACGGCAAGCCCATAGGGAAGGAAAAAATCGATTACCATTTCCTCCATACCTTTGATTCCATCCCCTTCACGCCCGGCGTGCTGACGGCGGTGTCGTATGACGACAAAGGCAACAAACTTTCGGAATATTCCGTGGCAACGGCCGGCGATGCCGCCAGACTGCAACTCTCGGTGATGACGGCTCCCAACGGGCTGACAGCCGACGGGGCCGACATGGCGCTTATACAATATGAGGTGGTTGACTCGGAAGGTCGCCGTTGTCCCCTCGACAACCGCATGGTTTCTTTCCGCGTGGAAGGTCCCGCCGAATGGCGCGGAGGTATAGCCAAGGGCGACGACAACAGGGCCTTCTCTACCGACTTGCCGGTGGAATGCGGCGTCAACAGGGCGTTTATCCGCAGTCTTGACAAAGCCGGCAGCATCAGGGTCTATGCCAAGGCTGAAGGTTTGCCCGAAGAAATGATAGAGTTGAAATCGAACCCCATTAAGGTGAAAGACGGGCTTACATCCTACCAGCAGAAAGATAATCTTCCTTTGAGTCTTGAAAGGGGGGAGACTCCGCAGACCCCTTCATACGTGGATATAAAGACCACGGTTCCTGTGACGGGAGTAGAGGCTGGATGCAATCAGGAACTCGCCGCAAACAGCATCGACGACAACGAATCTTCCGAATGGCGCAACGACGGTTCGCTCAAGAACGCATGGATAAAATATTCGTTCGCGGAGCCTACGGTGGTTGACGAACTCGACATAAAGCTTACCGGCTGGCGCCGTCGCAGCTATC
>CABRKI010000184.1 GCA_902471455.1 uncultured Porphyromonadaceae bacterium | reverse complement strand
CCGACAAAGGTCGATAAGGTTTTGCTTATATCAGAAGTCAGGTATAGTCCCCGATATGTCAACTGAGGAATAATGCTGTCGATTCTATATTCATTGTCTTTCAATTCTGAGTAATGATAGGGGAATCCGAAGCGGGGATTAAAAAGAGTTGTGTCAACATCCAGATAATATCTTTCTACGTCGATGTATTGTGGTATCACATGATATTTCGGCGCAGCATTTTTACCGGTCCGAAAAGTTCCCCCTTCAAGTTGCATGGACAGATAATTATAAGCCACCACCATGTCTATCAGGCTGTCATTTTTTACTGCCCTCGATGCTACGCTATCGGAATATGCTTCCCAATCAGAGAAAAACTCACTAAGGTTCTTCTTGGTCAGTTTCGGATATTTTGACAGAAAGGATTGGCCACTGCATACGAGAGTTGACAGCGTGAGCATTATTGTTATAATAAATATCTTATTCTTCATCGCTTGCCTCCTTTCAGTTTCTCTATGAAAGTTTTGACTTCATTGGGAGAAAAATTGCCAATAGCATTTTTAGGAAATGACAGATGAGGAAATTTGCCATCGTAAATAATAATCCTCAGACTATCGCTTTCAGAAAAATCAATACCATAACTAATGGAATCCGTGTAACTTATTTCTCCTCCTTCGTAATTAATTTCCGCGAAATTGTCAGGATAAACAAAAGTACCGTAAGATTCTTGCGATAACAACGGCTGAACTTGATACAGACTATCTATAAGAGCTTTTATATCATCTGCATAACGATGATACCGTATGGTGTCAATCGGCAAAACCCATGCGACGGGCGATGCCCCTTGCTCCAATCCATACATGCAGCCTTTCAGTGTGTCAACTTTGAAACAGTTGACTTTTCTGTTTCCATAATCATATTGCCTGATACCTTGTGGCAGTTTGCGAATAAACAACCCCTCTTTTTTGCCTAACCAGTAATGCGGGGCGGCCATCATAATCCCTCTTTCCTCATAAAGCACATAATCGCCATCTTCGGCCACAATAAAATGTCGGCCACAGTAAAATAGCAATGGCAATGCAATGACAGCGGGAATGAGAGAGAACCAGAAATCTATTCTCAACCACCATTTCAGTAATCCCGGCTTTTCAAGTCCTCGGCTGACAGGGAGAGCGAGCAATCCCAGAATATACCCTGCCACTAAAAGGTTGTTGATTAGATTCCATCGCCACATCACGCCGCCATTCGTTACGTTTATCATCACAATGATAACTGGCAAAAGCGCAATCTGCACCCACACCATGCAAATGACTATTTTATATCGGAGAGATTCGGACATAGACTACTTCTTTTTGTTTTTGAACTTGATGGTTTTCTTGGAGTTGCGTTTGGGATATTTGACCTTGATTGTCACCGGGTCGTCGTAACCCTCGGCCTCTATGCGGAGTGTCGCTTCTTTAAGGGGCTTACCGTCTTCATCGCGCATCCCTGCATCCCAATATATGCGGCATGGGTGTTTCTCGTCGACATAATCTGGATGTATATAATGCGTATCTTCTTCACCATTTTCATAAATTCGAGGACTCTCTATATATAGGTCATCAGGATCAATCGGATTTCCTTTTTCATCAATTACATTTAGATCAAGATAGTGATTTTCTTTGCGAGCGGGCATCGCGCCGGCAAAAACTACTTCCCCCAGAAAGGCCTGCGATGGAGTAAGTGTGATTTCCACATTTCTCATATTCTCGGTTACGATGATTTCCAGCGGTTCATAACCCACATATTCTACTTTCAAAGTATCTCCGAGACAGGCGGTCAATCCAAAATGACCGTCCAAATCCGTTATGGCGCCTAATGCTGTACGCTTGTTTGAGATTGTTGCTCCGATTAACGGCTCTTTTGATATGGTTCCGTCAGGTAAGGTATCACCGCTCAAAGCTACACCTCTCACTGTTATAGTATCAGCCATAACAGGAATGCTTCCTTTCAAAATGTTCTGCGGTTCTTGCAAGGTCTGAGCCTGCGAGGTTATCGGCAGGAGAATGGCGAGGGATGCCGCCGAGATTCCGGCAAGTGCTATGGCTTTACCGGCGAGAGAACGGTCACGGAGTTGCTGTTCCAGATAGCGCACCTCTGCCTCGCATTTGGGACATGTACCGAGACAGTCACCCTTATAGCGACATTCTGATGTGATAAACTCGATGTCGTTAGCCTCGGCAATCTGCCGGCGTATCTCTTTCAATATCTTGCAGGTCTGCTTTCCTCGTACCATAGTCAGTCAGGGGGTAATTTGAATATAATGGGAAGTGTAAAATATGTGTTGACTTTTTTGCCATTAATCATGCCGGGCGTGAAATTCGGGAATAATCTTACTACCCGTAAAGCCTCACGGTCAAGAGCAGGATCTTTACCTCGTACGATTTTCGGCTCACAAACACGACCTAATGTATCAACATAGAACTGCACAACCACACGACCTTGAACCCCCTCCTTTAATTGCTTTTCGGGATATTTCAAATGCTGACCTATGAAACGTAATATTTCAGCGGGACCTCCCGGAAATTGTGGCTGCTGTTCAACAGAACTGTAAATTCCACTTTCATCTGGATTTTTCGGCTGTCCATCCGGCATTTCACCTTGTGTTACTACTTCATTAGTGGTATTGGCAATCTCGCCCTCCTTGATGCCACACAAATATTTCGGTTCACTTAGAACTGTGTCGTTGATTGCTGATGCGCAGCATTCCATTTCACTGCTATGCACTTCCTCTGTTTGCTCAATGGGTATTATCGAATCACCTGTCAAAGTTTCGTCAGACTGATTCGATGAAGATGTGCCGCTGCAACCCGACATGAGAATCATGCCCGCCGAGATACCGGCGAGGACAATAGCTTTACCGGCGAGAGAGCGGGCGTGGAGCTGCTCCTCAAGGTAGTGCGCCTCGGCTTCGCATTTGGGGCATGTGCCGATACAGTCGCCCTTGAAGCGACATTCCGACATGGCGAACTCGATGCCGTTAGCGTCGGCAATCTGCCGTCGGATCTCTTTCAATATCTTGCAGGTCTGTTTTCCTCGTGCCATAGTCAATGTTTGCGGATTTGATAGGTGAATAAATCGAATCGGTCGAAGCCGAGAACTTCAAGAGCCATGCGACTTGCCTCACGGTCTGTATCAGTATTATAGCCCGGTATCGCCGGTATGCGGATTATACAGTCGCTTTGGCGTCCGGCCTCAGCTATCAGACGGAGATTGTTAAGAACCAGGTCGTTTGCCACTCCTGTGTAGTTGCGATAAATATCGAGATTCACATCCTTTATGTCAATAATCATAGTGTTGACTACCGGGAGTAATCCCTCAATATTACTTGTCGGGATATTGAGCGATGTTTCAAGATTGATCTGCCACGCCTGGCCGCATAGTCCACGAAACTCGCGGATAAAATCTAGATGCAGACTTGGCTCTCCTCCGCCGAAAGTCACACCTCCATTGGTTGCGAGAAAATAAAGCTCGTCTATCCTCACCTCGTCATAAAGCGACTGCGGCGAATACTCTCTGAATCGGCTTCCGTCGCCCAACGATTGCGGGTTCAGACAATACCTGCAACGGAGCGGACAGCCATGAAAGGCAACAAGCGTAGTGACTCCATCGCCATCGGTAGAAAGGCGATGCCGTGCGATGCCTATTATCTTAGCCCGTTGCTTTTTCATGTGTCTATTATCTGTAATTAAGCAAAGTTACAACGAATAATCGACATTCGATGTGACAAATGTCCCATCGGGCATGAAAATCAGCGCAGCGCGATGTTTTTATTAAACATCCTCACATTCGGAGGCATCGGCGGCACTTTCAGCCTCACGGATGCGGTGCAACTGACGGCGTGAGATGCCTAAATAGGAGGCAATCTCCTGAATAGGCAGATTATGTGTAACGCCGGGATAGCGGGAGACAAGTTCATGGAACCTTTCTGCCGGAGTCTTTACAAGCATATTCAGATAACGGCAATAAGCCTCCTGCAACAGATTG
>CABRKI010000183.1 GCA_902471455.1 uncultured Porphyromonadaceae bacterium | reverse complement strand
CGGCAACGCCTATCGACGAGCCGATGCCGGCAAGCACCACGAGCGCCACGCCGAGGCTGGCGCCCGAGCTGATGCCGAGCACATAGGGGCCTGCCAACGGATTGCGGAACAGCGTCTGCATCTGCAACCCGCTGACCGACAGCGCCGCGCCTGCCAGCAAAGCTACCACCGCCTTTATCAACCGGATGTTCACCACGATTTTCGCCGTGGCTTGCGGGCAATCGCCGCCCGTCAGGGCCGCCCACACGTCGGCAACGGGGATACGCACGGCACCGACGGCCAGATCCAGCAGAAAAAGACCGGCCGTAAGTGCAGACAATGCGGTAAAGGGTATGGCCGAGCGGGAGCGCATTTATTTCACACCTTTTTGAGTTACAAGGATATAGTCAAAGAAGTCGCCACATGTGACCACAATTTGGAAATTCCGTTCTCCTCCGGTGTTTTTGTCAACTTTTATAAGAAGTGATTTATTTGTCGGCTTTTCCAATGTCATCCATTCATAAGTTCCAAGTTCACCGGTAGTATGGATGTCTCCGTTACCTTTGTACCAAATGTCTGATTGAGGAATCTTAACTCCAGACAACCACCAAAGGCCTTCCGAATTAATGACTTCGCTTCCTTCGTCAGAACCAAAGACTATTTCATGCTTTGAGAGTTTGATGTCATCATCCCAATCCCCATCCTTTCTCGTAAGGCTATTTTCCTCATGAGAACAAGACAGAAACAGCAATGATAGTAGAGTCATCATAAGATATCTATCCATATGTTACAAAGGCTTTATATCAAGAATCATTTGTATATTAACATTGAAATTGTAATTGACTGAAGAATTCTGGTCCCCATGTTCAACTAATTCAGGCCCATTTACGGGAGCTAACGAAAAGTGCTTATACCAACCATTGGCACTTCCTTCCCATCCCCAATTACAATAGAAATAGATAGCATGAGTTTCCATTAATCGCCCCGGCATTACGTATTTCATCCAAATATCCATAGCCCCATCAATAATCCAAGCATGACCTCCAGTATAACGCCCATAATCATCTGAGCCTGTATTACCTCTCATATATATTGGATTAAACGATTCTGAATAATGTGCTACAATTTTATCTTTATCGTATGTTTCTAATTCTCCACATGAATATCCTAATGATCTCAGAGTTTTAGGTACATTAGTAGATAGAGCACCACTTAAAAGAATACCATAATCCATATCTAAATATTTAGACCCTC
This sequence comes from uncultured Porphyromonadaceae bacterium, assembly GCA_902471455.1. Classification (GTDB taxonomy): domain Bacteria; phylum Bacteroidota; class Bacteroidia; order Bacteroidales; family Muribaculaceae; genus Lepagella. The sequence continues at coordinate 2,832 of CABRKI010000183.1, read as the reverse complement.
CAAGACGATATAAGAACAAAGCCAAATCCGATTGCCCATTCTCTATTGCTGTCCAATTTAGGGGTTCCCCATCAATAAAATCGGGATGTTGATGATGAGCCATAATTAAACCGGTAGCTACCGCAACGCATCCAACAAGAGTCTTGGTCCCAGATATGGTAGGACAATAATAATTAAACGGAGTGCTTTGTCCCCAAAGTCGGTTTTTACCATATGGACCCCGTTTGTAAGAAAGGGCAATATCTGTTATTTGGTAAGGACTATTTATATTACCATCGACTTCCGGAATAGAAGCCCGTGAATTAGATTCATTAGAATTAATTTTTGTGGTAATTTCAGATTTCAGGCTATTGATATACAATGCTAAACCTTTGTTTTGGATAGTATCAGACAGATCAAAATTACCCTCTGTAGAGATCGCGTATATCGGATCCAATCTATAATCTGCCCCCAGTAATGCAAAACCGTCATCATAATTAACGATATATATCGCAGTGTCAGCGTTTACGTGAGAAGAACGAGAAGAAATGGTATTGCTAATAGAAAGAATTTGTATATTCTTTACAGATTTAAGAGATGATGCTCTTGAAACAGAAGCACCATTAATGCAGTCAAGAACCTTTTCGACATTTTTTAGTGCATCTTCAAGAGGAATAACATAAGAGACCTCATTATTATCATTTGAAATCGTTTCAACTCTCTGCTCATCTAAGAAATCTGTTGTTGAGCAACTTTGTAGCAAACAAATAATGGCTACAATAAAAAGTTTCACTTTCATAATTTGATGTATTTAAAATTAAAATAATTGCTTGTAATAGACGAACGGTTCCTCCACCAGTTCGGGGTGGAAGATCTTTATCAGGTCGCGCAGCACGATGTCCGGATTCACAACTGCCGATTCCCAGTAGTCGTTGCCCCCGGCGGCGTTGATACGGGCGTTATTGTTATACACGAAGCCGTTCCGGACGCAGCGGATGTCGGCGAACTTCGGGCAGGCGGCCTTCAATTCGTCGAGCGTGTTCGCCATGCCGACATTCAGCCACACGTCGGCGTCCGATGCCAGCAGGTAAGCCTCCTCCATATCGATGGACGTCGAGGCGTTGCCCGTGTTCTTCTTGTAGATGTAATCGCCACCCGCATCCGTAATCAGCCGCACGGCATAGCTCCCGGTCGAGGGCATGAACCACGAATCGCCGTAGGGCGTATTGAGCATCACCGACGGGGCGTCGAGGGCGTTGTCCGCCACCCGCTGTTTCAGAGCGTTGTACCGGACGGGAATTTCCACGAAGACCTTTTCGCCCTCCGCACGCCGGCCTACGACCTCCGAGAGTGCCACTAACCACTCGGCCTTGCCTAACGGAGACTCCTCCAAGTAGTCGCCGACATAAAGAAACGGGATGCCTGTCTCTTTCAGTTTGCCTTCCGCCGAGCTCGCCCCGTTCACGCCGAAGAGCAACACCAGGTCGGGGTCGAGCGACAGCAGCAGCTCGTAGTTGATGTTCCCCTCGTAGCCGACATCGCCTATACTGTCGCGGCGTGCCTGAATATCGGGATTGGAGATGTAGTCGATGCCTGACACGCCGACCACGCGCCCCGTTTCGCCGATTGCGTCGAGCATGGCGACGTGGGTCGAGGACATGCAGACGATGCGTCCGGCATCCCCTTCGAGTACCTGACCGGTGAAATCTTCGGGAGCGGGTTCGCCGTTACGGGCGATGAACAGGCTCGTGGTGACGCTGTCGGCCCCCTGCCACGGGTTTGTGACGGTGAGCAGGACGCTTTTCTTACCTTCTGCTCCCTTTATGTCAAAGCCCGAAGCGTATTCGGGGGTATAAACCGAACTGCCGAAATCGGCGAGTCTGGAACTTTTGTTATGACAGCCTGTGAATACCAGTACAAGCAGCAACAGCAGGCTAAGATTTTTCCACACTTTCTTATCGTTATTGATTTGGATTTACGGATTTTTTCTTGTTTTTCCCGAATTTCGGAGTGATGCCGATAAAGAACTCGAAGTTGATACCGGGCATGGGGCGCGAGAGTACCGACAGATAGTCCTCGTTGAAGAGATTATTGACGGCAAATTTCAACTGTACGTCCACCGGCTTGAAGAACAGTTTTTTCTCCAACGAGACGTTGCTCATAAAATACTGCGGCAGGTGTCCCGTCAGCGTGTAGTCGTTGCTCGACATGGTGAAACGCTCCGAGTAGAACGCCCACTTATAAAGGAACGCCCACGACCGCCACGACAGGCGTCCGGTCAGCGAGGCGGAATGCTCCGGCACGTAGGGCAGCTGTTTACCCACCGACTGGTCGGCGGGCGACATCTTCTCGCCTTCATTGATGGAGGGTGTCCACGAGTAGGTGCCGTTCAGGTCGATGAGCCAGTCTTTCGCCGGCTGCACGGCCAGGTTCGCCTTAACCTCCACACCGTAGGCGTGTACCTTCTTCACGTTGCGCGGCGAGAAGAAACCTTTGGTCGTCGGCAGCCAGATAATCCAGTCGTCGATGTAGGAGTCGAACCAGTTCACGCCGCCTCCAAATTTATAGACACCCTGTTTGCCCACGTCGAAGCTGACGCCCGCATCGTAGGTAAAGCCCTGCTCGTTTTTCAGATCGGGATTACCGCCCGGCAGGAAATAGAGGTCGTTGAGTGTCGGGAAACGGTAGTTGCGCGACACGGAGGCTTTCAGCATGATGTTTCCTTTCGGTGAAATGAGACCGTCCATGAAGAACGCCGGGATAAGCGGCGACCACCGGTCGCCGTACATCTCCTCGCGCAGCACCACCGACATGCCTAACCGGTCTATCGGCTGCCACTTGGCGGATACGGAG
>CABRKI010000182.1 GCA_902471455.1 uncultured Porphyromonadaceae bacterium | reverse complement strand
AAAAGAAAAAAGTTTAAACAACTTAAAATTTGACGATTAACACCAGGTACATGGCGCAGCTTAACGATTTTATGACGAAGATTGACCTGTCGGCGCTTAATGATTATGTCGCGGCTAATGGCAGGAACGTTGTCTATGCCAAGGGCGATAGAATTGTTCAGCAGGGGCAATTGTGCCGTTATGTGGGTGTCGTTCGGTTGGGCTATTTCAAATATGTGGCTCTTAATTCAAAGGGGCATGAAGTGGTGACCGGCTTCTCTTTCGAGGGCGAAGTGGTTACTGACTATGTGCAGGGATTCCTGTATGAGCAGCCTTCGCTAACCTCTATTGTCGCGGGATGCGATGCCGAGGTTCAGCGTGTGTCGGTCGAGGATGCACGACGGTTTATCATAGAGCGCAATTCCGGCTTTGTAGCCGAGGTTTCCTCCAATCTGTTACAGGAAGCTTATTGCCGTTATCTGAATATACTTGTAAAGACACCGACAGAAAGGTTCCATAAACTTGTCTCTCGCCATCCCAACGTCATACACAATCTTCCTATTCAGGAGATTGCTTCTTATTTAGGCATCTCACGCCGTCAGTTGCACCGCATCCGAGAGGCTGAAAGTGCCGCCGACGCCTCCGATAGTGATGATGTTTAAGAAAATTCTTCGCTCCGCGCTGATTTTCATGCCCTGATGGGACATTTGTCACATCGAATGTCGATTATTCGTTGTAACTTTGCTTAATTACAGATAATAGACTATTAGAGTGAACTATGTCCGAATCTCTCCGATATAAGATAGTGCTTTGGGTGGTATGGGTGCAGATTGCTCTCCTCCCAATATGGCTATGTATGGGATGTTTGATAGCACATAATCAGTCATGGCGGTGGGGTTTGGATACGTGGGTTTTCATTGTCGGTTTTTTACTTGGACTGGTGGCTTTACCTCTCGGCAGCGGACTTGACAAACCGCAATTTTTAAAGTGGTGGCTGCGGATAGATTTTTGTTTTACTTTGATTCTTGCGTTGCCAGTACTTTTTGTATGTTCGGAATCTTTGCCTACAACAGTTGCCGAGGATGATGAATATATAGTTTATAGTGACAATGGTGTTTTTGCAAACAGGAATGCATATCTCGCCCGCAAATCAGGTTTATTGGCAGAAACTATATTCGATTTATGGCCTTATGAAGGAGGACAACTGAAAAGCGGCGACTACCGTTTTGATAAGGAAAGAGGTGTATTTTATGGTTCTAAAATTTATAGGATACGCCAAAACGGCTCACGCATGTGGGTCATTCCCCTCAATAGAGAGAATTACGCCCGAAATGAAGATTATGTGTATCATTTAATTGACAGTCTATATTATGCACATGGCGAATGGATTGACAATGATGATGCCACATTTATTCTTCCCGAAAGTTTTACCCGGATAGATTACACTCATGGTAATATTAAGATTACCGATTCTATATCATGTGATATAGACAATGCCTTTACAGATAGTATCGCAATCCATTTCTATTATCCGTCAAGTAACAAAATCCGTCTTCCTAAAGATTCAGTTTCAAACCTATCACCGACAGAAGTTCATAACCTCATCAAACAACTGAAAGGAGGCAAGCCATGAAACGGAGAATAGCCATAGTTGTAATAAATGTTGTTGTCGGACTGTTTGCAGTATATATTTATGCTTGTTATGTCAGAGAAACCGAGATTCAGCGCACTCAGGATAATATAACTTGCGACATAATAGAACTGGATTTGAGACATGGTTATAGACACCATCCTTCAGCAAAAATAATTTATAGAGGCAAGGAATACTATACCGGTATAACTATAAATTTAACCGATAGTTTATCCCTTGGGGAAAACAATACCGTGTTTTACTATGATGGGGTACTTGATAGAGTCTTTTGCCGTGATTCAGGTATTGAAAGAGGTGTGTATTCAGGATTTGCCTTTTTTATTCTGTCTTTCCTGTTTTGGCTCAATCCCAAAAGTAATAAAAAGAAAAAAGACTTTAGCAGAGGAGGCAAGCGATGAGAATATTATCATTTAGACATTGGAAGGAAGTGTTTGGCAGCCCTGCTTTATTTGTTTTCATACTATTATCAGGGTGTGGTTATGGCTCAACCGACAGTAGCAATAACAATTTAATTCAACCAGACGAAATGAATAACAACGAAGATATACAGCCCGAAGATTTCTCACAATTTATAGCGAGATTTCATTCCGACACACTATTCCAACGGCAAAGATTGTCTGAATCTTTGATGCTATTTGATTCCAACATATAAATTCAAGTTCCTCCCGGCGGCGATAAATACGATGCCTCTTATTCTTGGACTCAAAATGATGTCATCATAAATCTCTTGGAAATCAACAATAATAAACCAAATCCTCAATATCGTACTGAACTGATATGTGTCTCTGATTCGGTCATTTGCGAAAATATATTTGTTCCGGAGAGTAATCGCGACTATCTCCTTGAGTTCTCCAGAGTGGGATGCAAGTGGTTCTTAACTCAGCTGCTCGTAAATCATTAAGTGTTTAGAAAGGAGGTAAGCTATGAAACTGACCGATAAACGACTTTTGACGTTCCTTATTCTGATTGCAAGTGCGTATATAGCATTTGCTCAGACACTATTTTATGTTGACGGAATCAGCAAAGAAGATTTTGCGAAAGCCCTGAACAGTAAATTTGTATTTGTATATGATATTTGGAGAGACAGCGTAGTTGAGAATGCCATAACCGATAGAATCATTCTTGACGCCAGGCAACGTTTTGAAAAAATAGACAGCATTACACGACTTGAAAATTATGATATTGGTCTTGAAGGCGAAGAATACGAAGCTATGTTTTCAAGCAAGTCTTTAATCCTTGTAGAAAGGTATGGTATGTATTGGTTTATGCTTTCGTCATTACATGATTGTGAATTGTACTGCTATGATTTATCGGGTGAATATTTAGGTGAGATGCTATTGCCTTTCGCGATTTCACCCACCGGAGTAATGGTAGCTCAAAAAGGATTTGACTGCGACGGTTTTCTTGATTTACATTTCTATAAACGCGGTGATTCATATCTCCGGGAGTTTCAGACATTCAAGAACCGGAATTTATCTGTGTCGGATATCAACAACTATTACACAGCCTTGGAATACGATTTACCCTCGACTTCATTTTGGCTTGATGACAGTCTGTTATATGTTTCATTCCTTGCGTCAGATGGCAAGATGGTATATTTAAGAATCACCTTGGATGTCGAACCTAAATTAGAAGAAACTGTCATAATGCCTAATCAAGCTACTAAAAGGGAAGGGAGTAAACGATGAAGAAACGAGGATTAAAGAGATAGAATTGTCTGATTATCTTGATGCAAAGATTGGTAATGGTTATGAGGTAAGGTACTCTAAAAATTATGACGGTGAATCGGAAATCTTTATCGCAATAAAGAATGTGGGGATGCCAATTTTCATAGAGGCAAAAATGTGTGGCGAATTATTAAACTGACCGATAAACGATTTTGGATGTTGCTGATTGTAATAGCAGGTGCTGCTGTCGCATCTGCCCAAGCTGTTTTCTCGATACAATTATAGCATATATTTGACAGTAAGACAGTTGTGCTTCCAAACAAGGTTCATCGAACACCTCTGAAATCTTCTCAATGTGAGATAATTTTAACAGTTTCAGCTCTCTCAAAGCACCCATTCTTTACTTATTGCAAAAATAGTGATTTTTCCGCGAATTACACAGCCCCTTATCGTCGACACATTCTCGTAGTAAGGAAGATTCGGGGATTGTTGACATAATGCGCCAAACAGATTTGGGGATTTTTGACAATAGGAGGACTTATATGAGAAATCACTATGTCAAAGATAATGATTAACGTGAGATTTTAATGTCCATCAGGGGATATACAGAATCGATATAAACTGAAATGGATACCCGGAGAATTACCCGGAAAAACCAATAGAATACTCTTGACTCGTACGAAGGTCCAGAGAATGATTCAGAGAAAGGTTCAGAGTAAACGTGCACCAGGATAGTTCGAGAACGCAATCAATCTTAAATAAAAATCAGCAGATAAGCCAA
>CABRKI010000181.1 GCA_902471455.1 uncultured Porphyromonadaceae bacterium | reverse complement strand
AAGAATAAAGAAAAGAGGGAGTGCCGTAATTGTCAGTTCATAACTGCCGGTTACGGCACTCCCTCTTCCATACGAATATGAGTCCGCAATCATGAGCTTCAATGCGCTTCTGCGGGTCATTCCATTATCCGTCTCCATATTTATTGATACAAAAGATGTGTCAGACTGTCTTACCCATTTCGTAAGCTTGCTGCATGGCGGGATGCGAGTCGATATCCCCTCGGTTTCGCGCCCCGTTGCCTTTTATCACGCCTCTCTCGACCGACTCGTACAAGCAGACTGCAAAACCATGAAAAGCATCGAACACACAGTTCACGCCATCCTCGCTTCTGTCGGTGGAGGTGGAGATATAGAAAAACTCTTTGCCGCCCAGGTCTTTCTCATAACCATAAACGCGGTCAATCAGAGCTTTCATCTGCCCTGTAATATTGTTGAAATACACGGGCGATGAAAGGACAATGACATCAGCCTCTTTCATCTTTGCGATAATGGCGGCTGCATCGTCTGTCAGTGCTGCCGACGCCTGACGGTCATATTCACGCTGGTCGAAATATCGGATATCGTAATCGTTAATGTTAAGCATCTCCACGGTGTTTCCGGTCTCTTCCGCGCCTTTCTTGAATTGCAGACACAGTTGCTCGCTGTTGCCCCCGCGACGAGGACTTGACGAGAGTATTAGTACGGATTTGGGACGGCCGAGGTCTTTGCGGGGCTGATTATATTTGGTCTCGGTTTGGGCTGATTCTTCTGTCGGAGTGTTATCGGCTGTACTTTCCTGAACATTCCCGGAACAGGCGGTGAAAGCAAACGAAAGGAGAATGATTGAAATGGAATATAGTATTCGTGTCATTTTGATTAAAGTTTATTTCCGAAAAATTCTTTCAATTTGTTTACGGCGTCTTCAACATATTCAGGAACATAGTAGGTCTGTATATGTGAAGCTCCGTTGATCTGGTAGTATTCCTCCACACCCCTTGCATTGCCGGGCATATCTATTCCTGCGTCGTCGGGGCGACCGGGGCGCGTAATGTCGTCCGCGTCCAGATCCTCCGGCAGTGTTGCCGGGATATGAACTGAATTGGGGGTACACTTGTAGATTTTCTGCATGGATTCGTTCAGATACGTTGTCGCTCCGTATGTAAAAAAGGGTATGATGACATGGTTACTCAAATCGTATGATTCAAGAAAGGTGCATACGACCATCGCGGGCTGATGCCACCAACAAGGAGAACCGATATATATCCGGTCATACTGGTTGATCCATTCCTGAGAAGGAGGGTTGGCGATAGCCGGGCGAAGATCATTGTAAGCTTCCTTCTGAATACGGTCGCTGTCATAGTAAGGATTTGCCCTGCGCCGAGAAATAGGCTACGAGATCCTTTGCCTGCGCTGAGGAGCCTGTGATTCCCAACATCGCGATTACGGTCAAAAGTAAATTCTTCATTGCTTTATGATTGTTTTTGTTCTTATCAATTATTGCAGCAGATGCGGGTACAATAATTTAATAGCAGACCTATTTGCGATACGATAATTGTGCTGCTATAGCGGTCGATGGAGTGGCTATAAGGTTAAGACAACAGTGTATTGTTTTCCTGTCGTTGTCGCACAGTTTCTTATGACAGTTACAACGGCACGCATAGCGTGTGATTTCACTTTCCAAAGGGGTGTCGCATAAAAGGTCAGGATGGAAAAGCACACCGGTATATCCGGATGTCCGTCTGTTGCTTGCAGACGGTATCTGAATGTTTCCCCGGGGATTACGAGCCTTAGCCTCTTTTATTTCAGTCCAGAACTGTTGCATGGCACGTCACTTGGCCGTCATATCAAAGACTATTCATTTTTCTCATACGCCACCAATGAAGCTCTGCATCTGTCAGAGCGTGAGCGCAATACTATAATAGATTGCTTCAGAAAGATTGATGATGAGATAAATTACGGAGGAGACAAGCATAGCAATACAATCATAGCCTCAGCAATAGAGCTTTTTCTGAACTATTGCCTGCGTTTTTATGACAGGCAGTTCATTACCCGGAAGAAAGTCAATAAAGACATCCTTACGCGCTTCGAGGAATTGATTGACGGATATTTCGAATCGGGCAAAGCCAGCGAACTTGGCACACCCACCGTAGCATGGTGTGCCTCTGAACTTTGTTTGTCGCCCAACTATTTCGGGGACTTGATTAAAAAGGAAACAGGAAGAACCGCATTGGATTACATCCAACAAAAAACAATGATTCTTGCAAAAGAAATGCTTGTTCGTCCGGATAAATCGATAGGGGAGGTGTCTTATTTTCTTGGCTACCAATATCCACAATATTTTAGCCGTGCGTTCAAAAAAGCTGTCGGATGTTCTCCAAATGAATATCGACGACAATGTTATTCATAAAAACGCACAGTTGCACAATGCAACCATGCGTTTAAGAAATTTATATTCTTATAGGTGAACGATAGGATTTAGCAATTATTGACACTATAAACATCGAATCCTTTGAATCGGTGGATAGAGGTGAAAAATCGACTCGTTCTGTTTGTTCTGAATGGTATCCGCGCTTGAATTCAGCAATAGCGTATGTTATTATTCAAAATGTCAACTGCAATGCCAGTCCCTTGCTCTCTTGTGAGACGTATGGAGACAAGAATATGTTGGCATTATACCGTTTATGAAAAAATGTTTTGGCTATCACAGGATAAAGCCAATATGCAGCCTGAGCGCAGAGGATACCGAATCCGGCACCTGCCACGACATCGGTAAGCCAGTGACGGTTGTTATACATCCGCAAGAATCCGGTTCCGGCAGCGACGGCATATCCGGCGACACCTATCCATGGTGATACATCCCAATATTCGCGGCGCAATATCTCGGCACCGGCAAAAGCAGTCGCAGTATGGCCCGAAGGGAAAGAGTTGCGCGTGCTTCCATCGGGGCGTTCAACCCTTGTCAGTGTTTTCACTCCATAGACCGACAGCCCTGTAAGGAGATAGGCTGTGACGGATATAATGGTGAGGTCAACATAATCATGCTGTCCTTTTATCCCGCAAAATCTTAATCCGTAAGCTGCTGCCAAAGGTGCATACTGGCTGAAATCATCAACACCTAATTTTGAATGAGGATGTTCCAGAAGTTCCTCTTTTGTTTCGTGGTTTGTATATTTCAGCCAGTCGCTTTCCAGCCCTATAAATCCTGCCCCGATCAATACACCGGGGATGATAAGCTGGGTAGGGCGGAATCCGTAAGGATTCTTAATCTCTTGGCATTTCAGAGTATCGACAGTCAGAGTGTCGGTATTTTCATTTGAGGCGAACACCATTACCGGTAGGATAACGCTCCAAAGGAGTGTAAGTATTCTTTTCCCGTACTTCATGACATTACATTTCTTCATCATACTCCACATTATGATGCTGTTTCTTGCCTCCGTTTCCAAAGTTCCAGCTTAATCCAACATAGATGATGCGGGGATTCCTGCGTTTTTCCACTTTCTGCTTCAGAGCCGGGGTATCATGAGGTTTGAGCTGAAACGGACATAGTTACAAATAACGATGTAATGAATATTGCTAATCCTTTCATATCTTCTTGTTTGAAATTACGCGGTAAAGTTAGAATCTGATTTTGCAGAAATTCTGAATAGGAAGTATATCATACCCGTCTCATCAGCAATGCAATAAATTGTTAATGATTATGCAATATTCATGAAATGGAATAAATCTAATTTTGCGGTACTAAACAATATTTCAATCATGCGAATTGAAAAGGTCATAAATAAGGTGAAAGAATTTCTACTTTGGATTTATATAATGGCAGTCCTCTCCGGGATTGTTTACGCAGCCTGTATGGGACAGGAAACAAAAACGCCGGGTGAAATCATATACGAGAAAACTCATACAAGATAGATATTAGTTGCAATGAAAAAAGCTGCTTTCGTAATTCTGGGTATATTAACCGGTTTTACATCCTCTATGATGGCGCAGGAAACAAAAAATTCCTATTTGCCGGAAATTCATGGCACAATACGGGCAAAATATGAGTATGAACCGACCATAGGGAAAGGCCGGTTCGAGATACGAAATGCCCGTATGAGTGTTGAAGGGAAAATAATACCGATTGTAAGATATAAGGCAGAGATAGACCTCTCGGATGAGGGAGCTATCAAGATGCTTGACGCTTACGTCCGTCTCCAGCCGAAAGAGCGGTTAAAATTTACATTCGGTCAGATGCGTGTGCCGTTTTCCATTGATGCCCATCGGTCGCCGCATCTCCAGTATTTCGCCAACCGTTCCTTCATAGCCAAACAGGTGGGAA
>CABRKI010000180.1 GCA_902471455.1 uncultured Porphyromonadaceae bacterium | reverse complement strand
GGGGGCGGTGCGTTTTCCGGCAAAGACCCCTCGAAAGTAGATCGGTCGGCGGCATACGCGTGCCGTCACATAGCCAAGAACATGGTCGCTGCCGGAGTGGCACGCGAGATGCTTGTGCAGGTGAGTTATGCCATCGGCGTGGCGGAGCCGGTCAGCATTTTTGTCGATACTTACGGCACTGCCGTAGAGGGCGTGTCTGACTCCATGATTGCCGAAAAGATACCACAGCTTTTCGATCTCCGGCCGGGAGCCATAGAGAATGACCTTAAACTGCGTAATCCTATTTACCGGGAGACAGCAGCATACGGACATCTCGGCCAGGAGCCGAGGGTCGTCACGAAGACATTCCGTTCACGCTATGAGAAAGAACCGATCGTGCGTGAAGTGGAGCTCTTTACGTGGGAGAAGACCGACCGTGTCGATGATATCAAAAATGCATTCGGTTTAGCTTGAATAAGAGTGCCGGGAGGAGGCCGTAATGCTTTATTGTTGAAAAATATTTAATAATTCGGCTCTAAAATTGGGTAATTGATGCAAAAGTGTTATCTTTGCGTGCTCAATTGAGGGCGTATGCCAACATGGTCTCCCTCTGTTTCCGGACAGCATCTCTGTTTCAGGTGTGTTGCCCGGGTGCAGCTTTTTCAAACGAATTAATCAAACACAATTATCAGCTATAGCACAGAATGGCAACATTAGAGAAAATCAGAAGCAAGTCAGTGTTCCTGATCATAGTGATCGGTGTGGCACTCCTTGCCTTCATTATCGGTGATGCAATCACCAACAGCCGTAATCTCTTCGGCGACCACACTACGGTGGCTAAAATCGGCGGGGAGAAAATAGATTATAATGACTATATCCAAAAGCGTGAGGAACTCAACAACCGTTATGAGCAGGCGCGCAAGCAGAATCCGGCGCAGGCTGCCAATTTCGACACGCAGCTCCTTTCGCAGGCCGCCCTTGACGAACTCGTCGGCGAGCGTTTGCTCGACAAGGCAGCCGAAGATGCGGGAATCCAGACTTCCGGCGAACAGCTCCGCTTCTTTGTGATGGAAAACCCTATCAATCCGAGTTTCCAGACACTGATGCAGCAACTCAACGCTTCAGGAATGAGCGTCTCTACCCCCCAGCAGGCATACGAGGTTATTTTTAATCCGAAACGCAACGGCTTTACCGACGCGCAGATGGCTCCTTTCCAGAGGGCGTGGGTTGCTATGGAGGAAGAAACGAAACAACTCATAAAGCGCCAGCAGTATCAGCGTCTCCTTTACGGCACAGTTAAGGCGAACGACCTCGACAAGAAGTCTCTTTATAACGATTACGTGGCTACAAGCAATGTCAATGTCGCTTTCCATCCTTACGGACAGCTTGACCCTGCCAAATATGCGGTGAGCGATGCCGAAATCTCGGCTGCCTACAACGAGGTGAAAGGGATGTTCAAAGTCGATGCCCCCACGAAAGACGTGAAGTTTATCGCCGTAAATGTCACTCCTTCGGTGGCAGACCGTGAAGATGCACGCATGCTTGCCGTCAGGACGGTTGAGTCGCTCCGCGACAGCGCCGGACAGCTTGCCAAAGACATAAAGAAAGAAGGAGTTGCTTCCACTCGTCGTGAACTGCGTGCGAAAGACCTTCCCTACGGTGCTGTGAAAGATTATGTGCTTACCGCTTCCCCTGATTCGGTGAAGATTATTTCAGAGAACATAAAAGGCTTCACTATCGTGAAAATGGGGAAACGCACCACCGCCATCGATTCCATCCAGCTCAACATTGTCCAGGTCGTAGGCGACAAGCTTCCCTCTAAGGTGCTTGCAAGCCTTAATTCCGGACTCCCCATCGATTCCGTTTCAAAGAAATTCGGCACTGACAGCGTGATGACCCAGGCAGCCCAGTGGTTCCCCCTTTTCACGGCACAGGGACGTACGGGCGTTCTTGAAAACGGCCAGCTTGACACCCTCCTCAATGCCGGAGGCCGTTATGTGGCCCTCATGGAGGCCCCCCAGGGCGCAGTGTTGGCCCAGGTGTCTAAAAGGAACGCACCGGTTGACGTTTATGAGTATGACGAAGTGACTTATGAACTCAAACCCAGCAGCAAGACTGTCAACGAAGAGCGTGCCAAGCTTGAGAAATTCCTTGAAGACAACAAGACTGCTAAAGATTTTGTGGCAAATGCCGCCAAGGCCGGTTATTCGGTGCAAGACCTCAGCCTCACGGCTTCTTCCCCCGCCGTGCCCCGCATGGCAGGCATGAACAGCTATTACCCCGACAGCCGTCAGGTGGTGCGTTGGGTGCTCATAGATTCCAAACCCGGAGAGGTGAGCCATATCTATGAAAGCAAAGATGCTCTTACTCCGGCACTCTACGCCGTGGCTGTGACTGCCGAGTATGACGATTACGTGCCCCTCTCCAACGGTGAGGTCAGCTCGTTCGTTTCCGACCGTGCCCGTAAATCGAAAGCCGGCGACCAGCTTGTGAAGCAATACCAGCCCAAGGCAGGCAGCATGGCTTCAGTGTCGCAGGCTATGGAGGCGGAGTCGGTCAACAATCCCAATTTCCGTTTCGGCAGGAACGCCCAGGTGCGCGATGCCGCCGTCATGGGTAAAATAGCCGGCTCGAAACCTGGCAAGGTTGTTGTGGTGAAAGGTGACAACGGGGTCTATGCATATCAGATTACGTCGCAAGCCACCGAAAAATTCCCTTATAGCGAGCAGCAGTATGAGCAGCAGTATTTCCAGCTTATCAACCCCAATATGGCTGAAATGCTGAAGGGTGCCAAGAAATACACCAACAATATTTACAAATTCGAGGCGGGCGACTGATATTTTTGACCAGACACCCGTCAGTTACGATAACAACGTGAAGGGTCGTCGCCGTGTTGACAGGCGGCGACCTTTCTCTATAATTCAGATTCTCATGCAATCAACCAACCAGCCCGCCCCACTTATCGGCATGACGCTTGACCAACTTGTGAAAGTGGCACTCTCCGGGGGCATGCCGAAGTTTGTCGGACGCCAGCTCGCCGAATGGCTTTATAAAAAGAAGGTGACGTCTTTTGACGAGATGGTCAACATCTCGAAAAAGAACCGGGAATGGCTGTCTGCCAATTATACGGTAGGCAGGGAGAAACCTGTGTCAAGGCAGAAATCTTCCGACGGAACTGTGAAATACCTTTTCAATGTCGGCGACGGACGCTCTATAGAGAGTGTCTATATCCCTGACCGTGACCGTGCCACTTTGTGTGTCTCTTCGCAAGCGGGATGCAAAATGAATTGCTATTTCTGTGCCACAGGGCGCCTCGGATTCAAGGCAAACCTTACCGCGGCACAGATTGTGAACCAGATTTTGAGCATTCCTCCGGCCCCTGCAAAAGGGGAAACGGCAGCCGGGGAACTGACCAATGTGGTGTTTATGGGGATGGGCGAGCCACTCGACAATCTTGACGCAGTGCTGCCGGTAATAGAAATCCTTACCGCCCCTTGGGGCATGGCATGGAGTCCTAAGAGAATCACGGTATCGACCGTAGGCAAACTCCCGCAGCTCAAGGACCTCCTTGAAAAGACACAGGTGCATGTGGCGATAAGCGTGCATACCGCCGACCCCGAGGAGCGTCTGCAGTTGATGCCTGCCCAGAAGGCGTTTCCCATATCCAACGTGATGAAAGTGCTGTCCGGTTATGATTTCAGCCATCAGCGCCGCTTGTCGCTCGAGTATATCCTATGGCGTGGGGTGAACGACGATATAGCCCACGCCGACCAGCTGATACGCCTGATAGGTCGCCTTGATTGCAGGGTGAATCTCATACGTTTCCATGCCATTCCCGGAGTGGAGTTGCATCCGTGCAGCGAGGAACGCATGCTTATGTTCAGAAACTATCTTAATTCAAAGGGAATTACGGCTACGGTCAGAAGCTCGAGAGGAGAAGACATCATGGCTGCCTGCGGCATGCTCGCGGGCAAGCGTAATCCTTGACAATCATAACGTAAAAACATGTCACAACCTATAAAAGTGGGTATAACCCACGGAGATATCAACGGCATAGGCTACGAGGTGATTCTCGGTGCCCTTGCCGACGAAACAATGACCGAGCTTTGCACCCCGGTGGTGTTCGGCTTTCATGCCCTTGCCGAAAAGTGCCGCAAGATGCTCGGATTCGAGGAAATGAAATTCCATAAAGCCGCTTCCCCTTCCGCCGCACAAGCGGGAAAGGTAAATATCGTGGATATTGCGCAGGAACTTCCCCAGCATGAGCCTGGACGGCCCACGTCGGCCTCCGGCAAGGCTGCCGTGGATGCCAACGTGGGCC
>CABRKI010000179.1 GCA_902471455.1 uncultured Porphyromonadaceae bacterium | reverse complement strand
TCTTCTTCTTTCGCTGCATACGGCGGCGGAATTCTTCCTCGTCGGGATTGAACGATTGCCCCGGCTGGAACAGGTCAAGACCCGGAAGCGTGAAATCGCTGTCGCCATAATCCGTGGTGGAGTGGGAAGTGGCAGATTGATGCTGGCTGCCTGTGGAGTGCTGCTGCCCATCCGACGGTGTCTGAGTGTCGGCGGTTTGGGATTGAGTATCCGAATGGGGGGCAGAGTTCTGTTGCGGTTCAGGCTCAATAACGGGAGTGTCGGGAATCGGCACACCGTTTGTCGCCTGCTGATTGTTGAAACGCTCGTTGAGTGCATTTGCCGAGAACTGCTTGCCGAGCCGAGAACCGTTCAGTACCGTCATGGCATTGTGGTCGATGAACGTAACGCCGTATATGCGCCCCTCGTCGGTGTAGCGGAAAATAACATCTATGCCGCAGTCCTTCAGCTTGGATGTAAAATCCTCCTTATCAGTGGTGCGGGAAAGCACATCGGCAACTCTGTTCCTTGTCGATGCGACATCAATCTTGTCTTTGGCGCGCTCGAAGCGTCCCTCCACGGCGGTACGGCTTGCGAACTTGCCGAGGCGTGAAGCCTTGAACGGATTGGCGATAACCTTGCCATCATCATCGGTGGCGAAATACACCAGACCGTGATACTCACGACCATTCACTCTGCCGTCGGTCTGCTCACACCTTATATTATATAAGGAGAGAACGGCGTTATACTCGCCGAGAGTCTGGAACTTGTATCGCATACCGACCATTTTGACGGTGTTGGCAACCTGCCGCTTGATGTCGCCCAAAGGGTCAACCTTCTTGATGGGCATATCGGGAGTGATTTTCTCGCGCTGCGCCTTGTGGAGATTGTATTTTTCCTCCAGCTCGGTGGTAATCTTCTTGCTCCGCCGGAAAAGAAAGTCCTGATTGAGTCGTTTGCCCTGCTCGTTGACATTAACGGTCACTATATGGATATGGTGCCGGTGGATGTCCTCGTGCTTGTAAATTATGAAAGGTTGCTCCCCGAAGCCAAGTTTCTCCAGATACTCGCGGGCGAGGATTTCAAAATCCTGATCCGTGAGCTTATCATCCGGGTGCGGATTGAGCGAGATATGAAGGACAGGCTTTTTTGTCCGCCCCATCATCGGCATGAACTCTCTGAAATTTTCGGCAATACGACCGATGTCGATTTGCCCGTCTGCCGGAAGAATGATTTTGTTGGCTCCCAACAGACGGCCTTCCTCCTTGTTGATTTTCTCGGAATTATATGCCAATGCACCGTAGAGCGACGAGCCTATCGAGATTTTTGCGACCATTGTTCATCGAATTTCTCAGACAGAGCCATGACATCTGTCATCACGGCAATCATGTCGATTGT
The DNA here is from genome assembly GCA_902471455.1 of uncultured Porphyromonadaceae bacterium. Lineage (GTDB taxonomy): Bacteria > Bacteroidota > Bacteroidia > Bacteroidales > Muribaculaceae > Lepagella. Next base: position 2,957 of record CABRKI010000179.1, on the reverse strand, counting down.
GGCTTTCTCCAGCTTGTAGAGAGATGCCATTGCTTTCTTTTCGGTGAAATTAGTGCGAAGCTCCTTCACAACGAGGTTGTAGTTTACCCCGATTGTGCGGTACTGGCAGAAAAATTCGGATAGTTTGGCACAATAGACGGCAAGCGATTTGTCGGTGGTCAGCACCCTGAAAGGTTTGCCGAAGATGAGCTGCTTGATGAAAGTGGCCTTAACAGTCGCGTTTGCCCTTTCCATCATCCGGGACAATTCATCCCATTCGAGGTCGTCAAAACGTACCTTGACGCAGTGGCTGCACTTGTTGGCAACCGGCGGTCGTCCGCCCTTGTTAACGAAATCAGTCATAAAATGTGGATTATAAGTGGTGAGCGCATCAAGGGTGTCAATGCCTACGCAGTAAAATCGAGGGATATTCGACTTTGGAGATATATCCTACATAGCAAGGTCGTTTCGTGTGGACTGTCGGTCCCTCGAAACCTTTTCGGACCCCGAAAAGACACCTTGCTATGTCTATGTGGACATTCTTCCTTAATAGAAAATCGGCAATGTCAGTCAATGATGCCCGGTATCATTATGATGACAATGAGAAAAGCCGCTTTTCATCGCCCGGAGGAAGAAAATCACCGTGATGCTGATATAAAGATACGAAAAAAATCCCTGATTTACCAGCGATGAGAGAAAAATCCTGACGATTGCGACACGGCCCGGTGCGGCGACAAAAAAACTTCACGGCGAAATGTTAAAAATTCGACCGTGTTTTTCGGACATAGCCGGACATAGTTGGACATAGCCGGACAATGCTCTTACGCACAGTAAATTGGCTTATTTTTAGATTTGCCAGTTTGCAGAATTATTTGTTTCTTTGTGTAGAGATTGACAGTTAAACCTGCCTTCAAGGAGTTCAACTTACAGACTTTATTATAGAACTATCCATTGAACTGCAAGTATGATTTTCAATCTGTCTTGAGAACATTGGTTTTATTGATAGATATATCTGCTTTTAGACAAATCTGTATCCTTCCTTAAAGTTCAACTTATAGATATGGAATTGGAACTGTTTAATGAACGATAAAGATACAGTCTTATAGATTTATGTATCTGCAATATTATTTACTGTTTGATTGACAAATCTATTTATCTATAATTCATAGCTTGATGGCTTCAAGGCTTGACAGCTATGAGTGACAGACAGAACCCACCACTAAACTCCACATCCAAACCCGAACCAGACATGACTGACGAACCCAACCATTTCCGGCTCACATAGCCGATGCCCTCCCGACAGCGGAGGAAGGTCGCTATATGCGGCATAGAAAGCTGTCAATCCCCGCATAGTATATGCCGGCACTGTTTCACACCGATAGAAGCCCGGTCTATCCGTGTCAGAAGATACGCTGACGGTAACCGCTATGCAACCACCACTACATCCAAATCCAAATTTAATTTTATGACAGACCCCAAATTTGTCGCTTTCTCCACCCAGAAAGGTGGAGCAGGCAAGACCACTCTGACCGTTTTGGCGGCGAGTTACCTCTACTATGTAAAGGGGCTGAAAGTCCTTGTTGTGGACTGCGACTATCCTCAGTACAGCATCGAAGAGATGCGCCAGCGTGACAAAGACCTGATTGAGTGCAGCCCCCAGTTCAAGAAACTTTTTTCCGACAATCTGCGCCAGACTAAACTCGCGCCTTATCCTCTCTTGACGGCAAAGCCGGAGGAGGCTATGCAGAAGGTACGCGACATCATCGAGGACGGCAACGATATAGACATCGTTTTCTTCGACCTGCCAGGCACGGTCAATAACCGTGGTGTCGTCAACATTCTCAACTGCATGGATACGGTTATCGTGCCCGTCGCAGCCGACAAGGTTATCCTTGAAAGCTCACTCGCCTTCGCCCTGAAGATACAGGAGTGGCTCACTACCGGACGCACACAGGTCAAACAGATGTATATGCTCTGGAACCTCGTCGATGCACGCGAGAAAACAGACCTCTACGACCAGTATGAGGCCGTTTTCGAGGAATACGGTCTTATGACGCTTAAAACCAAGATCCCGGATACCAAAAAGTATAGGCGTGAAGGGTCAAAGACGCTCAACCGCGCCGTGTTCCGCTCGACGGTTATGCCGCCGGACAAGACACTGCTAAAAGGAACCCGCCTGCCGGAACTTACCGATGAATTGCTCGACTTACTCAAACTCTGACCGATATGGCAAAGAAATATGAGTCGGAAATCGATCCCGATGAGTTCATCAGGTCATTCAGAGAGGAGTCCTCCTCTCTGTCAACGCTGAAAAGGAAGCCTAAAGAAAGTCCGACGCCTGACACACCCGATTCGTCAGAAGACAGGGCTGCGTCCACCAAATCCAGTCACGCACCCTCGGAACAATCTTCTGCCGATACAAAACGGGAGGCACAGTTCCGTGAACGGTTTATCACGAGAACGACCTATCTGCGTCCACAGGTCAAATTCCTTATGGTAGAGATAGACCCGGTTCTGATTGGTAAAATCAAGAGGCTTATCGCTTTCGAGAACGGTTCCTGCTCCCTCAAATCCTATATCAACAATGTACTGGCATCCCATTTTGAGGAGTATGCCGATGTAATCAACCCCAAACTCTAACCAGCTATGCCCAAATCAGCATCAATCTCAACTATTTCCGACAGGAATTTCAGGGTAATACCGAAGGATGGCAGAAAAAATCCCGATGTTTCAACGCATATGGCTTCAAATGGTAAAGCCGTTATGGAAGCCGATGTATATGAAAACCCTTCTCTCCCGAATCGTACTCACGAATACATGGAACGATTCGTATATAACAATACGTATGCGGCTCCACAAGTCAAATACGTCACGACAGAGATAGACCCTGAAATTGTATGGAAAATACGTAGTATCCTGTTCGGCCGCAAGAAAGGGCGCGTATGCTCGCTAAAGGCTTTCATCAACAACGTACTGGC
>CABRKI010000178.1 GCA_902471455.1 uncultured Porphyromonadaceae bacterium | reverse complement strand
CCCCCGTGCGGAAGGTTACGCCGAATCCCATGCCGCGGGCGAGGGCGAGCAGCCGCTCCACCTCGGCGGCAGATTGCGGGCGCACGATGGCTTGCGGTATGATATTGAAATAAGAGGCGTCGCGTCCGTAGATTTCACGGAGCAGGCGGGAATCGAGTATGCGGTCGGAGGGGAATATGTTTCCAAGTGCGGTGCGGAGGTCAGACATGGCTTTTGCGTTTTAAAGATATAACGCCCCTGCGCCTCCGCAGGTTTTTCAGGAATTGAGGTTTGCCTCCGTGCGTGCCATCCTGATGACGTGTGGCGGCAGTCCGTATCGGTCCTTCAGGATGTCGTAGGCATGTTCGGGGTCTTTGGCAAAGACGGCGCAGACGTTGTCGAGTTCCTCGATAGAGACGAGCCTCCGGAAGTCGATGTCTTTCCCCTGGAGCGCCCACTGTTCGAGGTGGCCATAGACGGTGCCTACGGAAATGCCCTTTATTCCCGCCACTGTTTCAGGGTCCATGCCCGATTCGAAGAGCATCAGGCTCTCTTTCTGGCTTGTGCCGGCGGGAAGCCCCGCTTTGCCGGTTTCGAACTTGCGTATGGCGGAAATGAACTGCCTGCCGTATTTTACGGTCTTGAGCACACCGGCGCCGTTTATCTCGCGGAAGGCATCGATGTCGGCGGGACGCTTCTGAACCATGTCGGCGAGTGACGTGTCGGCAAACACCATATAATCGGCTATGCCCTCGCCCTCGGCAATCTCTTTCCTCGTTTTCTTCAGGATTTCCATCAGTCGCTCCTCTGGAGAGAGCTTACGCTCCGGTGCGGCAGCCTTCTTCGACGGCTTCTGGCGCGTGAATACCTCCACGGGGTTGAACGCGGCAAGTTCCACGCGCTGTTCACCCCTCACCACCTTCATGCCGAGCGGGGTTGGGCGGAGATGAAAATTGTCGTCATACGCCACTTCGAATAGGCCGAGCTGCACCATCTGCAGCATATAGTTGTGCCATTCGAGCGAGCCGAGGTCGCGCCCGGCGCCATACGTCTTTATCTGATGGTAGCCCTTCCGGATTATGTCGGCGCGGTTGGAAGCGCGCAGAATGTCGATGATTGTGTTCATCGCTTCCATCGACTTCACGCGTATCACCGCGCTGAGGGCTTTCTGGGCGAGGATTGTACCGTCGATTTTCTTGCGCGGGTTGCGGCAGTTGTCGCAGTTGCCGCAGTCGTGCACCGCCTCCTCGCTGAAATAGCTGAGAAGTATTCGTCGGCGGCATACGGAAGCTTCCGCATACCGCTGCATGAAGTCGAGTTTCTCGCCGTTGATTTCCCTCTGCCCCGAATCTTCCACGAAATTGCGTCGGAGGATAACGTCGCCGAAATTATAGAACATAATTGCCTCTGCAGGCATGCCGTCGCGTCCGGCACGTCCTATCTCCTGGTAATAGCTTTCGATGTTGCCGGGAAGGTTGTTGTGGACCACCCAGCGGATGTTGCTCTTGTCGATGCCCATTCCGAAGGCGATTGTGGCACACACCACACGGACATCGCCGTTGACGAACGCCTTCTGTGAGGCAGCCCTGTCGGCGGGCGACATGCCGGCATGGTAGCACACCGATTTTATCCCCATTTCGAGGAGGGCGGCATGCATCTCTTCCGTTTTCTTACGGCTCAGGCAATAGACTATGCCCGAGTCGAGATGATATTTGTCGGCAAGCGAGGCTATGATGCGTAGCCTCTGCTTTTTCCCGGGGTCAGACATCACCCGTAGCGATATATTGGGACGGTCGAACGACCCTATCCACGCGAAAGGGTCGCGGAGGCCGAGGGCTTTGGCGATGTCGTCGCGCGTGATGCGGTCGGCGGTGGCGGTGAGCGCCATGACCGGCACGTCGGGCAGTTTCTCCTTTATGGCTTTGAGCGAGGTATAGACGGGGCGGAAGTCGTGGCCCCATTGCGAAATGCAGTGGGCTTCGTCGATGGCCACGAGCGAAACCGGGAGCCTTGTGCAGATATTGTCGAAGTCCGCCATAAGGCGTTCGGGGGAGATATAGATGAGTTTCATTTCCCCCTTCGAGGCGCGGTAAAGGTTTTCGTCGTTGATGCGCTCGTCTTGGTTGGAATGGACTGCGGCTGCAGGGATTCCGTTGGCACGGAGGGCGGCTACCTGGTCGTTCATGAGCGCGATGAGGGGCGACACCACGAGTGCGCAGCCCGGTTTGGCAAGTGCAGGAATCTGGAAACAGAGCGATTTGCCTCCGCCGGTGGGCATGAGCACGAGCGTGTCGCGTCCGTCGAGGGCGTTGCTGATTATTTCCCATTGCCCGGGACGGAACGATGTGTAGCCGTAATAGCGACGGAGAATCTCTTTACAGTCCATTTCTTGAACATAGGGTTTCGGCTATCATCCAGTCGGCGGGGGTGTCGAGGTCGATTGAGCGGGAGGCGTCCATGGGAGAGGGCGCGATTTTTCGGAAGGAAGACATAGGCCCGCGCATCAGTGAGGCAACGGTCATGACATAGACCGCGCCGTTGTATTCCCACACTTTCGGAGCGTCCTGACGGCGTGTGTAATGGCCGTCGCCTTTGGAAATGTGGAGAAATCCGTCGGAGTCCGTTTCGAAAGCGTTGTAATAGGGATTGGTCTTTGCCTCGCACACCGTCACCGCCATGTCGATGTCGGGACGCCACGCTCCGACGGCGTTGCGGATGTCTTCGACGGTGCGTAGGGGGGATGTGGGCTGAAGGAGCACGACTCTTTCGAATTGCCTCCCCCTTTTTGCGAACTCACCGATGGCATGCATGATTACGGAATAGGATGAGGCGGTGTCGGAAGCTAACTCGTCGGGACGCATGAACGGCACCACATCGCCGCAGGATATGGCGGCACGGCGTATTTCTTCGGAATCGGTGGAAACGAACACCACGTCGCCGTCGGCGGCGCATTCGAGAGCCTGGTCAACGGCACGGCACACGAGCGGGCGTCCGCAGAACGGCTTCACGTTTTTCCCCGGAATCCCCTTGCTGCCCCCTCTTGCCGGAATCAGCCAAAGGGTGTTATTCCTGTTCATAGAAAATAGCTTCTTTGAAATAGCGGGCCATAAGGGTGCCGGAAGCCCAGTCGTCGCAAGGTTTGAGTTCCACGCCGAGGGCTTCGCCGATGATATAGTCGGTGATGGGCGCGCCGGCATAGATTGAACAAATCACCCCGCCTCCGAGGCGCGGGTTGACTTCCATGAGAAGGTAGCGGTCGGCGTCGAGGTCGTGGAGGAACTGCAGGTTGACGGGGCCGCGAAGTTTCAGTTTCTCGATAACCTCGCGGCTGAGTTTTTCGAGTATTTCGTTGTGGCAAGTGCGCGTGCGGGTGGATTCCCCTCCCATAATCTCTATCCTTTCCCTCGGCACCGTCACGAGGATATTCCCTTCTTTGTCGATATAGCTGTCAACCGTGTATTCCTTACAGTTTTCAATATATTCCTGCACGAGATAGTTCTTGAGGTCTTGAAGGTGCATGAGGTCTTCCATGTTGCGGAAGATGTGGATGCCTCTCGACGAGCCTCCCTTGCGGGGTTTGGCAATGGCGGGAATCTGCGCCGAAATCACGGAATAAGTGCGCGGTATGGGGAGCCCCAGTTCTTTGAAAGCTTTTGCCGCCTCCGCTTTGTCGAAAAGAGCGGAAGTCATTTCGAAATCCGAAACGGGCACGAACACGTCTTTCAATCTGTCGCGGCAAATGGAAGCAATCTCTATGGCCCCGTTGACAAATGGCAGGATTACATCTACTTCATATTCCTTGACCACCCGGATGAGGTCGTCAACCACGCCGGGATCGTTCCATCGGAGCCCCTTCACCACTTTCCCGACGAGCGAGATGGGAATCTCTTCGGAGAGGTCGTAGCTCACTATTTTTATGTTGTAGCCAATGCGTTGTCCGGAACGCTTGAGTAGTTCGGCGAGCGACACCCTGCGTGCCCCGCCAAGGAGGAGGATTGTGAGCTGCTGATTTTTCATTTGTTGTAAGTGTTGGGTTTATAATTCTTTAGATTGTCGCCTGACGTAATCCAGTCGATAGTCTTTTGCAGTCCTTCCTCCAGCGACACCTGGGGCTCCCATCCGGTGAGACGTCTGATTTTTTCGTTTGAGCCGAGAAGGCGGAACACCTCGCTCGTGGAGGGTCGGAGACGTTCGGGGTCTGTGACCCATTTCACATCGGCTCCCATCAGGCGTGCTATCGTCTTCAGGGTGGTCTCCATGCTGACCTCTCGCTGGGTGGCGATATTGATTTCCTCACCGGCGGCATCGTTGCAGCGAGCTATCGCAATGAACCCGCGGCAAGTGTCTTCCACATAGTTGAAATCGCGGGTTGGAGAGAGGTCGCCCACTTTTATTTCCCTTATGCCGGAGGCAATCTGGGTTATGATGGAAGGTATGATCGCCCTGTCGCTCTGTCGCGAGATCGGA
>CABRKI010000177.1 GCA_902471455.1 uncultured Porphyromonadaceae bacterium | reverse complement strand
ACTTAATATCGGATTGGGGAGGGGCTGTGGGCTTGTGAAGCCCCATCCCCAATCCCCCATTAAGTCGCGAGCGTCAAAAAATATGGGGCTATTCAGAACGAAGATTTTTGCACTTCGTTGTTGAATCTATGATCAAGACTGATTTTTGTAATTTTGCACCATATAATTTTCACGAAATGGCTAAACAGGAATATATAGAAAAGAATCGCCAATGGCTTAAAGATAAGGCTTCTGAGGCTGGGGTGCAAGTCCTGGATAAGGGAGTGCTTTATCGTGTGATAAAAAAAAGCACTTCTTCGCGCCCCTCTCCGGGACGTGGAAGTGTTGTGACCGTTCAATATACCGGCCGCACGATCAATGGCAAAACATTTGACTCGTCGCGTTCGGGTGTGGCACCTGCTTTCCGCTTACGTGACCTCATTCCGGGATGGGTAATCGCGTTGACCAAAATGCACCCCGGTGACCGTTGGGAAGTGTTTATCCCGGCTGAACAAGGATATGGCCGATTCTCCCAGCCCGGGATTCCCGGAGGCTCCACCCTGGTGTTTGACATCGAACTGCTCTCTGTATTGTAACCTATGTCGTAAAAGATAGAGTCGCCTTGACACAGGCGACGAAAGAGACGTATCAATATACCTTTGTCCCGATTTTGTCCCCGTTATATTGGAATAAAGCCTGCAAGCTTCAGACTTGCAGGCCTTTATTGGAATTTCGTCGGGGTGACAGGATTCGAACCTGCGACCACCTGGTCCCAAACCAGGTGCGCTACCGGACTGCGCTACGCCCCGAAGAGAAACGGTAGGGGAGGATTTTATAATGTACCTGCCGTTTCGTTTTGCAAAGTTACTTAATAATCGCTTAATGTGCAAATTTAATAGACGTGCTGCCTGGAATTTTATCCCTTAGGAAGATACCTTAGCCCGCTGATAAATATGCAACAGGAGAATTTTTCTCCCGGCGATTATTTTATAAGGTATTGCGATGAGATGGATTCAAAGTTGTGGACGCGACGGATAGTGTCGGCGAACATCTTGGCGACAGAGATGATGGTGGCCTTCGGGCAGTTTTTGTTGAAGGGGATGGAGTTTGTGAAAATCATCTCTACGAGGCCGCAGTTCTGCACGCGTTCGGAAGCGGGATCGCTCATGATAGCGTGTGTGGCGAGGGCGCGTACTGATTTGGCGCCTTCCTGAATCATGAGGTCGGCGGCTTTTGTGATTGTACCTGCGGTGTCGACCATGTCATCGATAAGGATGACGTTCTTGTCCTTGACATCACCGATGACGGTCATGGTGGCAACAACGTTGGCCTTGGCACGCTGTTTATGGCAGAGAACCAGAGGCACGTTGAGGTATTTGGCGTAGGAATTGGCGCGTTTGGCACCTCCGACATCAGGAGTGGCTATTACCAGATCCTTGAGGTTGAGGCTTTTGATATAGGGAATGAATACGGTGGATGCGTAAAGGTGGTCGACCGGAACATCGAAGAATCCCTGAATCTGGTCGGCATGGAGATCCATGGTTATCACGCGGTCTACACCGGCTGCCTGAAGAAGGTTGCTGACGAGTTTGGCAGCTATAGAAACACGGGGTTTGTCCTTTCGGTCCTGGCGGGCCCATCCGAAATATGGGATGACGGCGATAACGGATTTCGCAGAGGCGCGTTTGGCTGCGTCAATCATCAGCAGAAGCTCCATGAGGTTGTCGGTGTTGGGGAACGTCGACTGCACGAGATATACTTCGCAACCGCGTATCGACTCCTCGAAGGATACTTCAAATTCACCGTCGGCGAAGTGCTGGATATTCATTTCGCCAAGTTTGATACCAAGTTCTTTACAAATCTCTTCGGCCATATAGCGCGACTTGGTGCCGGCAAAGACCTTGATAGGGGGAAGATTGGGATTCATTATCGATGATAGATGTTTTGGATGTGCAAAGGTACTACTTATTTCGGTAATGGTAACCGAAATTGTCACACTTTTTTTGAATGACCGTATGTTTTAATCCACATTGGCTTCATTTTTAAACCTTTGGCGAGCGGGGGCTGCTGATGCTTTGGAGGCTGAAAATTTCCACATCACGGCTCCCCACGCGGCAACCGGGGTAAAGAATGGAGTATCGGCGCTAACGACTACCCGCGTTTTACGGCCCGAGAGCAGATCCGTGGCGGTTCGTTCACCGGGGACGATTCCATAAAGTCCCAAAGCGAGTTCGGGAAGGTTAATCTTTAGCTCACGCGGTGTGTCGGAGAAATTTACTGCTATGAGTATCACCTCATCCTTGTAACGCCGCAAATAAGCGTAGTTGCTGTGAGGAGAGAAGTCGGGGTTCCTGAAGTTCACATACATCAGATCGAAAAATTCTCCTTTGTTTAATGCGTTCTGCGACCCGAGCAGTCTCAAAAAATGTGCGTATAATGCACGCAGGTTCTTTTCGTTGCGATACGATTTGCCACCGTCGGCTTTACCGTCGTTATACCACCGGCGTACTGTCGGAACCGACCAGTAGTCAAAGATTGTAGTACGGCCGTCACGACCGCTGAATCCTTCGGCATCTTCGGCTTTTTCGCCGAGTTCCTGGCCGAAATAAATCATAAAAGGGGCATTTGAAATAGTGGAGCTGACCACAAGAGAGGGTAATACTTTGTCGGCATCGCCGGCGTATTCTGCTGAAGCGAAGCGCTGTTCGTCGTGGTTTTCAAGAAAATTCAGCATACGGTGCTGTATGCCGTCGATGCGTTGCCAGCAATCGGTTAGTTTTGCTGCGGAGACGTTGTGGCACTGGATGGCGCGGAGGGTGTCGTAAAGGTTGACTTTGTCGTAAAGATAGTCGAACCCTGCACGCTCCAGGAATTCACGGTATGAATTGACATCATATATTTCGGCGATGAAAATAACATCCGGATATGAGGCCTTGACCTGTGGAATGGCCCATTCCCAGAAATCTACCGGAACCATGAACGCCATGTCGCATCGGAATCCGTCGACTCCTTTACCGGCCCAGAAGCGCAGGATATGGAGCATTTTCAGCCATGTGGGCGGTATAGGATCGAAATGGCATGTGCCGTTGCCGTAATCCACACCGTAGTTCAGCTTCACCGTCTCGTACCAGTCATTACGTGTGGGGAATGCGTTGAAACAGTCGTTGCCCGAGGCTTTTGCCGGAAACTCCGTGTAACCCTCGATAGGGAATTGGGGCTCGAACTGCTGACGGGTAATATAATAGAAATTGTTCTTCGGGGAGAAAAACATCGTCACATCGTCACCTTGTCCGAGATCTTCTATTCCCGCGGGGGCCGCATCGGAATGATAGCGGCGAGCCACATGGTTGGGTACGAAGTCCATGATGACTTTCATTCCCTCCTTATGGGTGCGCTTTATCAGCGCCTCGAACTCTTCCATTCGCGAGGGTACATCCTCCGCAATGTCGGGGTCGATGTCATAGTAATCGCTTATGGCGTAGGGAGAGCCGGCTTTCCCTTTAAGAACCGAAGGGTTGTCGGGAATGATGCCGTATTCGGAATAATCGGTGGCATGGCCGTGCTCAATGACCCCGGTATACCATACGTGCGTTACGCCAAGTTCTTTTATCGCCTTCAAGACTGTGGAGGTGATGTGGTTCATTTTGCCGCATCCGTTCCTGCTGATGTCACCATTTGGCTCGCAGTCGTGGCATGGGTTGCTGAACAGTCGTGGAATCATCTGGTAAATAACCGGTTTCCCGGTAGCGGAACGCTGTTTTTTCACGGAATAGGCACCGGAGGCAGTTTTTTTAGAGGGTGTAATGGTTTCGGGCATCTATCTGGATAATTAGGTACGGTTTGCGGTTAATAATGATTGGACTTCGCTGTCGGACGCGATCCAGTCTTTAATGGCACGGTGGGCGGCGGCATAGCCGCTCAGGTACACTTTCTGGATGTCCTTGAGGTTGAATACCTGATATTTGGCAAGCTCGGGCGTCTTTATCACAAGGTCGCACATTGCCATATCAGGTTCTTGATTTGATTTTGCCATAAGGTTATAAGTGCGCATCGCCACGTCGAACAGCGATTTCTTGTAGCGGTAGTTAGTCAGGGGAGAACAGTTTATGCCTATAAGTTTATCGCATTTGTCGCGGATGGTCCATGCTGGCAGGTTGCGGAGCACTCCGCCGTCAACATAGTTTATCCCGTCGATACGCACCGGACGGAAAACTATGGGGATACTGCATGATGCGCAGACTCTCTCTCCAAGCGGCCCGGAACTGAAGACCGCCGGTACGCCGTGGTCGAAATCGGTCGCTCCTATATAGGTTGGAATCTTAAGATCTTCCAGGTTTTCCACGCCGGTGTTTGTCACGAGAAATTTTGTCATCTTGGTGAGTGAGAAAAAACCGTCGCCTTCCCGGATGGAAAGTTTGCAATAGTCTGAAAATTTTTTTGAGAAACGGGGCATTATCTCATCGGCGGGAATACCGGAGGCATACAGCACCGCC
>CABRKI010000176.1 GCA_902471455.1 uncultured Porphyromonadaceae bacterium | reverse complement strand
CAAGAGCGGCAACCGTCTTCCGCAATGGAAAGGGCTGCCGCTCTTGTTTTGTAGCTGCGTGTGTTGTATTGTTTTTTATTTCTGCTTCGCAACTTCCTCCTTGAAAGAGTTCACGGGCTTGAATGCCGGAATCTTGTGCTCCGGAATCACGAGCGACGTGTTCTTGGTGATGTTGCGGGCTACTTTTTCGGCACGTGTCTTTATAATGAATGAGCCGAATCCTCTGAGATAAACGTTCTCTCCGTTTGCAAGGCTGTCTTTAACCACGTTCATGAACGATTCAATTACGGACACGACGGCAGCTTTGTCGAGCCCGGTGGTCTTTGCGATTTCGCTTGCAATTTCTGCTTTTGTCATATTCTTTATGTATTAGCTTGGTTTTCGGTCTGCAAAGTTACTTAAAATCGCGCAAACTTTACAAATTTTAATTGCGATAACTTTCGTAAATGGGCAAAGATGTGTGTTTTTTGCCGTTTTGATGCCCCTGTCGGCGCGTTTATGAGGTCGAAAACAGGATATGGTGGCATACGTTTATGTCTTTTTTCCGGTTGCCCGCGGGCGCATCGGAGTTGATTCTGTTTTAAACTATCTTAAACTTTAAGCTATCCGTCATGACTTTGAAATATTTTTATTAACTTTGCGGTTGATTTGGAGATGGTTGGTTTCCATTTCTCTTTAAGTATTATCCAATAGTCTTGCCCCGGCCCGGTTGCCGGCGGCTCGACAAAAACACACAATTATACTATCAGATGAAGATGAGGCGTGTTTTCCTGTCACTTTTCATGGCTTGCTCGCTTATGGCCTTTGCCCTGACCGACCAGCAGGTGATAGACTACATCAAGCAGCAGACCGCTGCCGGAAAAAGTAATAAGCAGATTGGCAAGGAGCTTATGGCCAAGGGGGTAACTCCCGAACAGGCGGAGAGAATAAAGGCCAAGTTCGAATCCCAACAGAACAGTGAGACTGTGGCTACTACCCAGGGACTCGGGGGCGCTGCCAGAGAACGGCGTCACGATGCGTCGTCTGATGTGTCGGCCGAAGTGATGGTCGATATCGACCGCGAGGTTGACGAAGGAGCCGACGGGACGGTGTCTAAGCGTCAGATTTATGGTCACAAGGTGTTTAATTCGCGTGCGCTTACTTTCGAACCCAGCGAAAACCTGGCTACCCCGCAGAACTATCGTCTCGGGCCTGGCGATGAAGTCATCATCGACATCTGGGGAACTTCGGAAGACCATCTCCGCCAGACCATCTCCCCTGAAGGAAGCATAATGATTTCGCAGATCGGCCCCGTCTATCTCAACGGAATGACGATAAACGACGCCAACAAACATATCAAGAATACATTCTCGCGCAAGTATGCGGGCATGAACGATGCCGACACCGATATCCAGGTGACCCTCGGCCAGGTGCGCACCATCCAGGTCGATATCCTCGGCGAGGTAGCCACTCCGGGCACATTCCGCATGTCGCCGTTCTCTTCCGTGTTCCATGCCCTTTACCGCGCCGGCGGCATCAACGACATCGGTTCTCTACGTAATATAGAGGTGCTCCGCAACGGCAAGAAGATTACCGGCGTCGATATTTACGATTATCTTTTCAACGGAAAGACCTCCGGCAACATCCGTCTGCAGGAAGGCGACGTAATCATCGTGCCCCCTTACGAGACGCTCGTAAGCATCGACGGCAACGTGAAGCGCCCGATGTATTATGAAGTCAAACCCGGCGAGACAATCGAAAGCATCCTCGAATATGCGGGCGGATTCACCGGCGACGCTTACTCAGGCATGGTGAGGCTCGCGCGCCAGGCCGGCACCGAAAACGAACTCTATAATATAGAACGCGGCGAGTTCGCGTCATATCGTCTGCAGGACGGCGACATGATTACCGTCGGCACGATTCTCGACCGTTATGCCAACAGGGTTGAACTTAAGGGCGCCGTATATCGTCCCGGCATGTTCGCCATCGGAAACGATATCGCCACTGTAGGCGACCTTGTGCGCAAGGCCGACGGTCTCACCGACGACGCTTACACCGACCGCGTGCTCCTGTATCGCGAAGGACCCGACCTCGAACTCCAGATTATGGCCATAGACCTCGGCGGCATCCTCAACGGCACCGTAGCCGACATCCCTCTCAAGCGCAACGACGTGCTGGTGGTTTCGAGCATCCATGAACTCGAAGAGCGCGGGGCTTTGTTTATCGGAGGGCAGGTGGCGCGCCCGGGCACGTATCCGTTCGCGTCCAACACCACACTTGAAGACCTTATCCTCCAAGCGGGAGGCTTGCTGGAAGGAGCCTCCACGGCACGTGTAGATGTGTCGCGACGTATCGTTGACCCATCCTCTACGACGGCTACCCAGCAGCTCTCCAAGATTTATACCCTCTCGATTGAAAACGGCCTTGCCGTAGGGGAAGGGCAGGGTTTTATACTCAAACCTTACGACCATGTGGAGGTGCGCAAGAGCCCGGGCTATAGTTCGCAGCGTTCGGTCACCGTAAACGGGGAGGTGCTTTTCGACGGCAGCTATGTGCTCCAGAAACGCAACGAACGCATTTCCGACGTGGTGCGCCGCGCCGGCGGTGTGCTTGAGGGTGCCTACGTGAAGGGCGCACACCTCACCCGCCGTCTCAGCGACGACGAATACACAGCGCGCAAGGAGGCCTTGCGTTTGGCGATGTCCAACAGTTCCGCCGGACAGGGCGACTCCATAGCGTTGAGCAAAATTGACGTTTCGCAATATTATAATGTGGGCATCGACCTTGAGAAGGCCCTTACTTATCCCGGCACCCATTATGACCTCGTGCTCCAGCCGGGCGACGTGCTTTTCGTGCCGGAGCAGCAGAGCACTGTCAGGATCTCGGGCGACGTGATGTTCCCCAATGCCGTGGTATATGAACCCGGTAAGAAACTCAAATATTATATCGACCAGGCCGGAGGCTACGGACAGCGCGCACGCAAGGGGAAAGCTTTCATCGTATATCTCAACGGCACTGTCGCCAGGGCGAAACGCAACACCGTAATCGAACCTGGTTGCCAGATTATCGTCCCGTCAAAGCCTAACACTCCCGGCACCGACTGGACCAAGATCCTTGCCTTCGCCACGAGCTTCTCCTCTGTGGCTACTATGGCGGCCACCATCACCAACATCTTCAAATAATAAGCTTAAGCAAAATGTCAGAAGACAGTCTTAAAAATATGAATGAAGGCGAGGAGAAGGAAATTGACCTCCTCGAACTTGCCTCCACGCTTTGGAAACAACGTCGCAAACTTATAATCTGGAGCGTCTGCGGTGCTCTCATTGGGCTTGTGGTGGCTTTCAGCATACCTAAGGAATACACCACTTCCGTGAAACTTGCTCCGGAAGTCAACGACAATAAGACGCCGTCGGGTAGTCTTGGCGCCCTCGCGTCGATGGCGGGACTTTCCACCGGTTCCTCTGCGGGCACCGATGCCGTCTATCCCATGCTCTATCCCGACGTGGTCAGCTCGGTTCCGTTCACGACTTCCCTTTTCGACGTGGAGGTTACCACCAAGGAAGACGGCCGCAAGATGACGGTCAGCCAATTTCTCGACGAAGAAACCAAGGCTCCCTGGTGGGGGGCTGTGCTTGGTTTGCCGGGAAAACTCATTGGTCTTCTGAAGTCGGAAGAGGAGGTGCCGGCCGGCCATAAGCTCGACAATTTCCAGCTCACCATGGACGAGAGCAAGATGGTGGAATCGCTCAACCAGCGTATTGCCGCCTCGGTTGACGCCAAGACATCTGTCGTGACGATCGACGTGAATATGCAAGACCCTCTCGTGTCGGCCATCCTCGCCGACACCGTGGTGTCGAGGTTGCAGGAATATATCACCGCCTACCGCACCAACAAGGCGCGCAAGGACCTGGCCTATGCCGAGAAACTTAACCAGGAGGCCAAGGACAACTATTATAAGGCGCAGCAGCGTTATGCCGATTACCTTGACCGTAACCAGGGCATAGCTTTCCATTCCGCGCAAACGGTGAGGGAGCGTCTTGAAAACGAGGCTACCCTCGCTTTCAACCTCTACAACCAGACAGCCCAGCAGGTGCAGAAAGCTCAGGCAAAAGTGCAGGAGACGACCCCTGTCTATGCCATAGTCACTCCGGCCACGGTGGCCGTAAAGGCTTCGAGCCCACGCAAGGCGTTGATTCTTATTGGCTTCACATTCCTCGCTTTCGTTGCATGTGCCGCCTGGATTCTTTTCGTGGCTCCACTTATCGAATCGCGCAAAGCCGGCTCTTCCGCCAAGGCCCTTCCTGAGCCTGATTTGAAGGAACTCGAATAAATTGAATTTAAGACTAATGCATTATGCCCTCTGCATAATGCATTATTTAAAAATTATGCATTATGAATTGTGCATTATGCATTAATAAGAAAGTGATATCATTGATATTTCCGCTGCTGGCGGTCACTGCGTTCGCGCAAGACCCGGCGGCGGAAATTCTCTCTATCATTTCAGACCAGGCCTCTTCCCCCCTCGATTTCGTTTCCGCTCCCGCTCCTGCAAAAGGAGGGGTTGCCGATGAGATGGGTGTTCTTGATTTGCTTTCGGGGAAAGTGGATGGCGACGATGAAATGGGTGCTCTTGACTTTATCTCTTCGGGATTTTTTGCCGGCACCGGGGCACTCGACTTCATATCGGCTACGGCAGATCGGAAGAGCGTCGTG
>CABRKI010000175.1 GCA_902471455.1 uncultured Porphyromonadaceae bacterium | reverse complement strand
TGAGGTCTACAGGCTTGAGTGAACTCGCCTCAGACACACTCAGTGAAACACTACCTATTGATTATTTTCTTATTGTTATCGAGAATAGAAGCTGACGGCCACGGAGCTGACGCTGGCTCTCGAATGACGAGAGCTGCGAGTAAGTGGTGTAATTATAGCTTCGTTTGTTGAGTATGTTGGTAAGTAACGCGGCAAACTCTATCCTCTTATTGAGCTGAAAGGTCAGCTTGGTGTCAAGCATCACAATATTTTTATAATTATGTTCGATCAGCTCGTTGCGATAATGATTCTGTTGTGGTGAGGCCGACATCATCCCAGTCTATGTCTGTCTGTATATATGCAATAAGTCGGGGCATTGAAATCAATTTGACTTAGAGAAAGTCTCAGATATTTGTTTTGCCACTCGTTTTATCGCTTCTTTGATGTCGTAGCCCGCACCTGCAACTCCAAGCGATGAATAAGCTCCTCTACAGGAAGCTACCGGTCTACCAGTTTCATAGTCTATGAAGTTTACTGTGACAACTGTCTCTTCCTGTTGCACATTCACACCATATTTAACTAATAATAATTTATTCTGTTGCTCGATAGATAATTCGTAAATTCGAGCGTCACTCACGAGTTTTAAACGAGAGTTTTCCACCGCATCGAAAAGCTGAATCTCGTACTCCATCAACTCTGCCGGAATATGGTATGTGTCGTTATTGATAATTGACGCAAATTCATATTTACTCAAATTTACATTTTGAGACACCACTGTTTTAGAGGTCGTGCATGAATTTAGCAACAAAAGCGACAACAGTATGAATATGTACTTTTTCATTGACTTATCACTAATTAGTGGGCGATAATTTCCCGATAATTTTGTAAGACGGTTTCGTTTGTATCAAATCCCATTCCTGGATATGGAACAGATATTCAACATCTTCTCCTATCAACATCCAATTATATTCATCATTCTTTGAAACAATTAGATGATATTCCTTTATTGAGGACGGGAGTTCGATTTGTTGCATACGTTTCGGTCCATATTCAGTATGCGTGAAAGGCCCATATTTTACAAACGCAACCTCATCTCTACCTCCGACCTTACGCATAAATGCTATTTTTGTTGCGAAATTCACATGGTCTTTCACAACAATTGCTTTATAAACACCTGACAGCATTTTATATTCTTCATAACCTGTTTTATTGAGATTATATTCTCCGGCATGATAGTCCCATCTACGCACCGTTTTGTCAGCTACGTAGTCATACTTTTCCGCTTCAGTACCAATAGTCAGTAATGCGGTTTTGTCAGAAAGGGTAAGGAGATAGGTACTACCGAGGTATATAGGTGTGTCACCGCAGGGCACCTCTTCAACTGTCACGGTGGAATCACAAGGTACTTTAGAAGCATTCAACACTAATAAAACCGTATCAGGCTCTTGATAGTAATCATATCTCATACCTCCTTCAGAATCGGCAAAATATCCCCTGAAAGTTTCAGAAGAGTCCACATCGTCCGAACATGAAACTGCCAGAAATGCCATCGCTGAAAGAAGAATAATACTTAATTTCTTCATTTTCGTCTTGTCCACCATTGGCTCAATGGAGAGATTATTTATAATAAAGAAACGTGAGCCAACTATGCCACGTCTAATTGGAGGCCCTGAGAAAGCCCATGATGCAGATGTAACAATAGCAGCCCACGCTATATGCGTGAGAACCACTATGCTATCTCTTGCATCAAAACTAAAAGTTTTTCAGGTTTTCAGTTTGCAAGACGCATAACGCTTCTTATTTTACCAAAATGTCGCGGACCGGACTTCTCCAATCCGTTTGCAAATTTAATCATAATCTTTGAGATTCAGGCGATTATTGCCGAAATTTTTGTAACTTTGCCAAATGGAATCACAGGAATTAACACTATTGCTCGGCAAACTTGTTTCACTTCCAAAGGAAACGGAGTGGGTTGAGTTCAAGCATAATTTTCATTCAGAGGAAGAAATCGGACAACGATTGTCGGCTCTGTCAAACAGCGCGGCTCTGCTGAACAAACCGTTTGGCTATCTTGTGTTCGGTATCGAGGACGGTTCTCATGCTGTGATCGGGACAACTTTCAAGGCAAAACAGCATAAGAAGGGCAATGAAGAGCTTGAAATGTGGCTGCTTAACCGTCTTAATCCGAGAATCGACATCGAATGTTTTGAATTTGATACAGACGGCAAGCATATTTCCCTTTATCGTATCCCGGCAGCCACTGACCGTCCTGTGACTTTTCTTAATACCGCATACATCCGTGTCGGGTCTCTGACCAAGCCGTTGATGGGCTACCCTGACAAAGAGGCCAAGCTCTGGCGAATAAACCGAAGCAAATCTTTGGACAGGACTGTGGTCAAGGAGTGCGGAAATTCCTCAGATGTAATCAAGCTGCTGAGTGTCGAAACCTATTTTGACCGGCTCAAAATCCCTATGCCGCAAACAGCGGACGGCATTATGGAACGATTCATATCGGAGCGATTTGTAATTTCATCTCTCACCGGTTATGGCATCACTGAGCTGGGTGCCATACTTCTTGCAAAAGACCTCCGGGATTTTGACAACCTGTACCGAAAAGCCGTACGGGTAATCGTCTATAACGGCAAAAGCAAGGTTGAAACTGTACGGGAACAGTGCTTTGAACAAGGGTATGCCGTATGTTTCCCCATGATGATTGATTGGGTAAACGGTCAGCTTCCTGCAAATGAAGAGATAGGCAAAGCCTTGCGTGAGGATGTCAGGATGTATCCCGAGATAGCCATAAGGGAGATATGCGCCAACATGATTATCCATCAGGACTTTAACGTGTTTGGATTTCCCATGATTGAGATTTATTCTGACCGCGTAGAAATTTCTTCACCGGGCCAGCCCCTAATCAGCACTGACAGATTCATTGACGAATACCAATCCCGCAATGAAGAACTTGCGGACATCATGCGGAGAATGGGCTTCTGCGAAGAAAAAGGCAGCGGTATGGATAAAGCACTTACGGCAATCGAAAAATATCAACTGCCACCCATAAAATATCGGGTTTCCGATATTCGTACCACCATAATACTCTCGGCATTCAAGAAATGGAGCGATACCTCCAAAGAGGAGCGTGTCATGGCGTGCTACCAACACGCCTGCCTCAAGTATCTCGCCAATGAAATGCTTACCAACAAGTCACTTCGTGAGAGATTGGGCGTTGACGAGAAGAATTATCCCCTTATCTCAGTTGTGATAAAGGAGGCGATGGCTCAGGGACTGATAAAAGTCGGTACACCGGAAGGGACTAACCGCAGGGATATTGCTTATATTCCCCACTGGGGATAGTTCATGTAATTTCATGTAAGAGATTGTCTGAATTTCATTGAAACTGGATTGGACTGTCAATCCTATATAATGGAATATAAGGCAGTTCCAATCAGGAGGTTCATGTATGCCTCATGTATATTTCAATAAAAATGATAACAGAGATAGTGCCTCGAATCAGAGAGGTTGACAAAATAATAGCCGATTCTTCAAGTGGCACCATGCCTTTTGAACAGGCGTTTGCACTCGCCCGGTTCTATTACGACTTTCAGAAATGCGTTGACCACTGAGGTGTAAACTTCTCCTCCGAAATATTTTCATCCGAATTCCGTTCATAGATACGGTAAGTATCGGGCATGCCTTTGGCACTCCACACTATGGAATCGTATGGTTCCACAAACTTCGGGAATCCCAATGAGGTATATCTGTCAAGATAATCAAGCAATCTAAATGACAGATTGTCGAACGGTGCGGGAACTTGAAATTCATCATACATGAACGGCGTGAACCCTGCTTTTGCAAGTTTGAATTTGTATTCGTCAGGAAAATCATCGGGGTTATCAGGCAAACCTTCTCCAAACGACCGCGTTATCCACAGGAAAGTATTGCAGACTATCTGTCTGCCGTCTGCATTGGTAATTGTTATCTGGTCCGTCGCTTCCGGTTTGCCGGAAGCATCTTCATCAAAATGGACTCGCAAGGTGTTATTATCAACCTTTGAGATAGTGAAACCCATATCCGGATTGTAGTAAGAATCATTAGGGCCTACTAAAGACCAACTGATCGGATGGTTTACACAACGTAATGCAATATCGCCGGATTTGTAACCGGCCTGCACCCAAATATTTGAGGGTGATGAGAAGCTGCCGTCAGTGTCAACAGAAACCATTATCATCTCGGCATCCGAATTAGAAACGAGCTCCCACACCATATTATCCTTCTCATCGTCATCGTTACAACCATTGAATGCTACTGCACTCAAAGCGAATAATGCTATTGTTAGATATTTCTTCATATCAATATAATCTATATTCACATATTTTTATTGTATTGTGGATTTCGAACATCAGAGACAAATACCTCCGCCAGGCCGTAATCGTGTTCGCCACCAACAACATTCCCGGCAAAGAAAAATTTACCGATTCCCAAATTCAAATTGTAATCATTCTTGCTATGAAACAACCTATCACTCTTATTCTTTATGTGGTTACAATTTTTTAATTTTGCAAAGTTAGAGAGTAAAAATGACGAAAGTTGTGACAAATGTCACAACTTTTATATCGGTTTTACACTCCCTCAAGATTGAAATGCACAACCACATTAGGCTTTATCTCATAGCACATGACATTTTTATGTCGGTTTGGCGGCCTCGTTTTTAACAATTGTCC
>CABRKI010000174.1 GCA_902471455.1 uncultured Porphyromonadaceae bacterium | reverse complement strand
CTCCGACTGCTCTGGCCTCCATGTACGGACATGCCTTCGGCATGTGTCGGAACAATCGCCCGGGCCGCCAATTAACATTTTTAACATTTTTTAATAGCCAAAAATTATAGGGTATTTTGTCAGTTGGGATGATTGTTGTAATTTTGCGCGGTAATAGTGTTAATGGAATGAGTGTCAGCGACCACAGCTGACCCACGCTCTCCATTCACTTACAGACAAAAGAAAACAAATAACAACAACAAATACTCAAAATGACATTCAAAAATTTTACCAAACTATCGCTCTCGGCGTTGCTGCTGGCAGCAGCAACGCACTCGGCTATAGCCGAGGAAGCGACGGGAGGTGAGGTGACTTTGAGCAATGGCACGACTGTAAGTTGGCCGGACTTTGTCAATGCTCTCAACAATCCCTCCTCCATCCCGGCAACCCTGCCTGACACTGACCCGGCAGTCAAAGCCCTCAAACAGGCCAAGACCGATTCTATCACGGCCAAAAACAATTATGACGATGCTGTTAAAGCACTTAGCGATGCCAAGACAGCAGCCGAGAATGCAACTACTAAAGTTGCCGAAAAAAGAGACGCGTATAACACTGCGAACAATCTCGTCGCTTCATTAAATGAGCAGATCAACTCAAAGCAGTCAGAGTACAATGTGGCAAAGGCCAAACTGGATGCAGCAGAAAAGGAAACAGAGATGGTAAATCCCTCCTGGCTAAGTGATGCTTCTGAAGTTGCAACTAACTTTAGAAAAGCATATTTGGCCGATAACGACGGAACGGGAACGACAGCGACAATTTATTATCAGCATACAACTGGTAAAAACGCAACGTTGACTATCTACTTTGCTAAAGAAAATCCAGGATCGCCATGGATCCCTATAGATGAGGGAAGTTTTTACAACGACATTGAGCAATCATCCTCCTTTACTGTAAAAAACCTACAAATATATTTAGGTACTGACTATTCAACTACAGATCCCTCATTAGATATTACTTCCTATCAAGGTAATAAAGAATATATTATTCAACTATCTATAGAGGCATTAAATACTCTTATTGAGAGTGGGAAATACGGTGAATTTGCTAATAAGGATAAACGGAAAGAGTATCAAACAACGATGAATTCCTGTCTAAACGACATAGAGAAATATAATAAGCAAAAAACTGATTATACTACTCCTAATGCCTCAAATAATCCAGAAGGATATACTCCTGCCGAGGGAGCTGGCAATATGACGAAACTTGACAAGCTGAAATATGATTATGACACTGCTCAGGCTGATCAGACCACAGCTGACAGAAACGTCACAACAGCAGAGAGAAACGTCACAACAGCCAACACAGCCCTCAGAGACGCTCAGACGGATTTGAACGTCGCCTATGCTGCTTACAACACAGCACTCCAGAACGTTAAGGACAATGCCACAGCCAACTATAAAACTGTGTCTCTTAACGAAGATGTTACTGTCGACACACCCATTGCCAACTTCGACGGAACTTTCGACGGCAAGAATCATGTGATCACTCTTAACAGTAATGTGGATAATCTCTTTGGCACACTTAGCGGAACCATTGCCAACGTTGCCATAAACGGTGAAATAGCCAATATCCCCTCCGGTGCCCGCTTATCTCGCGTAGCCTCCTGGACAGGATCCGGCACATATTACGACGCAAACGGCACAGCAACATCAAACATCAAAACGATCGGCGAGCTCGGCTTCATCGCACGCGACCGATTTGGTGCGGACGTCGCTACAAACACATTGACGACTCTGACTGATGAAACAAGAGTCTATAACATCACAGTCTATAAGACTTCTACCAACGCACCCCAGGCTTATGTCAACCTGAAAAACGGAACATTTACCAATGGTAGAGATCTCGGCATAACTGCCAACACATTTGTCAAGTCCGCTACCGCTGACTTCGGCAACATAGCTAATGTATTCTACACTGATACAGACGGTGCCAACATCTGCGCAAATGTACAGATCAAGGATCAGAACGGCTTGGCTTTCTACTGCCCGGTTGACATTACCGCAACGGCAATGACTTTCGACCGTACCTTCAAAGGAAATAAAGGCATGAATGCCGTATGTCTGCCTTTCGACCTGGATCCAACCGATCATGAGAATATCGATGCTCTCTGCAAATATGACGTCGAGACCGCCGACAAATTCTGGTTTAAAAAGATCGAAGGACCTATCCCCGCAAACACTCCGTTCCTCTTATACTCAACGGAAGGTTCTGCTGACTTTTCATTGGGTGAGTTCCATGGCATCACCATCAAACAGACTCCCGCTGAACAGATCGTTATGTACGAAGGCGATGCTGAAGACCCCAGCAAGAGCTTTGGAACACTCAAGAAAACAGGACTTCAAGAATTCCTTGGCAACTATCAGGCTCACAAGGTCTATGCTCTGAAAGACAATAAATTCCAGGCCACTTCAGGTCAGTCATCCTTCCCCGCTTTCCGCATGATAGTCACAAGCGAGATCGTAAAGAGCACTGGCGAGCATGCTCCCCGCCGCATCGCCATTGTAGACGAGAAGGGTGTTGAGATCACTGACGACATCATCACCGGCGTAGAGAACGTAGCCGAGGAGACTTCCTCGCTCAACATCGCCGGCGGTCAGGGTGAGATCGTCATCACCTCCGACGCTGACTACGGCAAAGTTGAGGTCTACACGATGGCAGGCGGCGTTGCCGCAGTGGCCGACGTAATGGCCGGTACAACCTCCGTAAGCCTCCAGAAAGGGATCTACATCGTAATGGGCAAGAAAGTGATGGTGAAATAACCCAACTCCAACCCCATAAAAGAGAAAGGATGCGTGCCGTACGTCACGCATCCTTTCTATTTTTCGGCAATAAACCTCTCTCTAAATTGGTTCTGTAACGAATTGTGCGGGTTACGTCCTCCATGTACGGACATGCCTTCGGCATGTGTCGGGAGAATCGGCAGGAGTACTTTTTTGAACAGAAGCCCATAAGATTCCTGACATAAGCGTCAAAATATATAGAAGGCACAAATGGATTGTTTGAAGTTCGCGTCCAGCTTAGCTCTGATATTTTCAGAATATTCTGTTGCTTTGACGGCAACAGACTTGTGGTTCTATTCAGCGGCTTTCAGAAGAAAACGCAGAAAACACCTCCAAAAGAAATTGAGCGCGCAGTAAGAATAATGAACGAATATTTCACTGATAAAAACAACATCAAATGAAAAATATACAGACACTCGACCAAATCAAGACCAAGTATTACGGTGAAGTTGGCACTCCCGAACGCGATCGGCTTGAGAATGAACTTGAGGCACTACGCATAGGATTCAAGATAAGAAGCGCACGCGAGCAGCTTAACCTGACCCAGGAACAGCTTGCGAAACGTATCGACAAGAAGCGTACATACATCTCAAAGGTAGAGAATGACGGAGAAAACATAACTCTACGTACACTTTTTGACATTGTAGAGCGCGGATTTGGCGGCAAGCTCCGCATAAGCATAGACCTGTAGGCTATGTGACATATCAGCCAGTCCTTGCGGGTCTCCGACCCGCAAGCTCCGTCCCGGCAGGTCTCCAGTCCCTCACGCCATATCACATATCCTCCAATGTCAACAGCTCCGTCTCCACCTTATAGTTCATAAGAAGGCACGACTTTACACGCTCCACCTTTTCCATGAATGACTTATGGTCGTAGTTGCGGCGTTGGCGTTTAACCTCGGCGACCACGGCGGTCTTCCCGTCCACCTTGATTCCGACTATATCCGTCTCGTTTGCCTCCTTCCCTTTTTTACGTTCCCACCAGGAGCCTATGTCCATATACTCGTGGCTCTCCATCATTTTGAGCCGGAAATATTTTTCAAGGATACGGCCCGAATATGTCGGATAATCCGATACCGCTATTTCACGAAGACGGCCATAATTGCCAATCTCGACCAATGTCTGGTTGCGGTCAATATAATTGAACCAGAACTTCAGGAAATTGTCGGAGATCTCATACCGCACATTCTGGGAGCGGGGCTTCGACATGATCGGACGAACCCGCCTGATCAGCGAATAATCCTCAATCAATCTCTTTAGATGACCGGCCACGGTCACACCCCCCAACGCGCTCTCAATCGCGGACTGCGTGTTTGTTCCCGACGCGATACAGCCGAGAACCGAAAAATACAGCCCGTAGTCTTTGCCGAATTCCTCTATCAATAGATTCCGTCCTTCATCTATAAACGGTGAGTTCTCCCGGATCACATAGCTGAACATCCCGTCAATCGACAGATCGGTATCCTCGCACAACAGTTCGATATACTTCGGCACGCCTCCCGTAAGGCAATAGAAAGCCAGCAGCTCATCGTTGCCGTAGCCCGGACGGAAATCCCGCATAATCTCCTTGATGGTTGCCGTGCCGAAACCCGACAGACGTATCATGGCATCCGCCCTGCCGAACAATGGTTCGTGATAACTCTCAAAGATCCTGTGCATCATCGAATATACCGAACCCATCAGCAGGAGATTGACGTGGGTATCGTTGCGGTACGTATCCCAGATGTTCTGCATATCGCTGAACACAGAGGGATTGATATTGAGAAATTCCTGGAACTCATCAATAATCAGATTAAACCTGCGCGTCCCCGCAAGTTCCATCATCATCCGGAACAACGACTTGAAACTTTTTATCTCCGACGGCACATAACAGTCGAGAGCCGTCGAGATAAGAGTGCATAAAACAAAAAATGTTAATGTATGGGCGGTCGATTTTCGAGCTGATTTGGGCTTCTTTTGGAGGGAGCATAGCGAGC
>CABRKI010000173.1 GCA_902471455.1 uncultured Porphyromonadaceae bacterium | reverse complement strand
AATGACTAATGACTAATGACTAAATAACTAATGACTAAACAACTAACGCCCACCCCTCAGTTTCTCGAAATAAAAATCGAGCACATCCTTGGCTGCCGTGAACGACGATTGCTCATTGTTGAGCACCCTCATCTCCTTCTGTTCCAATAATGCACGCACCTCCGGCATGCCATAAAAATGGCTGCGCAGCTGCTCGTTGATGGTTTCCACCATCCAGTATTTGGCTTGTTCGTTGCGCTTGCGTTCGAAATAACCCGTCTTCTTCACATAATCGAAATAGCGGTCTATCATATCCCACACCAAGTCTATGCCCAGTTCATAATAACCGCTGTAAGTGAGCACCTCCGGTTTCCATTTGCTCGGAGACGGGGGGAACAGGAACAGCGCATTGCGGAATTGCGACGCGGCAAGCTTGGCACGCTCCACATTGTCGCCGTCGCATTTGTTGATTACGATACCGTCGGCCATCTCCATGATGCCACGTTTTATCCCCTGGAGTTCGTCGCCGGTGCCGGCAAGCTGTATGAGAAGGAAGAAATCCACCATCGAATGCACGGCCGTCTCGCTTTGGCCCACACCCACGGTTTCCACAAAGATTGTATCGTAGCCTGCGGCCTCGCAAAGCACGATTGTCTCCCTTGTCTTCCTCGCCACGCCTCCGAGGGAACCCGCCGACGGCGAAGGGCGTATGAAGGCGTCTTTCTGTTGCGACAGTTTCTCCATTCTCGTCTTGTCGCCGAGAATACTCCCCTTCGTACGTTCGCTGCTGGGGTCAATGGCGAGCACCGCCAGTTTATGTCCCTGTCTCAGCACATGCAGACCGAACACGTCGATTGAAGTCGATTTTCCGGCCCCCGGCACTCCGGTAATGCCAATTCTCCTGGAGTTGCCCGTATAAGGGAGGCATTTCTCAATCACCTCCTGAGCTACTGCCTGATGGGCGTCGGCGGTGCTTTCCACGAGCGTCACCGCCCTGCCGAGTATGCTCACGTCGCCCTTCAGGATTCCTTCCACATAATCGTTGACACTGAGTTCTCGCTTGCGCGCCCTCCGCGCCGTGCGGTAAGGGTTGGTAATGGGTTGCGATGCGACTCCGGAATTCACCTGAAGTCCTTTATATCGATTGTCATTCTCCGGATGTTCCATATAGCGGAATGAGTTTAAAGTTTAAGGTTTAAGGTTTAAAGTTTAAGGTTTAAGGTTTTGTCCGACCTGTCCGACCTGTCCGACCTGTCCGACTTGTCCGACCTGTCCGACCACTAATCACAATTACTAATTTCTAATTTCTCATTACTAATTGCGATTCCCTACCAACCGGGCGGTGCGCACCGGATGAAGGGCATCATTGGTCATGACTTCCACATTTATGCGGAAAGCACCGGGAGCAAGACCGGCGGTATTTAGTTTCCCTTTCACAATCCCCTTCTTCCCGGCCTTTATCTTCTTAGGCACGCGGGTGATGTTCACGAGTTCGTTGTGAGAATATACCCTATCGACGCTCATCGTCGATTTTCCGTCGTTGAGTATCGCAAACTGGAAGTCGAGAAGCTTCCCTCCTTCCACCTCTCCGAAATCCACGAATTCCGGAATCAGATATGCCCTCGGGCCGTTGTCGATTTCTTCCACACTCATTTTGCGGGTATCAGGCACTATTATCGCGCTCACCTCCACCGTGCGTTTTCCGGAAGCAGGGGCTTTTCCATCGGCTTTAATCTCCACCGGATACTCCACCGGGCCGTTAAGTTTCTCTTTTTCCGTTTCAAGATAAAAACTGAATGTAGCGATATCGCCCGGGGGGATGGCGCGTGGTTTCAGGTCAACGGTCAAGGCCGGCGACGTGCTTTCCCATTGCGGGGTTATCGTGTCGCCGCTTTGATTGTAGGCGTTCAGGAAGAGATGGCGGGGCGCACCCCTCCTTATCTCCCCTGCGGTGAGCAAAGCGGTTTCCACCCTCAAAGGACCGATCTCCACGGGAAACACGGATTCGAGCGTACTTTCAGAACCGATGACGGTTCCGAGAATCCTTATTACGGTAAGTTCATTGTCTTTTCCGACATATACTTTCACACTCTTGTCGAACTTTCCGGGTCGTCCCGTAGGGTTATATGTAAAAGAAATGGTGGCGGTGTCGCCGGGTTCTATCATCTTTTCGGTGTAGGAAGCCCCCGTGCATCCGCAACTCGGGCGCACCCTGCTGACAAACGTAGCCTCAGGTCCTTTGTTAACGAACCTGACTTTTCCGGTGACGGGGCCGTCCGCTTCCTTGAAAGTGCCGAAATTATAGCTCTTCTCAAGCCACTCCACTTCGGCATTCATAGCAAAGACAGCCGTCAAGGCAGCCGCCATAGAAAATAAAAGCCTGTTTTTCCACATAGCAAATAGCCGTTCAATTTTAAAAGCACAAAGCAATACAAAATCATGAATCATGCATTATGCATTGTGCATTATGAATTATGAATTGCCGTCACTTAGGCATCACGGTGCCTTTGATTTTCAGACGCACCTTCCCGGGTTTCCCGTTGGTCTTTACGGTCACCATCTTGTCGAACGCCCCGGGACGCCCGATAGGATTATAGGTCACCTTTATAACCCCGCTTTTACCGGGGGCTATGGGCTGCTTGGGATAAGTGGGGCGTGTGCAGCCGCATTCGGCTGTGGCGTCGAAGATTATAAGGTTGGCCTCCCCTTCGTTGATGAAGGGGAATTCACACGTCACCGGGCCTCCGTTTTCCTTTATTGTTCCGAAATTGTGGGTGGTCTGTTCGCATTTCATCGAAGCTTTCCCACCTCCCTTAGCCGACAAGGAAGCCGTAGCCAATATGATTGCACAAAGCACCGCAAAGGCGCAATAAACTGTCTTTTTCATGTTATTTACTTTTTTATATTATTAGACAACGGAGTCTCCCATAGAGTTTAATCGCACCGCCCCCCTCATAATCCTACAAATTTAATCAATTCCACCGATTCCCGCAATCCCCAATCGCAAAAACCGGAAAAGATTAGTCTTTAGTCATTAGTCGGGAGTCGTTAGTCATTAGTCGGGAGTCGTTAGTCATTAGTCAGTCGTTAGTCGGGAGTTTCTTTGTCGAATTTGAATTGTGTGGGACTGTTCAGCCCCCCCTCGAAAAGCCATCAAAAGCTATCAAACCCACAACCAATTTTGCCGTCAATAGATTTTTTACTAAATTTGCAAAAATTCCCTGCCGAATGGCGAATACACCAATGGAAAAAATCATAGATCGAGTGCCGAGAGAGCTGATCATGAGCGAATTGACTCATGACAAACTATTGCGCCATGCCAACAAGGGCGTCAACGAGGTATATGTAGTCGATGCTTTCAACGCACCCAACACCATGCGCGAAATCGGAAGATTGAGGGAAATCGCTTTCCGCGACGCCGGAGGCGGAACCGGTCTGGCTTGCGACATCGACGAATTCGACACCATGGAGACCCCATGCCGACAGCTGATAGTCTGGGACCCCGAAGACAGGGAAATCGTCGGCGGATACCGCTTCATTCTCGGGGAAGACGTGAAAGTGCGTGACGGCGTTCCTAACATCGCCACCTCCCACATGTTCCGTTTCTCCGAAAAGTTTATCGACAAGTTACTCCCATCCACCCTCGAACTCGGACGCTCTTTCGTGGCCATCGACTATCAAAGCACGAAATCGCATTCCCGCGCACTATACGTGCTCGACAACCTTTGGGACGGTCTCGGAGCGCTCACGGTGGTTTATCCGCAGATCAAGTATCTCTTCGGCAAAGTCACCATGTATCCCGACTATGGCGAAGAATGCCGCGACATGCTTTTAGGGTTCCTCCACAAATATTTCCATGACGACGACGCCCTTGTCACCCCCATCGACGAACTTTCCACGAAAGCGAAAAGCGACGAGATACAACGCATTTTCACCGGAGAGTCGTTTAAAGAAGACTATAAGATTCTCAACCATGCCATCCGGGAACGCGGACAGAACATACCGCCGCTCGTCAACGCCTATATGTCGCTGTCGCCTACCATGAGAGTGTTTGGCACCGCCATCAACCACGAATTCGGCATGGTCGAGGAAACCGGCATTTTCTTCAAGATTTCAGAAATTTTCGAAGAGAAGAAACGCCGCCACATCCACACGTTCATCGAGACAGGATGCCTGCCCGAACATCCCTGAACCAACAAAAAATCCTCTCACCTTCTTCAATAAATAATGAAATGAAAAATGTAGTAGTGACCGGGGCAGACGGTTTCATCGGAAGCCATCTCACGGAAGCCCTTCTCCGCGAAGGTTGCAATGTAACGGCACTTGCCCAGTATAATTCTTTCAACAACTGGGGCTGGCTCGAAGGCATTTCCGCCCCCGGCCTCCGCGTAGTCACCGGCGACGTCCGCGACCCCGACTTCTGCCGCACCCTCGTGGAGGGCGCCGACACGGTGTTCCATCTTGCCGCCCTGATTGCCATCCCTTACAGCTATGTCGCCCCCGACAGCTATGTTGACACCAACATAAAAGGCACCCTCAACATCTGCCAGGCTGCCAAAGCAGCCGGCACACCGCGCCTCCTCGTCACCTCCACTTCCGAGGTGTATGGCACCGCCCGCTACGTCCCCATCGACGAGCATCATCCCAAACAGCCCCAGAGCCCATACTCCGCCACAAAAATCGGGGCCGACGCCATAGCCCTCAGCTTCCACAACGCTTTCGGACTCAACGTGAGCGTGGTGCGCCCCTTCAACACCTACGGCCCGCGACAGAGCGACAGGGCGATCATACCTTCCATCATAACAGATCGGAAGAGCGGCTCAGC
>CABRKI010000172.1 GCA_902471455.1 uncultured Porphyromonadaceae bacterium | reverse complement strand
TCGCCCACATCGCCGGCATGGATGCAATGGCACGCGCCCTCCTCTGCGCCGCCGACGTGCTTGAGAAGTCGCCCTACAAGAAAATGCTCCGGGAGCGCTACGCAAGTTTCGACAGCGGCGAAGGGAAAGCTTTCGAAGAGGGGAAACTCTCGCTCGAAGAAGTCGTGGCTTACGCCAAGACACAACCCGAGCCCGCAGCCACCTCAGGCAAGCAGGAGCTCTACGAGGCAATCGTCAACATGTATGCATAACCATCCCTTAGGCAATAATAAAAAAGCCGGAAAGTCATCACGACTTCCCGGCTTTTTTCATGACGCAAGGCCAGTAAAGCCTTAAGCTGCCATGAGCGTTCTCTAAATCTTTTATCGTTGTCGCGAAATTAACAATTTTATTCCATTTTTACAAATCTTTTTCAAGCACCGGAATCATTTTTAAACGACAAGCGAAGTTTTTTCTTTTTTACAAGCCTATTTTACGGATTGGATATTGAAAGCCATATACCGACAAACCATATAGACGGAAGGTTGTTATTGTGTTATAAGCGGAATGCTCCAACCCGGACTCCGTCTTTTGCGAATCATTCAAGAACGTATGCTATGGAAAACCCGAAATATATGGAATATGATGTGATTGTCATCGGAGGAGGCGCCACAGGTGCCGGCACAGCACGCGACTGTGCAATGCGCGGTCTTAAAACGATTCTTATAGAACGCCTTGACTTCACCGCCGGAGCCACCGGGCGTAACCACGGACTTCTTCACAGCGGGGCGCGCTATGCACACACCGACCCCGAATCGGCAACCGAATGCATAAAAGAAAACATCATCCTGCGACGCATAGCCCGGCACTGCGTGGAAGAAACGGGGGGACTCTTCATAACTCTCCCCGAAGACTCGCTCGAATATCAGGACGCTTTCGTAAAAGACTGCGCCGCCGCCGGAATAAGCGCCGACGTGCTCGAACCTCACGAGGCCTTGGAAATGGAACCTTCCGTTAATCCGGACCTCATCGGCGCGGTGAAGGTGCCCGACGGCTCCATCGACCCTTTCCGCCTCACAACAGCCAATGTGCTTGCCGCCCGTCTCAACGGAGCCGATATAGTCACTTACCACGAAATAGTAGGATTTGAGAAAGAAAACGACCGTATCATAGGGGTTAGAATCAAAAGCAAACGCACCGGCGAAGAGTCGCGCGTTTATGGCAAGGTGACAATCAACGCCACCGGCATCTGGGGACACCATATCGCCGAACTTGCAGGCGTCAAAGTCAACATGTATCCTGCCAAAGGAGCCCTACTCATTTTCGGACACCGCGTCAACAATATGGTAATCAACCGATGCCGCAAGCCCGCAGATGCCGACATCCTCGTGCCGGGCGACACAATCTGCGTAGTCGGCACCACTTCGACACGCATCCCGTTTTCCGATATAGACAAGATGGACGTCACACAGGAAGAAGTTGACCTCCTCCTGAGGGAGGGGATAAAGCTTTCGCCACGCCTTGCCTATACTCGCGTGCTGCGGGCATACGCAGGCGTCCGCCCGCTCGTGGCAGCCGACCATGACCCTACAGGCAGAAGCATCAGCCGAGGAATCGTATGCCTCGACCACGCCACCCGCGACGGACTCGAAGGATTCATCACCATCACCGGAGGCAAACTTATGACCTACCGCCTTATGGCGCAGGAAGCCACCGACCTTGCCTGCCGCAAACTTGGCGTTGACAAACCTTGCACCACCGCCGAAATCCCTCTCCCGGGCTCCGAACCCGACGCCAAAGACGAGGAACGGCGCGCCCATATAATCGAACTCAGCACCGAGCAGAAAGCCGCCGAAGGAAGACATGGAAGCTGGAGTGGAAAAATAGAATCGAAATCAGACTCCGACGACGCCCTCGTTTGCGAATGCGAACAGGTGAGCGTGGCGGAAGTGAACTATGCCATGGATGAGCTCCACGTACACAATCTCATCAATCTCAGGCGACGCACACGCCTCGGAATGGGCACCTGCCAGGGCGAACTCTGCGCATGCCGTGGCGCGGGACTCCTCGAAAGGCACGACAAATGCACGCAACGAAGCCTCGACGACCTTGCTTCGTTCATGAACGAACGGTGGCACGGAATGTATCCCGTCTGCTGGGGAGAGACTCTCTGCGAGGTGCAGTTCACCTCATGGCTCTATCAAGGGGTGATGGGGCTCGACAAGCCTCCCCGCAAAGAGACCGAATCGTAAACGCGCATCGCAAGCGACGTGAATGCCGCCCGGCACTCAATTACCAATTCCCAATTACTGATTTACAAATCCCATTCAGATACTATGAAATTCGACAACATAATAATCGGCGCAGGCCTCAGCGGACTTGTGGCTGGCATTGAATCGCAACGCGCGGGAAAGGCCACCGCCATCATATCCGCCGGACAGAGCGCCCTCCATTTCTGGTCGGGGTCGTTTGAATTCCTTTGCGAAGCGGAAGGGAATCCCGTGGTGGAGAAACCCTTGGAAATGGCTATGCGCCTCTCCCCCGGCCATCCCTATCTCAAAATCGGAATCCCGAAAGTGGAGAAACTTCTTTCAAGGGTGCAGCCGTTGTTGAAAGAAGCGGGCATAATCGTCAACGGCTCACTGGCACGCAACCATTACCGGCTTACCCCGCTTGGATTCATGAAACCGGCGTGGCTTACACTCGACGACTATCTGATGGTTGACCATCCCCATGACCTCAAAGGGAAACGTCTCGCCATAGTCAATATACTCGGATATATCGATTTCTATCCCCGTTTTCTTAAATACGGACTCGAAAAGCTCGGTGCGGAATGTTTCACAGCCGACGTCAACATCCCGCAACTCGATGTGCTGCGGAAAAGCACCACCGAAATGCGTGCCACCAATATGTCGCGGTTCCTCGACGGGAAGGCCGTTGAGTTGCTCGCAGAAAAAATCAACGAAGTGTCGGCTGCCGCCGATGCCGTGATTATGCCGGCCGTAGTAGGCATTTTCAGCGACGAACCGGTCGCCAGGCTCCGCAGTGGCGTTGACCGTCCGCTCTATTTCATCGCCACGACTCCGGCATCCGTACCGGGGGTGAGATGCCAGCTAAGCCTGCGCGACTATTTCATTCGCCTCGGAGGTTCTTTCATGCCGGGCGACACTGTGGTGAAAGGGGATATATCCAATCATCGACTCGAACGTGTCTTTACCGTCAATTTCGGGGATATGCCTCTTGAAGCCGGCAATTTCGTTATCTCCACAGGCAGCTTCTTCGGTCACGGGCTTATAGCCAGCATCGACAGGATATATGAGCCGATATTAGGACTTGACCTCAATATCTCGGGAGGCCGCACAAAATGGTATGACGAAGATTTCTATGCCCCGCAGCCTTACATGCAATATGGCGTAATCACCGATTCTATGTTCCGTCCCTCAGTAAAAGGGGAAACCATCGACAATCTGTACGCCACCGGAGCACTCCTTGCGGGCTTCAACGCACTAAAGGAAGGAAGCGGCGCCGGCATCACGCTCGCCACCGCCCTCCATGCCGCCGGTTTAATTAGCAATCACTAATTATCGATTAATTATGATGACCCTCCAGCAACAAAATATAAGCGACAATAATTTCGAGTCGTGTATAAAATGCACGATTTGCACCGTGTATTGCCCTGTCACGGCGGTCAATCCTGACTATCCCGGACCCAAACAGGCAGGCCCGGACGGCGAAAGATACCGGCTCA
The DNA here is from genome assembly GCA_902471455.1 of uncultured Porphyromonadaceae bacterium. Classification (GTDB taxonomy): domain Bacteria; phylum Bacteroidota; class Bacteroidia; order Bacteroidales; family Muribaculaceae; genus Lepagella. The sequence goes on along the minus strand of CABRKI010000172.1, from coordinate 1,167 downwards.
AACGGCCCTTCTTCTACGACGAAGCACTAAAGTATTGTCTTAACTGCAAACGGTGTGAGGTGGCATGTCCCAACAACGTTAAGATTGGCGACATCATCCAGGCGGCTCGTATCAAATATGCCCACGGACGCCCCTCCCTGCGCGACACAATCCTTGCCAACACGGATTTCATGGGTAACATGGCGACGGCAATGGCACCCATAGTCAATTTCTCCCTCGGTCTGAAGCCTGTAAAGCTGATAATGGACAAGGTTCTCAAAATCGACGACCAACGCACGTTCCCGAAATACGCCTCGCAGAAATTCGAATCATGGTATAAGCGCGAAACCGCCGAAAAGCAGGAGGACTTTCCCCGCCATGTCTCCTACTTCCACGGCTGCTACGTCAATTACAACTATCCGCAACTCGGCAAAGACCTCCTGAAGGTGATGAACGCCCTCGGATATGGCGTGCGCCTTCTCGACCACGAGAAATGTTGCGGCGTGGCGAAGATAGCCAACCGCTGTATCGACGAGGCGACACGCGACGGTGAAAACAACCTACGCGCCATCCGGGAGGCGGTTGGGCGCGGCGACGAGGTGCTCTCCACCTCTTCAACTTGCTGCTTCACACTACGCGACGAATACCCCCACCTCCTTCACCTTGAAAACGACGACGTCCGCGAACACATACAGCTCGCCACTCGCTTCATTTTCAATCTTCTCGACACCGGAAAAGCAAAAATCGCATTCCGCTCCGATTACCGTAAACGGATAGCCTACCACGTTCCCTGCCACATGGAAAAATTGGGATGGACGATATATTCCACTTCCCTGCTCAAGATGATTCCCGGAGTGGAATTCATAAACCTTGTCTCCCATTGCTGCGGGATAGCCGGCACCTACGGTTTTAAAAAGGAATACTACGATTATTCCCAAGCCATCGGACAGCCCCTTTTCGACAGCATCCTACAAAGCGGATGCGACTTCGTGGCATGCGACTGTGAAACATGCAAATGGCAAATAGAGATGTCAACCAAAGTGCCGGTCCTCAACCCCATTTCGGTCCTGGCGGAAGCCATCGACGAGGAAGCCACCAAAAAACTGAATCTCTAATCGCCCGCTCCCCGGGTCCTCCCCTGCGGTTTTCCCCCGGCCCTCTCCCCGGCCCTCCCCCGGCCCGCTCCCC
>CABRKI010000171.1 GCA_902471455.1 uncultured Porphyromonadaceae bacterium | reverse complement strand
AACCACTGCACTGAATGCAATGGTTTCTTCAATGAAAAAACAATGTTTCACGGGACTTCAGTTTGAGATTTACCCCCTTGGCACTTTCGTCATTTTGGCACAGACAGGATGCGTCGGCATCTTCGTCGGAAATGCCAAAGTGACAATAATGCCAAGGGTGGATGATTATAATTTGGTGTAGTTTCCGTGGGAGGAATGGGCGAACAGAACGCCTTTTCTGTCTCTGAGGAACCGCTTGAAACTGCGCTCCGACATGCCGCATTTTGCGGCGATCGCCACTCCCTCGGCAGTGGTGAAACTGTCGGGAAGCTCCGAGAGAACGGAGAGCTGCAACTCGGTCAGAGCATCCTCGCTGATGATGCCCTGCACCTTTGAGGCGGTCGAACGGAAGTACTCCGTCAGGCGTATCGCCCTCTCCACGGTGTCTACATCTATCAGTTTCTTCTCACTGCCACACGCCCAGTCGACGAGAGCCAACAAAAGAGAAAAGCGAATAGCGTAGATTTCAAGTTTGCTTGCGATGGAGGTAAGGGTATCGCTCCCGTCGGCGTTGCAACGGTCTGTCTGCTCGTTCTGCCACTGATAGAGGCGGTCAAGAGCGTCCGCTGAGAAAGGAACATCCTCGGATATTATCTCGCCGTCCGCATCAACCTTTGGAATGATGTCGATGAGCTGCGAAAGTATACCGCGCCATTCTGCCGCGATGTCGAAAGAAGGCATCCGGCGGCTACGATTCCATTTGAGTTTTGTCTGGTCGGACGGGAATACATAGAGTATGCGTTCCATGAATCCGTTGGCATTGCGGTTCCCGGCGGCGAGGTCGGTAAGCACTTTAGGCTGGATAGTGCCGATTACGCAGAGGAACGGATTGCGGATGAACACACCGCTCTGACTGCCCTTGCGATCGGACATGGCAACCTTATGGTTGAATACCGACATCCAGAACTCCGATTCGGAGCCGTTATTGTAACGGTTGAAGTTCTTGACCCATCCGGCAAGCTCGTCATACATCAGAATCAGCCCACGGCGGTTTTCCGACAATATGCGGTGAACCGCCTCGTTGGTCACGTCCTGCATCATGAAGCGCACTCGGCGTGGCTCGACGGGATTGAGGTCGTAGCCGTTTACCACACGCTCTTTCGGCGGCAGCTCCATCGCGGCATTGTAGCGTTTCAACGCCTCTGCGAACTGTGCCGCTTTATCCGCGTCGTGGTCGATTAGCGGCTGCATGACATAGCTCAACGGATGGCTCTTGCACACTCCGGGGCATCCGACAAGGGCAACGAAAAGAATGGCATACTCTTTCCACCCTGTCATTGCCTCGGCAGAATGGGTATTGCCGATTACCGCCGCCATTGCCGAGAGCATCGCTCCAGCCATGTAGTCCACAGGGAAACCGAGAGTGGCGTTTGCCTCTCTTATGATTTCCTGCAATCTTGACGGCAAAGCGTCAATCGGGAATTTGCTGGCAGTCTGAGGTTTTGTTGTCTCTGCAATCAAGCCGTCCGACAGTACCGGCGGTGCTGCCTGATTGGTCAGTTGGACAGGCGTATGATTAGTCACCTGCTCACTTGCCTGACAAGTCACTTCCGTACCTTTGATTGCAGGTGTATCGGGGTGACTGACGAGGCTCTTTTTTGCAGATGCTTTTTTCTCATTGCCTTTCGGCTTTGAGGAAGTCTTTGCTGATGACGTTTCCTTTTTCATCGGCAGGATTTTTTAGTGTCCATAATTGCCGACACCTCACTTTGACGGTATCGGGTGGCACCGTTGACCTTGACGACTGTAAGTTTGCCTTTCTTGGTCAGATTGTGAACCGAGGTCAACCCGATACCGAGTTGTTTGGCAACTTCATCTTTTGAAAGAAGGCGATCTTCCGATGCCTTCATGAAAAGTGGGAGAAGTCGTTCCCGGGTCGCGTCGATTGTGTCTACCACAAGCTGATGAAGGTCTGCGAGGGAGACGGTGAGAAGAATACTGGGAAAATTGGAGTCGGAGAGAGATGCTTGGAGAAGATTATATAAATTCACTTGAGTTTCTGAATTTAATGAGACATACGCCGAAGATAGTACATTGCCACATCTCCGGCGATTTTGAGCGGTGACAACGGTCCGTAAGGACAAAAAGGAGGCTGTCGGCTTTCTTTTCATTGAAGTCGACAAAGATTATTGCCAACCTTGATGGTCAGCAAAGCGCGTATTTCACCCTATATGCTGCCATCTCGACAGGAGACAACAGCAATGGCTATTCGCTTTATAGGGCGAATACGCATCCTGTGCGTCGCTCATTGGCGACATGCACTCTTTCTTTTTATGTTACGTTGAGGTCACCGCGCTCTGTGCTATCCATATTCTTCCGCGCCAAATACTTCGGGTTATCACATTACTTTTTTGATTCTACGCCGCCACTATATCCACAAAATCCGGCGTATGTCATAAAGTAATGCAATCCCCATTACGCATTATAGCGCACACAGAGCATCAGTATTTTCAAGTCTCAGAAGCCGTGGACTGAGAAAAATAAGTCCGATGAGCATCGCTTCCTTAGGGCGTGTTGTTGCGGACTGACGGTTCTGGCCGTCACCATACGGCTTGGTTCTTCATAGTGCTCCCGGATGCCTTTCATCCGGACTGAAATGTTAGTAAAACGTGCAACTCATTACAGCGCATAGTCGGGTCTTTTCCCGCGCGCTCGATGCATCGGCATCATTTTCGGTTGCAAAGTTCGGCACACTTTTCGGACTGTGCAATAGTATTTCGACCCCTAAACAGAGGTCAAATGTTAAAAATCACTCTTTACGAGCACTATTGGGCTAATGTTACAGGCGTCACATTGATGTTCGAGCCTCTGCCAGGGAATGGTCGCCTGAAACTTCACCACAACTTCTATAACCACGGCATAACTCCGATTGTTCATCCTCGGGTGAATGATGCGTTGTTAAAAAATGCAAAATCGTTCCGCCGTCGTGAATGACGGTGAATGACGATGAATTTTGAACGGAATTTTATAATTCTGTTGTGCAAATGTTGTGCAAATCTGACAAAGTAAAATTGCAGTCAGCTAATAATCAGCTGACTGCAATTTTACTTTGTTGCCTTGTAAGGATTCGAACCTGGACAGGCAGAACCAAAAACTGCAGTGCTGCCGGAATTATTAACTTTATCGGAATTATTAACTTTATCGGGAAAGATTTGTTAGTGTTATATATTTATTATATATTTGCAATAAAATGATAGCACTATGGAAGCAGCGATTCAGAAGAAAGCAACGATGTTCCGTCTCAACGTTGATTTGATAGAACGTCTTAAAGAAATGGCAAAACGTGAGCACAGGAGTCTCAACAATTTTGTAGAATGTGTGTTGCTCAATGTGGCATACAATGAGCCTAACGAAATAACGAAAGCCGCAATCGAAGAGGCGCGAAGCGGCAAACTGCGCAATGTGCCTCCGGTTGACACATCTTCAGTAGAAGCAATGTTTAAGTCAATGGGGTTATGAAGAAATTACATCCTTCAACTCAATATAAGAAGGATTTAAAGAAAATCCGAAATAATCCTAAGAAAGCTGCAGAACTTTTGAAAGTTCTCAGATTATTAGAAAGAGAACTCCCGATTCCTGAAACCTACAAACCGCATTTACTCATAAATGACTATGCAGGATGTATGGAATGCCATATTCAAGGAGATTTTCTTCTCATCTGGATTGATGAATCCACAGATGAAATTGATTTGTTACGATTAGGCTCCCATTCAGAACTATTCGGCAAAGGAGCCAAACGATAATCGGGAGGGTAATGAAAAAGCCTCGACAGGTGGAAATCACCGTGTCGAGGCTTTCGTTGCGTTGTCTTACCAGGATTCGAACCTGGACAGGCAGAACCAAAAACTGCAGTGCTACCATTACACCATAAGACAATCCTAAAGACCCAGATTGCATTCCGCCTTCCATATTAGCAAGAACCCCGCAATGAGTGGATGCCCGGAGGGGAATGTGCCTAAAAGTCGATGCAAAGTTAAACATTCTTCTTCATTCATGCAACACCCTTACGGATTTTTTTGTTAACGAATCTCAAAATGATTCAAAAACCCCTTATTCCGTCCCCTTATCCCGCTACGACAATAACATTTTTTGGCAACGAACGTTATTATAGATAAAACAAAAAGTATGCGCGCATTACGATTGCAATTGCAGTGACATGCCTTCGGCATGTTTTTATTGCGCAGAACTGAAATGCACAAATATTCGGTGCGTCGTCTATAATGCAATCATAAGGATGCATAAATTTTATGTCAGATAGAAACTAAAACATATCAAAAACCCAAATAAAATGGACAAACTTAGTTATGCCTGGGGCATGGCCCTCGGCCAGCAGCTCCGCGCCATGGGTGTGGAACACCTAAACAAAGAAGATTTCGACGAGGCAGTGCATGCAGCATTCGACGGCAAAGAAACAAAACTGAGCCCCGAAGAGGCAAACCAGACCATACAGACTTATCTTAAGGAACTCACCGAGAAGAAAACGGCTGAAATCAAGGCTATCGGCGAGAAATTCCTTCAGGAGAACCTCAAGAACGAGAATGTGAAATCCACCGCTTCCGGACTTCAGTATATAGTCGAAAAAGAAGGCACCGGCATTCAGCCTACAGCCACTGACGAAGTAACCGTACACTACACGGGCAAACTTCTCGACGGCACAGTATTCGACAGCTCCGTAAGCCGCGGCGAGCCCGCCACATTCCCCCTCAACCGTGTAATCCCCGGTTGGACAGAAGGCGTACAGCTCATGAAAGAGGGCGCCAAATACACATTCTTCATCCCGTCTGACCTCGCATACGGCCCGCAGGGTGTGCCCAACGCCATCCCGCCTCATTCAACCCTTATCTTCGAAGTAGAGCTCATCAAAGTAATCAAGAAGTAACCATTAAGATAATGAAAAAGAACTTTATCCCGGCAGCGGCTACCGCC
>CABRKI010000170.1 GCA_902471455.1 uncultured Porphyromonadaceae bacterium | reverse complement strand
ATCTCTAATTTTGACATATCATTCTTTGTTTGATGTTCGCAAAATTACAAACAATTTTTGATATGACCAAATTTTTTTTGAAAATTAAGTGCAGTTTAATCCTATTATGTATATCCATAACTATCTATACTTGTTTTAACATACAAAATTTGACCTAATATCTTTATGTTTTCCTGTGGCTTTCATATCGGTGGGAGTTTTTTTCAACCATGCGTCCAAAGACAGTGTGGTTGTATGAGTTGCTTGACACCTGAAAGGCGTGAGGGGCAAAAAGGGATGTTCGGACCTTGACATAAAAAATACGAGTGCAAAATGAAGTATTCGCCGGAGCTTGCGCAGGCAAATACCATTTTGTGTCTGGAGATTTTTTATGCCAAAGCCTAAAGAATATCCCTTCGCCACACGTTAGGTTATGGCAAGCAAGTGAAACTGCTGGCTGATTGGACAATGAACAGGAACCACGACTCCGGGACGGTGAATTGAAAATCGCCGCTCAAATAATAGACAATCGCGGCAAAACGGGCAGTCGCATAATCAACCATGAAAATAAATTCCCCACTGATTGATAATAAAATGGTACCGGGCGACAAATCATATACGCCAGCAGATACTCTCTTACGGTATAATGCTGACCTTATGGCATGAAAAGTGTTCGGTTTTATGTACATAAAACCGAACACTTTACAGGTCTTGACTTCTTTCATCTGGTTGAAAAGGCGAAAAATCCGTTGTTCCCTTCGACAGTCATAGCTCTCAATAGCCAAAATAATAAGCATCTATTTAATTTTGTTCGGTTTTTGCGTGTAAAAACCGAACAAAAATGACTACCTTTGCAGTTGAAATTACATGAAGATGGTTGAATCCAAGCAAATAGAACGTAGCGTGCTGTCGTTTCCCGAAGAGACGATATTCACTATCGGCGATTTGAATCTGCCAATGTACTCGTGGGATAACATTCGGGTTAAACTCGGCAGAATGGTCAGCGAGGGTTCTCTGCGAAAAGCCGGGAAAGGGCGGTTCTATCGTCCGAAAAACACAATATTCGGTGAAGTAATGCCAAGCCAAGAGGAAATAGTGAAGGATTTGCTTTGGGACGGAGATACTCCGACCGGCTATATTACAGGATATACCAGATGGAATCAGATGGGTCTTACCTCACAAATATCGGGAATAATTCAAATCGGCATCAATGGTGTCAAAAGGAACCTTTCCAGAGGAGAGTATTCCGTCCGATTCATAAAGCAGCCAAATGAAATAACCGTGGACAATATCAGGTATCTCATCATTCTTGATGCTATCAACAATATTCGTAAAATACCGGACACAACGATAGTTGCATCCGTTGAACGGTTGACCGAAATCATTAAGCGGTTAGGACCCGATGAGATTGAGAAAATGACTGGACTTGCCATGAAATATCCGGCAAGGCTTCGCGCTTTATCAGGGGCCATGTTTGAAAATATAGGATATGAATCTTCATCCTCTCAGCTGTATGAGACTCTCAATCCTTTGACTTCATACGATTATCCGGGATTATCGTCTCATTTACCCAACTCACTTAAATGGCATATAAAATGAAACTACACGAAGATAAAGAGCAATTGGCTGATGCCATAAGAATCACTGCTTCCGAACTCGGAATCCCTCAAAAATTTGTTGAGAAAGATTACTGGATATGTCAGATTCTGCAACGGCTTTCACGAATACCGCAGGCTGAAAGAACAGTGTGGAAGGGAGGAACATCGCTTACCAAAGGATATGGCATCATACAACGTTTCTCCTCTGATGTCGATCTGGCCATAATTGGAGAGGGACTCAGCAATAATCAGCAGAAGAAACTCGTGCTTCACCTTGGCAGGGATACTACAATAGATTTGGAAGAGACAGAGGATTTCGGGAAACCAATCAAGAACAGTCGATTCAGAAAGACATATCACTCCTATCCATCGGTAATAGACAGCACTGACTCATCGCTTGACTTTCTCGGCAACCATGTTATTGTCGAGATCAACACTTATGGCAATCCTTATCCGTTCGTCAGACAGTCTGTAAAACCATTCATCACTGAGATGATGGAAAAGCGACAACTCAATGACCTGATAGCGCATCTGGATATGGTTCCATTCGAGTTGAATGTGCTTGACAAGCGAAGGACAATGTGCGAGAAAGTCGTTTCGCTGCTCCGGTTTTCGTTTAAAGAAGATTCGGTAGTAGGTCTCACTTCCAAAGTACGCCATTTCTATGATCTTCACTTTCTGATGAAGGACAATGTATGTCGTGAATATCTCGATTCGTCATTTTCCGTTGAACTTCGAGATCTCGTAGCTCACGACAAAGACGAATTTGACCGGCCACCGTTGTGGAAAACTTCAGACGTATCACAATCACCGTTGCTCACCTCCTTTTCTGAGATGTGGAAGCGAATCGCCCCGGTTTATCAATCGGAGGTCGGAGCTTTGTCTTTCGGCGAATTGCCAAAACCGGAAGAAGTGGCGCAATCAATGGATTCGTTGATAAGAATAGTTCAGAAAGTGCTGTGCTGATTTAAACCGAATGTAAAAGCGATTTAACAAGCTGACTTAAAAATCGCTAAATCGAACCCTCGGACTTGCGGACGTGTCTGAAATTCATTATATTTGCATTTGCAAACCTACCATGCAGCCACGGCGAGAGAACCGTCAAGGAAAGAATAAGAAGATTCGTTACATACTCGTTACACAAGGGAAATGAGTGAATATAACTGATTGATATAACTACATTTGGAGCATTAAAAACAAGTCTCTTCAGTTCCACTATGTATTTCCGAACTAAATCGGGAAATTCGAGACAAGCCTCGGGCTATAAAGTAGTTCCGAGTTTTTCATGTCTATTCCGATTGGATTGAGGACCGGTATAAAACCCAAAAAAGACCTCACCAGACATAGTTTAGACACTAACCAGGCACTAAGTGCCCATAGGCGTGTTGCAGTCAATAGGCGTCAGGGGCTCTTCCACCGTCACTTGTTGACTGCATAACGCCGCAGACACGGAAAACCACCCCGTCTCTCTCCGCTTTCAGAGAACCGTCTCAGACGGTGTAAACCATATTAGTTAATCGCCCTCAAATCTGTCAACACTTTTCAGGGATAGTAAAGACAACAAAAGACGGAATAACCGCCTTTTGAAATTACATTTAGAAAAGTTAGTTTTGGGACGTTTTAGCCAAATAGCCTTCAGGAATGACAATCTCGGCATCCGGAAGAGCGGTTATGAAATCGTCCCATTATCAATGTTTCTAAAACAGGATTCATTTGCCGATATACTCGTTAAAGAACTTTTCAATCTCGGCAAAGGGGATTATATCCTTCTGATCATACAGGTCCGTGTGGCTTGCACCGGGAATGACCATGAAGAGTTTGTTGTTCTCCTTGCCGGGCGTTACGGCCAGTTTCTTGTAGGCATCACTTCCGAAATAGAATGAGTGTGCCTTCTCTCCGTGGAGAATCATGACTGCATTTTCAATCTCTCCGGCACGGCTCATCAGAGGGAAATTGATCCACGGAATCGGAGATGTGGCGTTTCGTCCGCCATTGGAGTTGAGCGAGCGGGGATGATAGCCGCGCTTGGTCTTGTAGTAGTCGTGATAGTCGCGGAGGAACTTGGGTACGTCGTCGGGCAATACATCCAGAACACCGCCACCGAGTTTGGGTGTGCCGTTGATGTAGTCCTCAGTGCGCTGGGTAGCTAATTTCTCACGGAGGGCATTGCGGGCTTCCGCACTGTCATCGGCATCGAAATAACCGTTGGCGTTGACGCGGCTCATATCATACATCGTGGACGCGAGAGTACACTTGATTCTGGGGTCTGAAGCCGCTGCGTTGACAGCTATGCCGCCCCAGCCGCAAATACCGATGATGCCGACTCTCTGAGGGTCAACATCAGGATTGGTAACAAGATAATCCACGGCTGCACTGAAATCCTCGGTATTGATGTCGGGTGAGGTCATATAACGGGGTGTGCCACCGCTTTCGCCTGTGAAAGAGGGGTCGAAGGCGATGGTAAGGAAACCGCGCTCCGCCATCTCCTGTGCATAAAGCCCCGCCGCCTGTTCCTTGACTGCACCGAAAGGACCGCATACGGCTATGGCAGGGAGTTTACCTGTCGCGCCTTTGGGCTTATACATATCGGCGGCAAGCGTGATGCCGTAGCGGTTGATGAATGTCACCTTGCTGTGGTCAACTTTGTCACTCTTGGGAAACGTCTTGTCCCATTCTTTGGTCAGAGTCAGATTTTTCATATTGTTTCTGTTTTCTTTTGGATTGGAGGCGTAGAGGTCTGTAATTCCTACTGCAAGAATCAGCAGACCAACCGCCAGCAATTGCTTTACATTCATATCTTCGTTAATTAGGATGTCAATACCAGTCATGTTTCTCACGGCGTTCAATGGCGTCGATGCGGCCCATCTCTTCAGGAGTCAGTTCAAAGTCAAAGATTGAGATATTCTCTTTCTGATGGTCGGGGTTGCTTGAACCGGGGATTACCACCACGCCGTTCTGAAGGTCCCAGCGGAGTATGGTCTGCACCAGCGATTTTCCATGTCTGCGGGCAATATCCATGATTATCGGCTCTTTCATCAGCTCAGAGTTGAAGCCACGGCCTCCGAGCGGATACCATGCCTCGACCACTATTCCGTTGTCATGCAGATATTCTATCACTGCCTTGTCCTGATAATAAGGGTGAATCTCGTTCTGGTCAAGCACCGGCTTGATGTTTACTTTCGGCAGAAACTCCGACATCTCCTTGATATAGTAGTTGGAAACGCCGAGGGAGCGGATTTTGCCCTCCCTTACATAACGCTCCATAGTCCTATAGGCTTCCACATCGTATGAGCCGGGATGATGGAGAAGCATCAGGTCGATGTAGCCTATATTGAGCTTGCGGAGACATTTCTCTATATTCTTCTCTGCATCGGCAAACTCGTTGGGATATAGTTTTGTGGTCACGAACACATCCTCGCGTT
>CABRKI010000169.1 GCA_902471455.1 uncultured Porphyromonadaceae bacterium | reverse complement strand
GGACAATTGTTAAAAACGAGGCCGCCAAACCGACATAAAAATGTCATGTGCTATGGTCATAAAGTATATCATAAAGTTTTACAGTTCTAAACTCTCTTTGGATACTGTTTCTCACTTCTTCAACAGGAAGTTGCTATTGAACCCTCGCAGATTCCGTGTTGTCATGCCAATACTTTAAGTCCGATTATTGATAGAATGAGAGTGGTGATGAAAAAGATCCGCCAGAATGTTGCTGGCTCGTTGAAGAACACGATTCCGACGATAACCGCACCCACCGCTCCGATTCCGGTCCATACGGGATAGACAGTGCCGATAGGGAGGCGTTCGGCAGCCTTCGCCATAAGATACATGCTCAGCGTGAGAGCCGCAAGAAAACCGACCCACCACCATACCTGCTCCTGTCCTGTGGTAGTCTTGGTTTTGCCAAGACAGAATGTAAAGCCGACCTCCATCAGTCCGGCTAAGATAAGAATAATCCAGTTCATTGTGACTGTATTTTAGATATCCTAATCGAGGGCTGCAAGCAATCGGCTCGTCATTATCTCCGGCAAGATTCTCGGCGTCTCCTTCCCAAGGTTTCCGCAAAATTAACAATAATCCGCTTCAAATGCAAAATAAAGAAGGAATTCACCCATTAGCATTTTTTCCGTATTTCTTTTCGAAAAGACTGAAATGATCCTCGCCCCAACGTACCATCTGGTCGATAATCGGCAAAAGAGACTTGCCAAATTCCGTAATCCGATACTCTGACCGGGGCGGAAGTTCCGGGTAAATTGTCTTGACTACTAAACCATCTTCAACCATCTCCTTGAGCTGGATGTCAAGCACACGAGGGGCAGCCTCGGGCAAACACTTATGGATTGCACTCGGACGCATGGCCTCTCCCGAACGCAATTCGTCGAGAATACATGATTTCCATTTCGATTCTATGAGGCTCATTGTCAACCTAAGAGGGCAATCAAGGTCAACTGGTATTTTCTTTTCGTATGCCATATCATTATTTTTGAGTACAAATTTATAAAAACCTTTAGATTTTCACACCGGCAGAATAAAAAACAAGGCTGAAGCGCCGATTTCTATCCCATCCTGAGTGCTCTTAGTCACAATATTACATCCATATTCCGCTGTATCCATGATTGCCTAAACAAGATTTTATGTGTCGTCGGCTCAGTTCGGGTCGGTTTATAGGGAATATTATCTATTACGATGAAATACGATTTAGAGAAAAGTTAGCAAATATTACTGAAAATCAGAGCGGCGGTATATGGCAAAATCCCGCAAAAATTTTCATCAGTGAAAATACCGTTTTTATGGAACATGCAAGAGCGCGCTGACCGGCGCGATCTTGCATGTTAAAACCCATAATTCCTCCAGTTATTTTATTTGCAGACGCAATTCAAAATGACGTGGAATATTGCCGTCGAGCGTATATTTATCGATTGTGCGCGCACCCCAGGAATCATTGCCACCCACACCGTGGATATCAAGGTCAAGGTTCAAGTTGATATAGTCCCTTCGAGGCAATTCATGCGGATGACGAGGTCGGGCATCCAGGTCAGACTCTTCATAATTCCAAGCCCGAAAACAGAAAGGCGTGTCGCTCTCGATGCGTAATCCATGCCCGTTGTCATCTGTCAATGTGAGCCAACGCAAGTCGCAGCGGTTTCCGTTGTCTTGCGGAACAACATAGTTTGGCTGCAGTTCCTCCACCGTAGAAGTATATTGTCCGAGAAAAGCAGCCGTCTTACGGTCGGGATAATTCTCGAAAGGACCGCGGCCATACCATTCCACATTATCATATTGTGGCTTCAATCTTAAACGAATACCGAATTTCGGCATCAGCGGCATCCCGGAATGGGGAGGTTCATAATCAAGGACAATGCGTAACACGGAATCGTTGACCCATTCTTGAGTCAAGACACAACCGTCGGTATGGTCACGCCAAAAGCCAAGACGTTTTTCATAGCCGTTTCGTCGTTGGTTATCGTTGGCAGGTTTCCAAAGGTTAATCTCCGGAACGCCGAGAAGAATACTTGAAAGCGTTTGTGAATTTGGCTGCACTTCCCTTACAACGAATTCCGATGACATCGTAGAAGGCAGTATGAATTGTTCCTTAGCAACCGCAAAACCCTGCTCCGCCCATAGCGTCTTCTCCTTAAGACAGGCATAAACATTAAGGCATAATTCTCCTTTACTTTCCGGCCGAGAAGGGATTAACAAGTTCCCTCCCGAAAATATGGCTTTATCAGATGAAATACAATTTCCGTCAGATAACCATTCATAATAATAATCAAAATCAGAAAGCGGCGTAAAATCAAACCGGTTAATCAAATCCACCTTTCTTCCCGTACTATCCGCCAACTGGAATTCAATGTTTTGATACACTTTCTGCACCTCGTAATAATGGGGATGGGGAACGCGGTCAGGACCCACAAGGCCGTTAATGTTGAAGGGGCCATCGTTCGGAGCATCGCCGAAGTCCCCGCCGTAAGCCCAATATTCATTGTCTTTGAGTTCGAGGTTCTTTTGATTGCCATCGAATTGCAACGGAGAGCCATCCTTGGGTTTGGCAAGCCCTTGGTCAACGAAATCCCAAATAGCACCGCCGAGCAAAGAACTGTCGGAATAGATAATGTCCCAATATTCTTTGAAATTACCTAACGAGTTTCCCATTGCATGTGCATACTCCCTCATAAACACCGGTCGGTCTGTAATTTTCTCCCCCAACTCACGCAACCGTTCCAACGGGAGATAGCCGTCGTCATATATGTCGCTCACGCTGCGGTCAGTGTCGCAATATATCAACCGGGTGGTGTCAACGGCAAGGACGGCATTACGCATAGCCTCCATATTGCGTCCCCTGCCACCTTCGTTTCCCAACGACCAGAAAATGACACAAGGGTGGTTACGGTCGCGTCGCACAAGCGACACCGCACGGTCCACATGTGCTTCCGTCCAATCCGGGTTGTCGCCCAATATGGCATTCCCTAAACCGAAGTCGTGTGTTTCTTGGTTTGCTTCGTCCATGACATACAGGCCATATTCATCGCAAAGTTCGTAGAAAAGCGGAGTGTCGGGATAATGGCTCGTTCGCACCATATTGATGTTTGCCTTCTTCATCAATTCAAGGTCAAGACGCATGGTGGCCTCATCGATGTTGCGTCCCGTGCGGGGATGGTGTTCATGACGGTTCACACCTTTAAGCTTGATAGGCTTGTTGTTAAGATAAAACACATCTCCCCTCACCTCTATACGTCGGAACCCGGTGCGGTAATGTAACGTTTCCAACGTTCGTCCCTTATATTGCAGCTGAATTTCGACATCATAAAGATTGGGATGTTCCGCCGACCATAGAAGTGGTTGGTCTATTGTGGCAGGCAGGATGGCTTTAACGCCATGTCCGCTGATTGTGGCTACGACATTGATGTCTTTCTTATGTTTGCCACCCAATCGCGTGTCAATGGCTACAAAACCTGTCTTCAAATCGTCGCTGAGCGTTGTGTTTATGGCGTAATCTTCAATATATGTTTCCGGACGTATATAAATCCCCACAGACCGAAATATCCCGCTGAATCGCCACATGTCTTGGTCTTCAAGATATGAACCATCGCTCCATCTATATACTTCCACCGCAAGGCGGTTGTTGCCACGGCGCACATAAGGAGTAATGTCAAATTCCGCCGGCGACATGGAATTCTGGCTATAACCTACTCGATGGCCGTTGACCCATACATAAAAAGCCGACTTCACTCCGTCGAAATGCAAGATATATCGACGGTCTTTCCTGTCGAGAGTGAAATCTGTGATATATGAACCCACAGGATTACGGTGCAGATAGCTCCAGTATTGCGATGACGGTTCTTTGGTGACGTATGGAGGCTCCTTTTTAAACGGGTAGGTCCAGTTTGTATATATCGGAATGCCGTAACCTTGAGTCTGCCAGTTACCAGGCACCGTAATATCATCCCAAGAGGAAGCGTCGAAATCCTTTTTCCAAAAATCGGAGGGACGACCTTGGGGGTCTTTCGACCATTTGAACTTCCACAATCCGTCAAGCGAAAGCCATTCTTCATGGCTTTCCCGCTCAGAAGGCAAAGTCAATGTGGCATGATACGGAAGTTTGTCAATACCCAATACATGCTGGTTCTCCCAATCGTTCCCATTCTCCTGAGCCGACAGTCCGAAAGCAAATGCCGTCGCCAATACAATTCCAATAGATATCTGTTTCATTAAAACTTCAAATACGAGTAATATGCAAACGTCTTGTTTGCTGTTTTCAAGTGCAAATATACGAATGATTCTCCATGAACAAACCACTCGAAACAGTGTTTTTCCAACAATCATACGTATTCAAATTCTTTTGCGACATTTATCAAAAATAAAGTATAAATCGCAACCTCCAACATCAATCAATTCCGTGCAATCAAACAAGCAAGAGACATCCCTCATTCAAAACAATTCAAACAAAATGATTCAAAGATTTGCAAAATCCTATTGGAGTAGGTGCTTTTTTATGAGATTATGCTACCCTAAAATTAGGAAGCATCGTATTACGTTTACAAGAAACGTAATACGATGCCGCACATACATTAATCCACTACATTAATTATAGATATCTTTAGCGTCGCTCGAAGCCTTTATTGCCTTATCTGAAAATAATGAGGCAAGAGCATCGACGTTTAGAGTGGTCAATGGGTCAAAGTCCGACGAATTCATATATCCGAGCAGGCTCGCAAGCATTTGGGCAGCCTCGGGCTGCTTTTCCGCTTTGGAGATAATGTCCATGGAGGTCATAATCATGCGCCCTTTCCCGCACCGGGCCTCGAAAGCAAGGGCGAGACGGCGGTTATTGGCGAAATTGTCAACGCATTTGATCAATGGAGTCACCGATAAAGAATCCGTATGCATCGTCTTTGCATTCTTGACGAGCCTCCACCACTGCCAATCGCTATGTCCGTCGTTAGGGAATTGCGCAAGAGCCGTATGCTTTGTTTCTTCATGATAATTCTTCAAGGTATATTCTTCTATCTACAAAATTACCGGGTAGTGTTTCACTGAGTGTGTCTGAGGCGAGTTCACTCAAGCCTGTAGACCTCA
>CABRKI010000168.1 GCA_902471455.1 uncultured Porphyromonadaceae bacterium | reverse complement strand
AGAAAATGTGTTCCATAATAGTGAAACAGGCCAAAAATGGGGGAAATATACCCCATTTTGACTTATTTTTGTATTCGTCACGAATTTTGCTTGCTAAGAATGGCATATTTTGGAAAAATCCCGAAAAATATGCTGCTTGAAAAATATTGGGTTCTCCGCAAGCAAAAAAATGGAGGGCGCACCAAAATGCCTGATTTTGATACGCCCTCTTTTTTTGTTTCTACCCGTGCGATGTGTTTGCTTTATGATTCAGAAACCATGACGTGTTTAAGTTTATCTTATAAGGAATAATAAGCGACCGAATCCTTTGTCAATCGGCGGATTATTGCTAATTTTGCGGTACAGTATTCGTTTGTGAGTATTGTGACCCTACATATTAGCTCAATCGCAGTCTGAATCACCACCTCGACCAAAGAACGAGCTTAAAATAACGTGAGTTCGATATAAGAACTCACGTTATTTTTCCATACTCTTCATTATTCCGTACTCTTCAAATAAGAGCTTACAAATCGGATTTCGGATATTCGGTCAGCGTCAACGGGATGGTAATTTCGGTAGTGCGGCCTTTTATGATTTTTACGTCCTTGACCTCTCCATAATACCATGACTCTGTTGTTTCCGTCTCGGAAATTTTGGGAGATGCGGCAGCGATGGTATAAGTGCCCACATATATTTCGACAGGCCATTCAATATCCTTTATCTGAGCGCTTGGGATAAACCCCTGTTCGGGTATGATAGCAACGCTATATTCTGAAAAGTCCACGTCATCCGCACCGTCCTGCCGCAGATGAACTATAAGCCGGCCGGTGGAATCGTCAAATTTCGGTTCATCAGAGTTGCAGCCCCACAAGGCAATACATAGAAAAGAAACTATACCAAAAAGAAGATTTCTCATATTCTCAACATTTTATGATTGCAATGCAAAAATAGTATCTTTCGGCTTGCCGACCAAATCTCAAGCTCTCGCAAGAGATGATTTCAAGGGGCATAGGAATAATGACCGGAGGCGGAAATAACTCCAAACCACCGGGAGAAGCGATCTCGGTAGCTCTATTCTATTTTGTGTTTCATTGTTTTAGGGCTCGATTTATTGTCAGTCGTATAAATTCGGATTTGGCCTCGGTATATCCGTCGCGGTCATTTTTGTACTTAGGAAGTAGGGATAATTTTAATATCTCATATTCTTTAGCTACCTCAGGATGAGCTATCAGATAATCGCGAAAACGTATTTCATCATTGTCGCCGGCTCTGTGAAAATGGATATGGAAAACTTTGTCGGCATACCCGTCAGGAGTATAGCCTTTGTTGAAACTCATGCGGCTATCGGAAACTGACATACAAATATATCCCGCTGTTTCCATTTTTTCTTTGATTCGGGGCCAGTCGGCATCGGGATTTAACTCGACAAGAATGTCAATTATAGGTTTTGCCTGAATATTCGGAATCGCCGTGCTACCAATATGATTGATAATCGGACTGTAATCTTTTAGCAACACTGAAAGCTTCCGTATTTCTTCATTCGACCATTCCGACCAATCAGGATTAGAAGCCGTCAGCACTATTGGGAAGAGCTCCCATAGTTCTGCCAGAGTCATATCCTTAAGATTCCTTTGGGTCATGGTAATATTTCCATTTCAATGCAGTTCCAAGCTTCGCCCAGACATTGGTAGCACTCGGTTTCAGGTAGTGAGACCCGATGAAAACCGGCGGCTTCATAGCAACAGATAGCGGACGGATTATTCTCAAAGACACCGAGTGACACTTTCTTGGCTCCAAGCTCTTCAAAAGCATATTTGACCGCCATTGTAACAAGAGCTTTGCCTAAACCGTGACCACGTTTTGAATCATCAACAATAACGAAGCCCAACCGCTGCTCTGCAGGATTGTCTGCCGGAGTGCGCAAAGTGATGTACCCGACAATATCGTCGCCATCCCTCATTATCAGAGCGCGAGAGTGTTGTCCGTCAATATACTTCGCATGATATGCGTTCATATCTTCGGGTGTGACGGGATAATGCTCGTATCTGTCGGCACACCACTGGCGCATTAGATACTCACTTTTAAGCCACGATGCTATCACCGCAGCATCCGAAGGCAGATATGGACGTAATGCCAGGCTCATGGTTTATAGTTGCATTTGATCTCGTCGATGGATTATATGTATGGATTATATGTAAGGTATAATCAGAGAATGGTTTTGAGAATATCATCGCATAACATTGTCGGAGAAAATCCCACAATCTGATAATCGGCGATGCCGTTGATGTTGAACGGATCTTGCGCAATGATGGAGTCCACTGCTGTGCGGTTTTCCGCCTTGATCATAATCACGCCGCCAATGCGAGGTGTCTGGGGGCCGGAGGCGATGAAATCGCCTGCCGCATAATGCTCGGCGAGATATTCGCGATGCGCCTGGAGAAAGCGGTCAACCTCTTCAAGCGGCTTCCTATAAGTCAGTATTGCTATGAACATATTATTGTTATTTCAGTCTTTTGTAAATGAATATATCTCTATCAGGTTGCCCTACGGATCCGCCAAGTAAGAGACCTTCTTACTCACCGGGGAATAAGGCACAGAAGCCTTGCTTGTTGAATTGATAGTACATTTCTATACGCTCCGGCGTGTCGTTTTCAAGCAGCAGAAGAAGCTCTTTTGCAAATTCGAGGGTTGCGGAGCCGTTGGCTGTTACTATATTCTTGTCACTGACAGCCTGAGCATTGACATAGCCCTCAGGATTCGTATAGTTCTCGCCACCCCATAATTTCAGCTGTTCCAACCCGTTGCCGGTATGTTTAACCGCATTGAGGGAACCATGCTTTGCCATAAATGAAGCCGCATTGCAGATAGCCCCTACAATCTTACCTTCTTCAATGGCTTTTCGGACTATCGGAACTACCTTTTCCGCAACCGGTGTGGTCCAGCCGAAACCTCCGACAAGTACCAATGCCGCATAATCGTCGGGCATAGTATCGAATGAATAATCCGGCAATGTCCGGAAGCCGCCGATGGATTTGACGGGTTCCATTGACGGAGCTACGACCTTGTTTACATACTTCGGATTCTCTTTTAACGCATATTCATCGGATGCGATAGCTTGTGCGAGATACACAACCTCGTGCGCCGCGTAGTCCGACAGAAGGACATAAAGTATTTCTTTGCCCATAGATTTATTTTTTCCAGCGTTTGAGGTGTGGGAAAAACTGACGCATCATTTCCTTTGCCTGCTCTTTAGTCAGGTTCTGCCCCGATTGCTTGTTGATTTCCTCCGTAAACCGGGCGCAGTGGTCAATCATCTGCTCCATCGTCATATCCTGCGTGAACTTGCCGTCCTTGTAGCAGTATATGCAGTAATCTTCGTTTGGCGAGCCATCGGCATTTGTGCCGAGGATTTCGTCTGTAAGCGACATTCCGCAGCTCTGACAGAATTTTTGTTCCATATCTTTATTTTTGTTTCCGGCGGTTTGACATTATTGTATCGAAATTTTCTCGGCCCCAGTTTATCAGGGCTTCGACATGTGGCATTAGCGTCCTGCCGAAATCCGTCACGGAATATTCCGTCCGGGGAGGGACATCGGGAAACAGTTCACGACGGATAATGCCGTCGGTTGTCAACTGACGAAGGACCTGCGAAAGCACCTTTTCCGATACCGACGGAATGTTGCGGTACAGCTCATTGAAGCGCACCGGCTCGTTCTCGGAAATCTTCACGAGAACCACCAGCGCCCACTTGTTGCCGAGCCATTCAAGCATCGGAGCATCCTTGCAATAATCGTAGTCCAACTTTTTTGCCATTTGCAGATAATCCAAAAGAGGCTGATAACGAGCAAAACAGACCTTTCGGTAAGGGTCAAACCTTTCGGTAAGTTATTGCTCCGGCCCTGATTATCACCAAATTTTGCGTTACAAAATTAACAAAAAATATCGAGATATGATATATCCGGAACTACATTTCACAGGTCAGGTGTGGCGACCGCCTTACGAAGCCCACTCACAGTTGCTGCAACTCACCTCGGGATGCACTTGGCACAAGTGCAAGTTTTGCAGCCTTTATCATGGTACACCATTCCGTATGTCGCCGCTGTCTGAGGTAGAAGAAGATCTGAAAGTTATTCGTCAATGGCAACCGCGAGCCCGGCGAGTTTATCTCACCGGAGCAAACCCATTCGCATTGAGTTACAACAGGCTGATGGATGTGGCTCTGTTGTTAAGGAAGTATCTTCCCCACATGATATCCTTCGGCATGTTCGCCCGCGTCACGGATATCACCCCCAAATCAGTGGAAGAACTGAAGAACCTCCACCATCTGAAGCTCGACAGCATAAACATCGGCATCGAGACAGCTCACGACCCGACACTGGAGCGCATGAACAAGGGTTATCATGCCTCAGATATTCTCGAGCAGCTCTCTAAACTCGACGAGGCCGGTATCCGCTACAATGTATTCTACCTTAACGGCCTTGGCGGCAAAGGCAGCGGCGAGGCAAGCGCGATAGCCACAGCAGATGTCCTCAACAGGCTGTATCCCTGCATCATCAATATCGTTTCACTGACGATATTCCCCGAATCCCGATTATATCAGGAGGTGACGGACGGTACGTACATCGAAGAGCCGGAGATTGAGCGACTGATTGAGATGCGCACACTTATTGACCGACTGAATATTCGTGTCAATCTGCTCGGCCATCATATTTCCAATACGGTACCAATCACGGGAGCATTGCCTGATGACAAAGCCACGATACTCCGTGAGTTTGACAAAGCGATAGCTCAATTCCCGGAAAATGAACTGAAAGCCTATCGAAACAGAATATGGCATCTGTGAGGCAATACCCTCCCCCGTAGTTTTTTATGGTGACCTGGAGGGATGTTGATGAATAAAAGGCCGCTAACTCATTGAGATTTAGCGACCTTCTGTGGCACCATCAGGTGTTTAATCGTGTGATTGAATGGTAGTTAACGGGTATATAATTGTTCTTTTGAGTGAAATTCCAACAGACTTCTCACTATAATCAACAAAAATTATTTTGAGTTGCGACCAAATGCGACCAAGAGAAAAATGGGGTCAATGTAAAAAACTAGTTGTTAAAATATGGGCAAAGATAGCTAACTTTGCG
>CABRKI010000167.1 GCA_902471455.1 uncultured Porphyromonadaceae bacterium | reverse complement strand
CACAAAGTAGCATCATTGCCTCAAATTTCCAAAATCGTTTATCGGTCAGTTTCATGGTCCTCCTGTTTTGGGGCAAATAATAATCGCCTATTATTGGCGAAATCATCATACAGACTATCTACTTGGTATAATTGAGGATTGATGATGTTTCGCTTGTTGAGTGCCGCCAGCCATTCCTCCCGCGTTTCATGCCACTCTATAGAGTCTGTTGGCACATCAACTATAGCATATTGTCGCATTTCCCGGTCGCCGTATGTATGTCCGGGCAATTTATCCACTGGAGTCAACTCATCGGTATAAGATAGATAAATAATAGAATCCGATATGCCAACATATTCAACTGAAAGTCGCCCTGATAATAAACTGTTGGGGTAATAATCAAATTCATCAATATTGCGACGTTTTTCTAAACTCCATACTTCTCTCGTGTCTATCGCAGTTATCTCGTAAGGCGCGATCAATGGAACTCGATAGTAATCCCATGCACCGTAATCGGAATAAAAATCAGTCCGAAATGGCGCATCGATTTCTTCAGCAATCCGCGCCTTGATAGCTTCATATTTTGATTTAATCCTTGTGCAACCACACACTAAGATCAAGATTCCAATAATGCCTGCTATTTTATGCCACTTACTCATAACTTTTGTATTTCATTTCTTCGGTAGTTAGGTCTTCTACACGCATAATGCTGTCTTTTTGCAAACTTGACAAAGGACCATGAAACGTATCTCCTGCCGTTAACTTTTTATCCTTAGCAATGATTACCCACCATGAGCCGTTTGTCTGCTCTATAAGGATATGGGAAGAGTTCCACCACACCTGTTTTACATAAGGAATAAACGGAGGCTCTCCTTTGTAGCCAAGTTTTGAAACAAATATCGGATAATCCCTTTCACTCTCGTTATATAATCCCTCGCCATAAGTAAACACCGAGTAATTATCCGTCAGGTCATGTCGATTGCTACAAGAACAAAATACAAACAAAAGAGTTAACACGCCACAAAGTAGCATCATTGCCTCAAACTTCCAGAATCGCTTATCGGTCAGTTTCATTGCTCGATATTATTCTAACGGCCATTGCTTCTCTATCATTATGCCATCGCGTGTGTAATACTTCCATGTCCCGATATTATCTGTGTAGTCGCCTTCTCTATTCCAATCATGGAGCATCCATCCTTCTGCTGCAAGTTCCCCGTCTTCATAGTATTGACGGCAATAAATCAGCGAATCCGGAGCAGACGGATAGATTGTATTAATGCTGTCCGTGTTTGCACGAAGACTATCATATTTCCATACGGACTTATATGACTGGAACACCTCCATGAATAGTTCTTCTTGCTTTTCTGCTGTCAGGTTATTGTCATAATCCCATATCCAGTATTTACGCCGTGAATAATAACTATAATTCTCATCAGGTCCTAACGTAACGGTAAGCCAATATTGTCCGTCTTTAGTTGGTTCATAATAAAATAGATAACCCCGATATTCGTATGTCTCGTTCCTATCCGTGAAAGGACTCTCTAACTCATTAAGATCAACTGGCAGACGGTTATTCACACACTGAAAACCATCAATCATTACGATAATTTCATTTCCCACACGCTCTATATCAGCAGTATCAGTTGTCATACACCTTTTGAAAAACACGACAATCGCAATCACTAGTGAAATAATCAACACTACGATAAGTGTGCGCCAATTCCAAAATCGTTTATCGGTCAGTTTCATTCTATGATGTAAGTTTCGGAAGTTAATATATCAACGATATGCTCTGTTGTCTTTACGGCATAGTGTTTCACATTGAGAGAAGAACCGTATAACATTCTCATGCCTGTTGCCATCACTTCATTCAAATATATAGAATTACTGACCTCGTATAATGGATGAGAAGTCACTCCGTCCATTACCTCAATAATTCTAAAATGTTCAAGAGTAACTCTATACGCAAATACATTCTTAAATCGGATTGTAACTGTCTTATTATTGTCAAATCGGTCAAGCGCAACAATAAGGTCGGAAGCATCATAGTCAATAGAATTAACTGAACACTCACAACCAATCACATTTATAGTATGATAAATTTCGTTTTTCATCGCTAACTTCTTTTCACTAATACAAACATCCCAAAGAGATACCACAATGGATGCTTTAGAATTTTATTCCAGATATGTTTATGACATTTTTTCATTATTGTTATATACAATTCGGCGACCAATCTTTACCGTATATTTCCACATCATAATAATATTCATTCCATTCTTCGTAGAAATCAATCACCAGCGAATTGGTTAAACTTAGGTCGTAAAACACAATCAGTCCGCTATGCTCATCCTCATATTGAAAATCGGCATTAAAGAAATCTATTCCATTCAAGACTACTCTGCCACATAGGTCGGAATGCTTGATTGCCATATAAACCGCATCGTTATATCTTCTCCCGATATGTAACAGAATCTGTTTCAATTCGGTTTTCTCCAAAAACGGAATCCGTTGGGATTTCCAAGCGACATTGCCCTGCTGAAACAATTCGCCGTTCTGTATAATTTCCGCAGATATTGTATCGGAGTCTTCCAAACTCAATATCTTGAAGTTGTCACCGATAACAAGTTTGGACAGTTGTTCCTGATATTCGGGAAGATACTGCTTCCCTTTATTTTTTCTTAGTAGAAACTGTAATCTGTTTTCCATATAGGGTTCTCCGACTTTTTGTTTTTTTTGTTCTCTCCGTTCCAAAATCGTTTATCGGTCAGTTTCATTATTCAATGTGCAAGAGATTAAATCAGTCGGTTCGATTGACAAACCGGTATAATTGGACTTGATTAACTCATCCGCTAATCGTTCAGATATAACGATTGTACTGTCGAATGGAAACGGAAAGAACAAATCCCAAATTATGCTTCTATCTCTTAATGTGAGCGAATCAAATGTTACGCCAAAAGCCCCAGTCTTATCCTGTGATTTTAATTGCTGATATTGGCTGAAAGACTCCAGAGCAATAGAATCTTGTGGAATAGTCCACTCTGTCCTGATGAATGATGATTTTTTGTAGTCTATTAAATCCACGAAAGGAAGTCCGTATAGATGTAACCACAAGTATTCCCTAATATCTTTATTGGCGTCAATTAAAGCTGGAAAAACCTGATACGGCATGACATTGAAAAGCCTGATACAGTCATATAATTCAGGAGATATAAGCATATCACACCCAGGTCCGGCTGTCGTGGAGATATAGTCTGACATAATAGCCCCCTTTTTTAATTTGAATTTCAAATCGGGATTACGTAATAGTTTATTCCACGGACTTATTTGAGATGCCGTGAAAGGACAAAGACAATCTACTTGTGGGTATTTCTTGCCCATCCTCAGGTCATGTGATAGCTTATAATATTTCATTGATATATCATTCTTCATATTTATACTATTGGGCTATTATAATCAGAATTGCTGCGAGAACGAGGAAGCCGAGAAATCCGTTGGCAAGATTGTTGTCAGCATGATCTATGTTATTGAAATCTTCCGAACCATAGCGGATTTGCCTGTATGACACTTTCTGTCCGCGACGGAACAGCCACAGACAACCATACCGAAGTCCGGCTCCGATATGAAGAACCGCGGAGCCTAACCATGTTCGTATGAATATTTCGGCAATCAATTCCATATCCTTATATTATGATACCAAATCCAGTAGATTCTCCTTATACTTACTTCCTCCGGCAATATTGGTTAAATGTTCAATATACCATTTATTCTTTCCCAGAAAGATAGCAGACTGATTGTTTTGTTCCAAAGCATAAAGGAGATCAAGATACGCTTGTTGGTTCTTGGCAACATAACTCACGATGCGTTCATCGTCCGCCCAGTCTATTTCTACTATCTCTCCGGTCTTTTTAAGAATGGCAAGCGGAAAAGCCTCCCGCCTTCCAAAATAAACAAATCTGTCTGTTTCCCTCAAATCATCAGATGTGTTGAAACTAAATATCATAATTGTAAGTGTGGAGACATCGTAGTTAAAAATCAAGTCTAAGACGGCATCGTGCGGCTCTGTAATACGATGTCCTTCTTTATCGCCAATGTGCAACTCACCCAAATATATTTGAGCAAAGCCCTCGGGCATCATCGAAAACTCACTCTCGTTTGGAGTTATCGCCCTTATCGCGGTTACAAATTCTGCTGCTGTCATAACCAGTTGTTTTTAAGTACGCGACGTGAATAGAAAGGTGCGAAAATGAAAAATAGCCATACATTCAGTAATATATAGCCGGGGGTATCATGTCTTATGGAGATTGTAATATTCTTCTGTATAAAGACTATTACCGCAATTATCAATCCGATATAAAATATCTCGCCGACTTGTGACTCAATCAGTGGCGTACAGAACACCGCAGCGAATGTATATAACAGCCAAAATATATGCACGTTGCGAAGATACAGATATATTTTTCGCTTTGAAAATGTCGTAACCGTTTTTATGTCATCAGCCGTTCCGCTAAGGAAATATAAGCCCAGGAATGGATTGACAAAGATATTCCCGCAGATAATCAATGACTGGTATTTGTCGTTATAACGATTTCGGCTTATTCTGATATTGGCAAACAGTAATCCCATAGCCGATGCCATGAGAAGTAGTTGTGCAATCTTTGCCACGTCGGAGTGCAGCCACAATTCGCGGTCAAGCCAACCGCCACCGATTCCGACAATCAGGACAACGGCATAGACCAGCAACAAGAAATTGCCTACAATAGCAGATATGTATAACAACTTATTCATTCAAAACCTATTGTTAATGCTTTAACAGTATAATTCCAACTCCAGATGTATATTGCCCACATCAACCCAATACCAATAAGAAGGCAGACAAGCAAAGCGATTCCGACATCTTTATGCCTATTTCTAAACGCATAAATCACATTTGCCAACTGAACAATTATCAGCAATAGATTTGCCGCCAAAAGCCACCTGTTGACTTCTGCTGTACAGCCAACGAACAGCACAGCAAATGAGGCCGCAAATGTAATCGCAAATAATACGACAATCACCAATTTTGCTTTATATATCAGTTTCATCGCTTGCCTCCTTTCCGCCAAAGGCAAATGAACAAGAATACTATAATGAGATAATTAGCCAATACGAGATACCCAA
>CABRKI010000166.1 GCA_902471455.1 uncultured Porphyromonadaceae bacterium | reverse complement strand
CTTCCGATCCCTGCGCAGCCACCACCACCGGATGGTATGAAGGCGAATACAACGTGCCGACACAGAGCGGCGCAGCATTGGGCGACTCCAACACCGGAATGCACATGCTTATCGGTCTTCTCGCAGCACTGCAGCAACGACAGCGCACCGGGGAAGGAAGCTATGTATATCAATCGATGCACAACGCCTGCCTTAACCTTTGCCGAATAAAGACACGTGACCAACTCACACTTGACAAAATCGGATATCTCACCCAATATCCGCAATATCCCGACCAGAAATTCCCCGATTTCGTTCCGCGCTCCGGAAACACCGAAGGTTCGGGAGTGCTCGGATGGACTTATAAGTGCAAAGGTTGGGAAACCGACCCCAACGCCTACTGCTATATCATATTCCAGCGTGGTGCGAAAGACTTCGAGCTTGCATGCAAGGCGTTCGGTTTCGAAGACTGGCTCACCAACCCGGACTTCAACACTGCCGATGCACGCGACCGCCATAAAGCCGCCATCATACAGCGGGTGGAGGCATGGACGCAGGACAAAGACAAATATGAAATCACAAAGCTCCTTTCCCCTTACGGAGTGCCTTGCGCCCCTGTCCTTTCTACCAAGGAAATGATGAGCGACCCTGACCTTTACGATGGCAACACTCTCGTAAAAATCAACCAGGGAGGTAAAATCGGAGAATTCGTCACCGTGGGTTGCCCCTTCACCATTTCGAATTATCAACCCACCTACGGACCTTGTCCCGAACTTGGAGGCAATACAGATGAAATCCTCACCGGCCTGGGCTATTCCCCGGAGGATCTGGCCAAATTCAAAGCCAACGGCACAACCGCACCTTTGCCTAAAAAATAATTTACTTTCATAATTATCGAAAGGCTTGCAAGGGATGAATTCTTCACGCCCGAGCAAGCCTTTATCACAATTTATCATAATGTTATTAATTTGAAAAAAATGGAAAACACCAATAATCCCAAACCTCAGTTCCCGCAACAAGTCACCGGAATGTATATCCTCGCCGAAGCACTCAAGCGACTCGGTCTTAACAACGTATATGGTCTTGTGGGCATTCCGGTGACGGAAGCCGCATACGCCATGCAGAAAGTGGGCATAAAATATGTAGGTTTCCGCTTCGAGCAACAAGCGGGGATGGCTGCCGCAACCCACGGCTATCTCACACGGGTGCCTGGCGTGTTGCTCACGGTTTCTTCCCTCGGATTCCTCAACGGGCTCACCGCAACCGCCAACGCCACGGTCAACTGCTACCCCATGATACAGATTTCAGGGGCGTCAGACCCTACCATGGTTGACATGAAAATGGGCACTTACGAGGAACTCGACCAGCTCAACACTGCGCGCCCGCTCGTGAAGGCGGCTTTCCGTTGCAGCCATGCCAAAGACATCCCATCGGCTGTGGCAAGGGCATACCGTGCCGCAGTAAGCGGACGTCCCGGAGGAGTATATATCGACATGACAACCCCGGCCCTCGCTGAAATAATGGATGCAACAGAGGCTGAAAAGCTATTCTACACCCCGGTTGACCTTTATTCCCCAATCGTTCCTAACCAGGAATCGGTAGCGCGGGCTGCCGAGATTCTTCTTTCCGCCAAACGTCCCGCAATCCTTATCGGTAAGGGGGCGGCCTACGCACAAGTGGAAAACGAGCTAAAGCAACTTGTCGAAACATACAACATACCTTACCTCCCCATGTCGATGGCGAAGGGTATGCTTCCCGACAACGTAGCCTTGAGCGCCCTCTCCTGCCGTTCCGACGTCATGGAGAAGTCAGATGTGGTGCTCGTGGCCGGAGCTCGCCTCAACTGGATGCTTTCATTCGGCAGAGGCAAATGGAATCCCTCCATAAAGTTTATCCAACTCGACGTGGAACCGACTGAAATAGATGTCAACGTTCCGATTGCCGCTCCTGTAGTGGGCGACCTCAAAGAATCGCTCAACGCACTTCTAAAGGCAATGGAGGGTAAAAAAACAGCTTACGACCCGGCATGGGTTAAGTCGCTGCAAGCCGAAACAAAAGTGAAAAATGCGAAGTTCGAAAACCGCCTTTCGGAAGCCGCTTCCGCACAACCCATGAACCATTGGAGCGCACTGAGTGCCGTCAAACCGGTGCTTGCCGCGAATCCCGACGTGATTCTCGTGAACGAAGGGGCAAATACTCTCGACGACACCCGCGACTCTATCGACATGCAGTTGCCGCGACACCGCATAGACTGTGCCACCTGGGCGATCATGGGCATGGGTATGGGCTCATGTGTAGGCGCGGCAGTCGCTACAGGCAAGTCTGTAGTGGCGATAGAAGGCGACTCGGCGTTTGGCTTCTCAGGTATGGACTTCGCGACAATTTGCCGCTTCAAACTTCCCGTTACGGTGGTAGTCTTCAATAACGGAGGCATCTACAACAGTATCGGAGTCAATCCCTCGACCGACCCGGCTATCGAACACGACCCTGCCCCCACCACCCTCGACCTTGAGGCCCGCTACGACAAAATGGGTGATATGTTCGGCGCTAAGGGGTATTACGTCACGACGCCGGCTCAACTCAAAGCCGCACTTGAAGAGGCGATTGCATCTAAGGCACCGGCAATCATCGACGTGCAGCTTGCTGCCGATGCAGGTAAAGAAAGCGGACATATCGGGTATCTCAATCCCACCCCGCTTATAGATTATACGGTGTAAGAAACTTCCCTTCGGAAGTTTTTGTCAATCCCCCCATGTAGGGCATATCCCTGGGGCACGTTTGACCGGCTGACGACCGGCCTTACGAATCCTATCCGCTTTATCGATAAACACCAATCTTAAAAATGAAGTTATGGACATTTCTCATGTAATATTATATGCAATCGTCCCGATTATCGTTGTGATGCTTGCCGGCTTCATTTCTGGGAAGAAAGGAATCTTCTCCGGCGAAGACGCCAAGAAATTCAACAAAGTCGTGCTCGACTATGCATTGCCTGCCGCCCTTTTCGTCTCAATCGTGCAGGCGAGCCGCGAAATGCTTGTTCGCGACATCAAGCTCACCATAGTTTCCACCATCGGCATCATGGCGTGCTTCATGGCGGTGTATTTCGTCTTTAAATACTGCTTCAAGAAAAATACAGGTGCCGACGCCGCCGTCTCCGCCCTTATCAGCGGTTCTCCCACCATCGGCTTCCTCGGTTTTGCCGTGCTCGAACCTATTTTCGGCACCTCCCCTTCCGTGGCGCTTGTAGTGGCAATCGTGGGTATCGTGGTAAATGCCATCGGCATCCCCGTGGGCCTTTCGCTCATGAACGCCTCACTTGAAAAGCAAAACCCCGGCTCCACCAAAAAGCAAAGTGCATGGGCTCCGGTAATACATGCCTTGGAGCAACCAGTGGCTTGGGCGCCTATCCTCGCAGTCATCTGGGTGATTGTCGGGATTCCATGGCCCGACTGGGCGTCGCCTTCTTTCGACCTTATCGCCAAGGCAAATGCATCTATGGCAGTCTTCTCCGCCGGTATCACCCTCTCCGCCATCAAATTCTCGGTCAACTGGCAGGCTGTGCTCGGCTCCATCATGAAGATGATAATGATGCCTGCCGTAATACTCATCCTCGGGCTTGTCTTCAAGATGGATCCCGAGAATCTGAAGATGCTCGTCGTGGCAGGTGCGTTGCCCCCTGCTTTCTCCGGAATAATCATTGCGGACGAATATGACACCTACGTTGCCACGGGCACATCGTCGCTCACCCTGTCGGTGATTCTCTTCATAGGGTTCTGTCCTCTTTGGATCTGGATAACCGACCTTGCCCTCAAGATGGCATGACCAAATATTATTCTGATTTTATAAATTTATAGTTTTATGCTTAAAGACATCAAAACCCGTCCGATAATCGCACCGCATCCGGTGCTGATTATCGGCACATACGACGAAGACCGCAATCCCGACGCCATGAACGTGGCATGGGGCGGACAATGCTGGGACAACCAGATTGCCCTCAACATCTCCACAAACCATAAGACCACGGAAAACATGCGTAAATCAGGCGGCTTTACCGTGCATATCGCCGATGAAGAACGTGTGGAACTTGCAGATTACCTCGGCATCACTTCCGGACATGACAAGACGAAACTCAGCCATGTCAAAGCCACTGTCACCCCCGCCAAAGAGGTTACGGCTCCGATAATCGAGGAATTCGTGCTCGCCATGGAATGCAGGATTATATCCATGACCGACAACGGCGACGGAGGCACCCGCGTCGTAGGAGAGGTGGTTCGCACCGTGGCCGACGACTCAATCCTTGATGAAAACGGCAGGGTCGATTACTCGAAACTCCGTCCAATCACGTTCGATTCGGAGACCAACACCTACCGCGCCCTCGGCCCCGTCGTTGCGAAAGCCTTCAACGTCGGCAAACCTCTGAAATAACCTCATTAAATACGCATAATATACCAACCGACAAAAAATCAAAAAATCTGGTTGTCCTTGGTTGTTCTGGTTGGAGAATTCCGTGTTGTCCCGCTTGGAGACAATGCAATCAAAAAATCTGGTTGCCCTTGGTTGTTCTGGTTTGAAACCCCGGTGTTGTCCTGGTTAAAACGAAAAGCGGCCGATTCACATCGACCGCCTTCTTTTTCAATAATACTTTTCAAACTAACCTAACATCATGAAACAGAAATCGCTGAATCTGTATTGTAGTAACCAATGTGATACTAACGATTTTCTATATATAAGACAATCCATACCCCCGAATGGTTCAATCACATCTCATGATTTTAACATTCTTTAATTAAATCATTTCGCATTTGTTAAATAATTCAGGAAAGAATAACGTTTCCTCCCGTTCAGATACTTCAGATTCTTCTGGTTAGCGTATGCTTCCCTCTCAAAAGAAATATTGCGGTAGGCTTCGTAACCATTTCGAAACTGCAATAACCTTACCAGCCATTCCACCACATACGCCAAATAAAAGAACAGATAAAGCAAGTCCTTCATCTGTGCCGTATGTATTTTCTCATGGTTTATAAGCATCGGACTGCACGGTCCCTTAACGAAAAGCACCCCGAAAAGGTTTATCGCATAGAAATTCTTTCCGAACGGTATTATCTTATTTATGACAATCCTCATATCGAAATATGCAAACCGCTACACCATCGGTCAGTCGAGCCTGAAAACAAGACGTTGCACACCGTCGTCATACCTGCTGCTGGAGATTCTGAACCTTCCGATTTCCGAGGTGTTCGCCACGTGCGTCCCTGCACAAAGACATTCGTCATAGTCGCCGATTTTCACAACCCGCACGGTCTCCGAGGCACCTTCCGGCAAACGGCTCATGTCAAAACGGTCAAGAGCCTCCGCCTGTGTTATGAATTCTTCGGTGACCGGCACGCATTCCGCTATTACCTTATTGATATAATCTTCCATCCCTTTTATCTCTTCGGCCGACATCGGCTTCGGAAGATGGAAATCGAGTTTCGATTTCTTCCTCTCCACATGGGCGCTGAACGCTCTCCCTTGACCATATCTGCGGGCCATTTCCCCGTTGAGTAAATGCTCCGCCGTATGCATCGGAGGATATTCCTGTTTGTTATGCTCGTTGAGCACCGGTTGATTATCTGTCTTGTCCATAAAATGCATTGTGTAAAAAACAAAAAGGAATCCCGAATCCGAAGATTCAGAATTCCTTCAGTGTCCAAGATGAGACTCGAACTCACACAGCCAAACGGCCACTACCCCCTCAAAGTAGCGCGTCTACCAATTCCGCCACCTGGACATT
>CABRKI010000165.1 GCA_902471455.1 uncultured Porphyromonadaceae bacterium | reverse complement strand
CAGCATGAGCCTGGACGGCCCACGTCGGCCTCCGGCAAGGCTGCCGTGGATGCCTTGGAGGCCGCTGTGAAAGCCCTTAAGGCCGGCGAAATCGATGTGTTGGTCACTGCCCCAATTTCGAAGGAGGCCGTGCAAAGCGATTCGTTCTCTTTCCCGGGCCATACGGAGTATCTTGAAGCCATGCTTGGCGACGGTGCCAAGGCGCGTATGGTTCTTTTTGACGACTATCTGAGGGTGGCTCTCGTAAGCACCCATCTCCCGGTTTCCAAAGTGGCGCAGGCTGTAACGGCTGAGTCTGTTGGGAATGCAATATCCGACCTTGCGGTGTCGCTGCGCCGCGATTTCGGGTTCGAGCGTCCGAGAATCGCGGTCCTTTCACTTAATCCGCATGCCGGCGACGGCGGTCTTCTCGGCAACGAGGAAAACGAGTCGATTATACCCGCTATAAAAGAGGCGCGCGACAAGGGCATACTGGCGTTCGGCCCGTATGCCGCCGACGGTTTTTTCGGTGCAGGCGATTACCGCAGCTTCGACGGAATCGTAGCCATGTATCATGACCAGGGGCTTGCGCCGTTCAAGGCACTTGCCGGTGAACACGGGGTGAATTTCACCGCAGGCCTGCCTTTCGTCAGGACTTCTCCCGACCACGGAACGGCATTCGGCATTGCCTGGAAAGGGGAGGCCGACCCTACCTCGATGAGGGAAGCCATCTATAAGGCCCTCGACATTTTCCGCCGCCGGGCAGTTTTCGCCGCTGCCTCGTCAAACCCTTTACGCCATTATTCCAACGACAAACCCGACAAGGGGGAGCGTCAGGACAAACCCAGACAGCAGGGCGTGAAAGATAAGAAACAGCAGTCAACCCCAAAGGAGGAGACCACGAACGAAACGACATCTCCCGCCGTGAATGAGGCGGAAGAAAACATTGCAACCAAAGAAAACACGGAATCATGAATTTCGGAATCATTGCAGCTGGACAGGGCTCGCGCCTTGTGCAGGAGGGGGTGGCACTCCCCAAACCGCTTGTAAATATCGACGGGAAACCTATGATAGGGCGTCTCATAGACATTTTTGTAAGATGTGGCGCAGAATCTGTCAGTGTGATTGTAAACGAGGAAATGACCGAGGTGGCATGCTATCTACGCGGCATTGCCCCCTCGCTGCCATGCCCGCTGAACATATTGGTCAAGACCACCCCGACATCGATGCATAGTTTTTATGAACTATCCTCGCTTATGGAAGGGAAAGGGAGGTATGTGATAACGACCGTGGATACCATTTTCCGCGAAGAAGACTTTTCACGTTATGTGGATGCCTACCGTGCCGCCCCGGCGGGAATCGACGGGATGATGGCTGTTACTTCGTTTATCGACGACGAAAAGCCTCTTTATGTGGCCACCGGCGACGACATGCGCATCACGGCCTTCCTCGATGCTCCCCGCGACGACGCCAAGTATGTGAGCGGTGGTATTTACGGACTTTCGCAAAGTGCGATTCCCGTGCTTTCCAAATGTTTGGAAGAAGGGGTGGGGCGTATGAGGAACTATCAGCGCGCGCTTGTCGGGGCCGGCCTCGACCTGCGGGCATACGACATGAATAAGATTGTGGATGTTGACCACGCTTCCGACATAGCTTCTGCAGAAGCTTTTATCAGAGGAGAGGCGTGACCACATACAAGACAACGACATATCAACCCAGAATATGGCAGAAATAAGAATTGCGGGAGTGATGAGGGCAGGTGCCTATTCTCCCAACCATATCGGAAACGACGCGGCGATCTTCAATGCCGCCGCCGAGCAGTTGCGCAAGCGCGGTTGCGAGGTCAATATATATAGCGAAGATAAATTCCAGGCTGTCCAGATCGATGAGCCGGTGATTTTGAACATGTGCCGGGAGCAGGAATCCATTGCTAAGCTTCAGTCACTTGAAGACGAAGGACGCTTGGTGATTAATTCAGGATATGGCATTGAAAACTGCACCCGCGAGAGGATGACAAGGATTCTTCTGGGGAACAAGATTCCCTATCCCGACAGCTTGATAGTGAATACTAACGAGAGCGTCATAGCCGACCTTAAAGAGGCGGGTTTTTCTTCGTGTTGGATCAAACGAGGCGATTTCCATGCAATGCATAAGGAAGACGTGAGCTATTGCCGCCACCCGGAAGAAGCGCAGGAGGTGCTCCATGAGTATTTTTACAGAGGCATCAAGCGTGCCGTAATCAATCGCCATCTTGTAGGCGACCTTATAAAGTTTTACGGGGTCAGCGGGCAGCCGTTCTTCTATTGGTTCTATCCTTTCGACGAAGGGCACAGCAAATATGGGCATGAAGCCGTCAACGGCAAAAGCCGAGGGCTGGAGTTTGACCACGATAAACTCAGGGAGATGTGCCAGGCCGCTTCCGACATATTGGATGTGAAAATATATGGGGGCGACTGTATAGTCGATCCCGACGGCACTGTCAGGATTATCGATTTCAACGATTGGCCGAGTTTTGCTCCGTGCCGTCAGGAGGCCGCCCCATATATAGCCAAATGTGTGCTTTCCGCTATCAAGGCGAGAAGAAAACGTTAACCCCTTTGCAAAAGTTGAAATATGAATCAGGATAACAAAAAGGGAATAGGGCAGAGCTATAAAGACTCCCTGAAGTCGATGGACACCGAGGAGACTTTCGACCTTATCTTCTACCGCCCCATAGGTTATGGCTGGGCTCTTCTTGCGAAGAAACTCGGAATCACACCGAACGCCATCACGATCGCTTCGATTTTCCTTGGCGTGGGAGCGGGTGTGGCGTTCTATTACAACAATATCTGGATCAATATTCTCGGAGTCGTGCTCTTGATGTGGGCGGATTCGTTCGATAGTGCCGACGGGCAGCTTGCGCGTATGACCAAACAGTATTCTCGCATCGGACGTATTCTCGACGGCGTGAGCGGCGACCTTTGGTTTATCGCAATTTACGTGGCTATTTGTCTCCGCGAGAACGTAACGAGTGAATTCTTCAGCAGCCATACCTGGGTGATATGGGTGATGGCCGTGGTGACCGGCTTTTTCCATGCCACACAGGCGGCGATGGCAGATTACTACAGGCAGTTCCATCTCTTTTTCCTCAAAGGGAAAGAAGGGAGCGAGCTTGACTCCGCATACCAGTTGTGGGAGCGGTTTCATCAACTTTCATGGAAAAAAGATTTCTGGAGCAAGCTGACACTTGCGTTTTATACGAACTATACCGTAGGACAGGAGAAACGCACTCCGTGGATGCAACGTCTCCGAAGGGTGCTGAAGGAAAAATACGGCAATGAAATCCCGCAGTCTTTCCGCGATGCTTTCCGTGTGAAGAGCAAGCCTCTTATGAAATACACCAATATCCTGTCGTTCAATACCCGGAGTTTCGCCCTTTTCGCAGCCATATTGATTTTCCGTATGCCGTGGCTTTACTTCGCATTTGAACTCACGGTGCTTAATGTCGTTTTAATTTATATGGTGTGCCGTCACGAGCGTATCTGTAAGGGCTTTGTGGAGCAGCTGCAGAATAAGTGACGTGCCTCCGGCTTATTAAATTTCATGAAAAGTCAGACTGTAATGGATATCGATGTCAGTAGAATTAAAGGTATAATATTCGACTACGGCGGCACCATAGATTCAGGTGGCGACCATTGGAGCGAAGTTATATGGGACGCTTGGCAGGAGGCCGGCGTAGCGGCGGATAAAGCTTTGTTCAGGGAAGTGTATGTATATGCGGAACGTGAACTCGCCCGCACGCTCCATATTCTTCCTCATCATAATTTTCATGATTTGCTCGTCATAAAGATGCAGATTGAACTTCAGCGCCTTTCCGAGCTTGGGCATTTCCCTCCCGCAGAGGTTGACGCTATGGCTGCTAAAGTGGCGCGCCTTTGCTATGAGGCAGCGAAATCATCGGTCGATAAGGCGAAGCCCGTGCTCGACGCCCTGTCCCGGAAGTATCCAATGGTGCTTGTCTCCAATTTTTATGGCAACATCTCGACTGTGCTTAAAGATTTCGGTATCGACGGATATTTTAAAAAGATTATAGAAAGCGCCGTGGTGGGCGTGCGTAAGCCCGACCCGAAGATTTTCCTTCTCGGAGTCGAAGCACTTGGGATGAAGCCGGAAGAGGTGCTCGTTTTCGGTGACAGTATGTCGAAAGACATTATCCCGGCCCGTAAGGCCGGTTGCCAGGCTATATGGCTGAAAGGGAGATGCTGGACCCCGGAAGAGGAACAGACGGTCTATCCGGACACCGTCAAGTCGCTTGACGAAGCGGTTGCTTTCATGGAGTCGGCATAAAATAGTCAAAGAACTGACAAGAAGGTATAACCCTATATTCCAAATCCGGCCTGCTTTGTGAAGGTCGGATTTTTTTGTGAACCATTATGCCGTTATCGCTGATTTTTTGATAAAAAACAGCGAATGCCCAATTAAATCAATTTAACTAAATCTGTTTGAATACATGTTTTTTTAACTAATATTGGCTAATTTGACGGTTCGTTAAAATTATTTAAGTTTTAGGGATGCGTTTTTCTTTTGTTTTTTTTTGTCAGATGAGAATTTGACCGTAATTTTACGCCGCAAATCAAACGATTTAAAATCGCCCGGCATTTCGGCGGGCGGTTTTTTGCCTGAAAATGTTTCCACGGCCGAGAGGCATCGAAGGTTGCGTTTGGTTATAAGAGACAAGATAATATTGATAACAAACTTTAGAATTGATAACAAACATTATGGCAACAATGAAAGCTGAAGCACCCAAAGGAAAACTCGGAGTGCTTGTAGTAGGCCTCGGGGCCGTTTCGTCAACATTCATGACGGGTGTGCTTATGACCCGCAAGGGTCTCGCCAAGCCGGTCGGCTCCATGACGCAATACGACAAAATCCGTGTAGGTCGTGGCGAAGACAAGAAATATCTTCACTATAAGGACATCGTTCCTTTGGCTGACCTTGACGACATCGTGTTCGGTGCGTGGGACGTTTACCCTGCCAACGCTTTTGAATCTGCAGTGAACGCAGAAGTGCTCAAGGCAAAAGATATCCTTCCTGTGAAGGAAGAACTTGAGGCCATCAAGCCCATGAAGGCTGCTTTCGACCACAATTATGCAAAGCGTCTTGACGGCGACAACGTTAAGGAGTGCAAAGACCGTTGGGACATGATGGAACAAATCCGTGAGGATATCCGTAATTTCAAGAAAGAGACGGGAGTTGACCGTGTCGTTGTGCTTTGGGCCGCTTCTACGGAGGTTTATGTGCCGATTGACGAGGAGGTACACGGTTCTCTCGCCGCTCTTGAGGCTGCCATGAAGGCCGACGACAAGGAACGCATCGCCCCCTCGATGTGCTACGCCTATGCAGCCCTCTCTGAGGGATGTCCGTTCATTATGGGCGCCCCCAACACCACTGTCGATATCCCCGCCATGTGGGAGCTTGCCGAAAAAACGAAGATGCCTATCGCCGGCAAGGATTTTAAAACCGGCCAGACTCTTGTGAAATCAGGTTTCGCACCTATCATCGGCACCCGCTGCCTCGGTCTTTCAGGATGGTTCTCCACCAATATCCTCGGCAACCGCGACGGCCTTGTGCTTGACGAGCCCGCCAATTTCCGCACGAAAGAGGTCAGCAAGCTCTCCACGCTCGAAAGCATCCTCGTGCCGGAGGACCAGCCCGACCTTTACGGCCACGGCAACGACGAAGACACCCAGTATTACCACAAGGTGCGCATCAACTATTATCCCCCGCGCAACGACAACAAGGAAGGCTGGGACAACATCGACATCTTCGGCT
>CABRKI010000164.1 GCA_902471455.1 uncultured Porphyromonadaceae bacterium | reverse complement strand
AATGTGAAATAAACGTCGTTTCTCTGCGTGTGCTAAAAGATTATTTATGATTCAATTTGATTATTCGAAAGCCAACGCTACACGCGTATATACGCTCTCATAGCGAACTAAAAGTCTGATTTCCGGTTTATGGTCAGTTAAATATGGATAAGTTATCGCTATCTGATTCTCTTTGATGAGCGTAGGTGCCTCCATAACGACCTTTCTTCACTATTATCCCGATGGCATTAGTGCGTTCTATCCACTCCGAAGCACTCAATACAAAAGACGGCAAACCTGCACTCATTCTAAAGTGGTCAAATTCGACCACTTTGAAATCAGGATTATGAATCACCTCCCAAGTGCCGAGAAATTCAATGGTGTAACGGTTTCGTAACCAGTTCTTAATTATATCGGCAGAACGGTTGTCGCCCTCTTTGGCAGTTGCCATATCTGTGAGGGAGATATAATCCTGTTCTTCCAACATTTCCTTGAAATTTAGTGTTTTCTTGTTCTAAGTCCTAATATCTTATATGATTGATTATGGATGATTAAAATCTTGAAAAACAATATCCTGATTAAACATGCCGGAGGCATGTCCCTGCATTAATACTCATCCCTTCAGACAGCCATTAATACTTATCCCTTCAGACAGCTTTTTCGGATGTCTTTTTATGTATGCGTTTTAACCATCAAATACATTACTGGAAGAATTCGTTCAAAGCGATAATGCATTTTTTTATTGAGGTGTCTTTTTGGAGGACCGTTTTGTCTTTGTCGAGGAGGAAAAGGGTGGGCATGGTCTGGAAAATGTAGGTTTCGGAGTCTTCAATCGGGTCGGTGGCGAATCCTGAAATCCAGTCGGCGGGAATCGAATGTTTTGTTCTCTTCCATAATTCTTTGTCTCCGGTAATGTCTATCGCCATGATCGTAATGTCGCCGGGTAAGGCAGTTGTTTTCAGAGCGTTTATGGTTTCTATGCAGTGGTCACAATCGGGATCGTAAAACAAAAGGAGGAGCCGGCCGTCTGTCCGGCCGTCATGAAGGGTATGTGGACTCCCTTCTTTGTCGATAAAATTGAAATCGGCGGCTTTTGTGCCAGGACGGTTTTTAAGGGCCATTTCAAGACGGTATTCGGCGCGTTCCTTCTCCGCGCCTTTGAGCAAAGGCGATTTCAAGACTTCTTCGAGAAAGAGGATGTAGGTTTCATCGTCCTTTAGCTCTGATTCAGGGTCGGCAAGCAAACGGTCGGCAATGTCGTAAATCAAAATGAAGTTTTGAGGGTTGGCCGATGCTTTTGCCATCAACGACTTGATTCTATCCGTCTTTGCGGCTCTTTCGGAAGGCAGGGAGGCGATGAACTGAATGAAGAGGGAGTCTGTAGTTTCAGAATCCTGAAGAGTATCGGCAGCGGTGGTTTCATATAGCGTCTTTGCATTTGCATGGACGCTGGCTGATGCAAAGAGGTGGACAGACAGGAATATGGCCAACGTAAAGAGCGTAGGCAAGTGTTTTAGATTTACGGTCATAAGATTCGGTTAAATGTTAAAAGGAGCGGGATTATAGAAACCTCGCTCCTTAAAAGTGCGCACGAAGGGACTCGAACCCCCACGTCGTGAGACACCAGATCCTAAGTCTGGCGCGGCTACCATTACGCCACGTGCGCAGAATTTGATGCAAAGTTACGAACTTTTTTCTAAACCGCCAAATTCTCTGCGCGGCATTTGCGTTTTGCGACATAAAAATATTGCAAATCAATCCATGGCATCACCATTCGTAGGCGACGGTAGCACCGAAGCCGTTGAGGGTTATGTTGCGGTTCCACGAATTCCAATAGTTGGATGTGAGAAGTTTGTAGTTCAGGCCGATGTCGAACGCTTGTTTCGGATTTTTGGAATTGGTGGGGATACGTATGCCTATGGAAGGATGGAGGTAAAAATACTGTTGGTTGGTAAGGTAGCCGTCGCCGATGGCTATATAGTCGTTGCCTAAAAGGAAAGAGCATCCGATTTTGAGGTCGAGGAAAAATGTGGCTGCCGTGGAGTTGCCGAGAGAGAAGCGGAAGTCTGTGAACAGCGGCATCATGGCGGCTGTGGTGCAAGTGGAATGGTTTCTGTCGAAATTGTCCATACGCTCCCAGTTTCCCCAATTTTCGTTCTGGTGTGCGAAAAGCACATCTACGCCGATTCCGACGCCCATATAGAACCAATTTGAATACTGGAATCCCTGCGATGTGGAAATCTCGAGGAAGTCGGCATTGTAAGACCCGACGGTCTTGTTGTAGCCGACATCGATAAACCCTTTGTAGTTGAACGAACCGGATAGGGCGGGGCGTATTAGCGACGGCAACTGGTTGGCTATTTCATAATACTGGGCATGAGCGTTGATTGCCGGCAGAATCAGTATCAAAGACGCGACGACGCTTTTTATAATGGTATTTATTTTCATAACGTTCATAATTAAAAAAGATTAAATTCAATGATATAACGATTTAGATGACGGCAAGGTTTTAAAAAAGATGTCGGGAGTGTTGAAAAGCAAAAGCGGTCGGGAGTGCATTTTGAAAAGGATTGGAAATGAAGTCTCAGCCACGTCAATATGTTAAATTAAGTTATAGCTTTATTCGAGATTGTTGTAATCCGGATTATCTTTATTAATTTTACACACAACTTCATTGAAAACGATGGCATATATTCCACCAATAGACGAGAAAGAACTTGTGAAGCAGTTGCAGAATGAGGCAACTGCCCGACAGGCTTTCAACGAGTTGCTTAAGGTTTACTCGCAGCCTGTCTATTGGCAAATCCGCAAGATGGTAATGAACCACGACGATGCCAACGACCTCGTGCAAAATGTCTTTATGAAGGCCTGGAACAATCTCCATA
Source organism: uncultured Porphyromonadaceae bacterium (assembly GCA_902471455.1). Taxonomy (GTDB): domain Bacteria; phylum Bacteroidota; class Bacteroidia; order Bacteroidales; family Muribaculaceae; genus Lepagella. The sequence goes on along the minus strand of CABRKI010000164.1, from coordinate 3,061 downwards.
ACTTCCGTGGCGACGCCAAGCTTTCAACATGGCTTTTCAAGATAGCCATCAACGAATCGATCAATTTCATCAATAAAGAGAAGCAGCGTCAGCAAATGAGCGAAGACGCCGACGACTCATTCCTCCTTAATAATATAGAGGCGGATTCGTATTTTGACGGTGAAGGACTTCAGAAAGATTTACTTGAAGCAGTTGCGAAACTCCCGGAAAAACAGAGACTTGTATTCAATATGCGCTATTTCGATGAAATGAAATATGAAGACATTTCGGAAATACTCGGCACGTCGGTCGGCGCATTGAAAGCCAGCTACCACCACGCCGTGAAAAAGGTGACCGACGCACTCCTGTCTTAACGACATTTTTAACACTAAATGCTAATGAAGCGAGAATCCAAAAGATTAAAATCCATCAAAATACAAGGATTCAAATCAATCCCATTCCAATATCCATTGGAACTGATGTTCGGAGACATCAATATTCTATTGGGTGCAAACGGTGCAGGGAAGAGCAATATCATCAGCTTCTTCAAGATGCTTGGATTCATGATGAGCGGGAGCCTTCAGAGATTTATTGCGGAATCCGGCACCAATCAGAAATTTCTATATTACGGGTCTAAAAAGACCCCGACAATGTGTGCGTCCCTGAGATTTGAGGCTCCATCTTTCTACGACATCTACAGTTTCAGTCTGAGAGCTGCAATTCCGGACAGACTTATCCTCACATCAGAGGATATCGAATGGAAGCATGACCGGGAAGAGAGACCTTTCAAGGGTCAGCTTCAATCTGACTTTAATGAATCTGCCTTGGTAAAATCCAGCGAAAAAACGGAGAAGATTATCCGGAATCTGTTAGGCTCATGCAAGGTCCATCAATTCAGCGATTCATCCATAAGCTCGCCCATGAGACAGGCTTCGACTGTTGATTCCGCCCATTATCTCCAGTCAGAAGCCAACAACTTGGCATCATTCCTTTATTATCTGAAGAACAACTATCCTGATTCTTTCCGGAGGATATCGGAATATGTCAAAGACGTTGTTCCGCAGTTCCACGAATTCTATCTTGAGCCGGAACGGGGTTATATATCCCTCAAATGGATGGATAATTCAGCGAATGACTATGTACTTTCCGCGGATCAATTCTCAGACGGATCAATAAGATTTATAGCCTTGGCAACGCATCTCCTTCAGCCGGAAGAGACAATGCCCTCCGTAATCATCGTTGACGAGCCGGAACTTGGACTACATCCTTACGCTATCGATCAACTGAACGAGATGATAAAAGACGCATCAAAACATGCACAGATTATTGTGGCGACTCAATCAACGGCCATCATCGATGGCTTCTCAGCCGATGAAGTTACGGTAATTGAACGTGATCCGGAAATACAAGGCACATGTGCCCGAAAGTTATCTGAACAAGAGTATCACGATTGGCTTGAGGAATATACCCTAAGCGAACTGTGAAACAAAAACATAATTGGAGGGCGTCCGGTATGATATACAACATTCTCCACATACGTAAAAGCAGATTTAGCTGGAGCAGTGGGTGGTTTTTTAAGTTGGAGATTCTGGGGCAGAACAGCAGCCGGTCTTATGTTTGGACCTCAAGGAGCTGTAATCGCAGCAACAAAAGAAATCGTAAGAGGGGCCGTTGTAGGTAGTGTAGTGAACGTTATTTCTGGCGGTTTTCTATGATAATATTCAATTCTATTATAGTTGGATTTTGTTCGTTATTATTAATCATATCTCCGTTATTAAAAATAAGACATAGAATCCAATATAATATACGATTCCTATCATGTATATTTACTATTAGTTGTGGATTTCGTATTATTGAAGAAGTTTTAAAAGTTTCTTGGTTTAAATCTATTACAATTACCGTCATTTACTTAATGGCGGTAATTGTAATAGCAAAGATTATTGAATCTATTCTCAAAAATACTAAATAGTATTTGCAAAACGGCCGTTTTTGAGAATATCCGGCTACTATGCTTCATACTGCCTCAAACAAGGAAATATCCGTCTCAAAAGTCATATCTAAATCAAGTTCTCTTTTTATGAGAGAAACTTGATTTTAGAGATTACATAAAATGATTCATAGCCATAAGTGGTGCTTTTACACCACTTATGGCTATGAATCATTTACATAATCTTATATTGAGAACAATATTGCCCTTCAATAGTTTCTATATATGTAGAATTATTCGTAACTTTGCAGAGTAAATAACCAACGATAGGGATAAACCCATTTTCAAACTCGTAACGCTCCCGGAAGCCGACGCATTTTTAGAAAGCCTCGCCCCGGCTGTAATCCGCAAGGTTTTCTACAACATCCGTAAGGTAGCCGGAGGTGTCAAAGATTCAGACCTATTCAAGAAGCTCGGCGACTCTGATATTTGGGAGTTCCGAACATCCTGGCAAGGCATGGCATACCGCTTGTTCGCCTTTTGGGACAAAGACGGAGAGACCCTCGTTATCGCTACCCACGGATTTGTGAAGAAGACGCAAAAGACCCCAAAAAGCGAAATCAAACATGCACAAGCAATAAGGAAAGAATACTTAGAAACCAAAAATAAATAAGATATGGCACAGATGAAAGTTACAACCTTTGAGGAACTCCAAGACCGCTATCTCGGCAAGATAGGAACGCCGGAACGCGACGCATACGAAGCCGAAGTGAGTGAGGCAATACAAAGCTACCATATTGGCGAAGCTATCAAGGCGGCAAGAAAAGAACGCAACATGACACAAGACCAGTTAGCGGAACTCATGGGAGTGAAGAAGGCACAGGTAAGCCGTATTGAGAGAGGATATAATCCCACTCTCAACACCATAACAAGGGCTTTCAAGGCTCTCGGAATCGCAGTTTCCTTCAACTGTGGAAATATGCAAATTGCTTTAAGTTAAGAAGTAAATAGCAGCCACATCACAAATATTTGTAGTGTGGCTGCTACTTTTTTGTCTAATCATTTTGCGGAATAATAGAAAAACCGGGTCAGCGGATTTTTTCGGTGCATTGTTTGTGTTAAAAGATGTAAATGTCTAAATTTGTATCATGAATA
>CABRKI010000163.1 GCA_902471455.1 uncultured Porphyromonadaceae bacterium | reverse complement strand
CAAGATATTTTAACATTGCCTTACGTATATGCCTGGTAATGTTGAACTTAAAAAAATAACTAAATTGTCATGTACTGTGCCCTTACTGGAAAAATTGCTTGCCGGCGTACGGCTGAAAATATATTTCAATCCGACAGAGTTTTTTCCGAAATCGTAGTTAATACCTCCATCCGCAGTAAGAGACCGGCTTCTTTTCTTAGCCGTTTCATCTGATATGGTGACAAACGATTCAGTGGAATCGATATTCTTCTTAAAGGATTCCACATAACGGCGTTTCTGTCTGAAGCCATCCCACCCGTATGAAAAATCTCCAAAAACCGTCAATCCTTTTTCGTTATAATATTGAAGGCTTACGTCTGTCGATTCCGACCATTCTTCGGACACCGTCACCGCTCCTTTGCCCGAAACATATAGTCCGGCAAGTGGTTGCTTGGTTTTAATAAGTATCACCGCTGAAACCTCCGGCCCATATTCGGCAGAAGGATTTGTAACGATTTCTACGGAAGCGATATCCGACGATTTCATCATTGCAAGTTCCGAAGAATCCATCATCTTTCTGCCATTGATGTATATTTCCGGCACTCCTCTGCCGATGACGGATATCGTGCCGCCCGAACCGTCAATCAGAGGCATCTGCATGATTGCTTCTGCAGCGCTCCCGATGCTTGAGAGAGGATTGCCCGACATCGACACTTTCAGACCACGGGTCGTCGGTTTGGCGAATCTTTTCTGCGCCCTTACGACAACTTCATCCAACTCCTTACCCATAAAGAGTGAATCGACGGAATCTTGTGCAAAGTTTACGGAAGGCATTGCAACAAGAAGAGAGATGATAAGAATGAATTTTTCCATATATAGACGATTTTTATTACCGCCGCAAAGTTAGCGCGACGATACATAACCATCTATATATCAAGTCGGACAATAATGTGACATTTGACTATTGTCACACTTTTGTCGCGAAAATGGCTTCAAAAACAGCAGGCGGAAGCTTTTGTTTGATGCGGCTCTTGCGTCGGCGCAGCGCATCCTCACTTGCCCCGAAAGCCGCCGATGCCACTTCTTTTGAAAACCCCACATAGATTGCCGAACAGTACAAGGCGTCGTCATAAGTCATTCCTGCATACAGTTGCCGGAGGGTGGAGCATACATCCGCAAATTGCCCGATTACTCCCTCCAACACTTCCTTTGCGGAGGTTCTATCCAACGATTCCGTAGCCCGTTTCAGATTCAACTGTTTCAATCTGTCATATATGGGGAGCGTTATAAACAATTCCCTGTTCAATCTTAACTTTTCAATCACTTCGGTCTGCACATCCCCTTTTACCTCCTCCGCCAATACGGTTTCATCATCATGCATCTCCGTAAGTTGCGAAATCCTTAGATTCAATTTTGCTATCTGTCGGTTCAATTCAAGTTGTTTTCTCATCAAGCGTCGGCGTTTTATACCGCCGGCGAGCAGCACGCAGAGAATAATGATTATACACAATCCTATTATCAATGCCAAATTGCGATGCTCCCTCTCTTTATCGAGTCTTGACGAAAAATCGGATTCTATTTTTGAAAGTTTTTCATCATAACTGATGGAATCTATTTTCTCATTAATTCCGTCAATGGAATCCCGATATTCAAGAGCTCTTGCATAATTACCGTCCTCAACTTCGATAGTATATAAATTCTGATAACGGAAGAGTCTTCCTTGAAGATTCAATCTTTGTTCGTTTTGGCTATCCAGTATCTTCTTCGCCCTATCGAATTGTTTAATCCCCATCAAATAATTGACTCGTGCGTTCAACAATTCATATTTCAATACATCGTTATCCCCTACCACTTCTTCCATATCTTCCAATATGGCCCATGCCTGGTCAGGGTCTCCTAATTGAGCGTATGCATTTGCAAGATTAATGCCAGACATTGCTTCAGCGTATCGCATGCCGCATTTATGGCTTACTTCCCGACATTCTTTCAGTAATTTTAAAATGGAATCGTTGTCGGATATAGACAGACACCTGTTCCACAATGCCCCGCTCAGATATTCATCGTCACATTTACGCGCAATCGCCAAGGCCCGGTTGAAATATTCGTCGGCCTTTTCTCTCTTGAAATCGGCATAATAAATGTTGCCGATTCTTGAAATTACCTTATATCTCAAACTGTCGGGTATGGTTTCGTCCAGATTATTCTCAATTTCAAGAAGCAAACCGAGGGCGTTGTCCTTTTCATCTGATGATATCATGGCCTCCGCCTTATGCAAGCCATCGGAAATATCAGCAACGCGGCTGTCGTTGCAAGCACACAACAATGACATCGCCGTCGTCAGTATTATCATCATCTTATGAATTTTCAGTGCTTTCATCGTCTTACAATATACCTGCTTTAAATTTATTTCCGGTTAGATAAGTTGCATTCGTTAGAGTGAGTCGATATACGAATCGGCTTCCTTTCTCGATTTGAAACACACTATATCGCCGTTGAACGATTCAAGCAATTCGTCGATCTGCGGAGTCTGTATGGCAGGGAAATCAAGAATCCATTTACGGAATACTTCATCAAATTCTGTTTCAATCCAAGGCATGTCTTCCCTCGGCTTTCCAATGCGGCCTCTTACCCCTGAAATACAATCATCAAGAGGCAAATCAAAAAAGAAAACGGTGTCGCATTCCTGAAGGCGTCTTGGCATCGTGCGAAGATAATTTCCATCTATTATCCATTTGTCTGTCTGCAAAATCCCTTCCAATTTCTCGTCAAACTCTTCCCGGCTGACATTGGTTTTATCGGGCTTATGCCATATCATGTCAAGATAATGCAACGGCAACCCCGTCTTAGCCGACAACTTACGGCTAAAAGTACTTTTCCCGGACCCCGGACAACCGATAACCAGTACACGCTTCATGATTGCAATGTTTATTTGCCATAATGACCTTACCAACCATCACGGCTTGACTATTTATCTACAAAGATAACAATATATATTGGAATACAATACCCACATAAAACAAAAATACTGCGGACTGCGGACAAGCGACATCCGCGCCCTGCGGTGGGGACAGATTCACAAGGATGGCGAGCAATGGCGTGTGGCGGTGGTGATGAAGAAAACGGACACTCCGGTTTATCTTCCCCTCTCGCCTCAGGCTATGCGATGGCTGCCGGAACGTGGCGACGCCTCCGATGATGACAAGGTTTTCAGCCTCCCGACCACAAGCCGGGTGAGCATCATTCTCGGCAACTGGGCAAAAGCTGCAGAGGTGAAGAAAGAAATCACCTTTAACGTGAGCCGCCATACCTTTGCAACCCTGATGCTTACTCTCGACGTTGACCTATACACGACCAGCAAACTGTTGGGACACAAGAATATCGCCACGACTCAGATATATGCAAAAATCATCGACCAGAAGAAAGACGATGCCGTCAACCGAGTCGATGAAATCTTCAAGTGATGATAATTTAGACAGACAACCCCGACATCTCTGCCGGGATTGCTTGTCTTTATATTGGGGAATATGTTTTTACCTATAATCCGTTTCAAGGAAATCGAGTGTTTTATCAACTTTTACTTCTCCGCGAACCTTGATACTTACACCCATTGATGCACTTAATCCTGCGACTGGATTATCTTCAAACTTTCGGAGTGCTTTCAGCATAGAAATTCGGTCGGTCTTTTCATAATGGTGGGCTCCGAGATTGGGCGTTATCGGTTTTGCCGTGGCATTAATTCCAGTAGCTGTAAATTGATGTTGCCCGGATTCTTCTTGTGCTTCAAGAATCAAGCCGGGGAGACCCGACAGTTTCCAAGGGCCATCCTGTATGGGGATTTCTGGGGTGAACCATGCGGTCCAGTGCCTGCCGTGGTAGTCAGAACTTGCCATAAGACACTCATAACCAAGAATATTCTTTGTTGAATCACTTATTTCCCATGTCTGAGCCTCGTAAGGTTCAGTATATCGGAACATTGAAGTAATATTCCCATCAAATACATCCGTATTGCCGTTTTTGTTTTTGAACACATACATAGGAACAGTTCGTTGGGGAACATCTTTTATCTTGCCGGATGTAAAAGCTGCCATTTTCATCTGATTATAGGTATCCCTTCCCTCAGGAGTTGATTCCAACGAATCAAGATACTCAGTGATAGGGTTGTAGAATTTCGATGATGTGGAATTGACGAGTAAGATCATCTGGTGATTCTGTTCACTCCCTCGACGGTGGAAATGCTTATAGTTGTAGCTGACCTCTATGTCAGCGGTCTGTGCCATTGCAGCTATCGCTGTAAGGCACAAAAAAATGATTGTGATTGTCTGTTTCATCTGTTTTTATTCTGCTAATCTGAACCCAATAAATGGAGATTTGAAATTCGGATTGCTTACAAACCGACACCCCGGTTTATTATATTCCGGAAGATTACTGAAACACCCTCCCCGTATTATTTTTCCTATGTCAGACTTCTTTGCCCCTTTGGGATTTTTCTGCACTTTTTCTGTGTAATGCGATACCAGTCTTGCACCCATTCCTGAACATTTCCTCCCATATCATAGATTCCAAGCTCGTTTGGCATCAATAGTCCGACTTCATGAGATTTATGGTCGGAATTATTGAAATTCCATGTCTCGCTGTACGGATTATTACCTCCGATATAGATATATCCTGCGGATTTGTTACCTCCCTTTGCGGCATATTCCCATTCAGCCTCAGTTGGCAAACGGTACTTTCTACCTGTCATCTTGTTCAGCCTTTCTATGAATAACTGTATGTCGTTCCAAGATACAGATTCAACGGGGAGGTCATCTCCTTTGACAGAACTGGGATTATCACCCATCACGGCCACCCAAAGTTTTTGTGTAACCTCAAATTTACCAATACGGAAATCAGACAATGTTACCTGATGTTCAGGAGTTTCATATGAGTGCTCCGCCATACTCTCATCAAGTCCCATTACGAAAGTACCACCGGGAACATCAACCATTTCTATTTCAGGAATGGGAGTCAGTTCTTTTGCAGTTAGAATAGTTGAACCGACAGCTGTCAGAAATAGAGTCAATATGAGTGTTACTGTTCTCATTGCCAATTATCTGTAGTCCGTTTCTATAAAATCGCCCGTTCCAGAAGACTTGGACATATTCTCGGGTGAAATCTCAACATTGATACCCTTTGCTTGCAAATGCCCCATGGGATTGTCACGCATGGCTCTCCTCGCCCGGAGTATGACCTTGCGGTCGCGTTTTTCATATTGTTCTGCTCCATATACGCCATTTATAATTTTTTCGGATTTCTCTATTCCATCGGCGACATAACCATATTTGCCTCCAACAGACTTGACTTCGAGAATCAATCCGGGAAGTCCGCGAAATTTCCAAGGGCCATCCTGTATCGGAATTTCAGGAGTGAACCATGCAGTCCAGTGTCGGCCATGATAATCAGTGTCTGCCTGTAAGCATTCATAACCAAGAATTGTCCTGGTGCTATCGCCAATCTCCCATGTCATTTCGGAATAAGGCTCAGTATAATACACCGGCTCATCAGCACCTAAAAGGTCATAGACCGTCATGATGGAGTCTACGGAGGATTTCAACACATAGACAGGCTCAACCTTGCGCGGCATTTTTGTAACATCTATTGAGCCTTGTGCTATCATAGCCTGCAAAGCCGCTTCCTGTGTCTTTTTGAAATTGGCAAGCCCCTCAGGAGTGGATGACATCGAGTCAATCTCTTCTGAACGGGGATTGAAAAATTTTGACTGTCCGGAGTTTGCGAGAAGATGGTACTTGTGATTTCTTTCCTTGCCGTTCTCAAAGAAAGATATTTCGGAATAGCTGACCTCAATATCCGCTTTCGGTTGTGCAAAGGCATTTATCGCTACGAGGAACAGGAATAGAAAAGTAATTGTCTGTTTCATATTGATTGATACTGTTTCTTTGAGTGTGTCTGAGAGAGGGCACTAAAAAAGGACCAGCCAAA
>CABRKI010000162.1 GCA_902471455.1 uncultured Porphyromonadaceae bacterium | reverse complement strand
AATAGAAGCCGGCTGCGACGAAGCCGGCAGAGGCTGCCTGTGCGGCCCGGTAAGTTGCGCCGCCGTAATACTCCCTCCGGGGTTTGAATGCCCGGAACTCAACGACAGCAAACAACTCACCGAAAAGAAAAGGGAACAGCTACGCCCCTACATCGAACAGAACGCACTGGCATGGGCGGTGGTGATGGTGGATGCCGAAGAAATCGACCGCATAAACATACTCAACGCCTCGATTGCCGGAATGCAACGCGCACTCGACCGCCTTTCGATTCGCCCGCAGCATATCCTCGTTGACGGCAACCGTTTCAAGCCCTACGTTTCGCATACGCCGTCGCCCGCAGACGGCAATCTCGAATCCGGGAAATCCGACGGCTCCGCCATTCCTGATGAATCCGGAATGATGGACGGCGTAATCATACCCCATACCACGGTGGTAAAAGGAGACGCCACCTACATGTCGATAGCCGCCGCCTCAATCCTTGCCAAGACCCACCGCGACGAACTGATGGGCCGTCTCGCGAAAGAATACCCCGGCTACGGTTGGGAAGACAACAAAGGCTACCCCACCAAAGCGCACCGCGCCGCCATAGCCAAGCTCGGCGTAACCCCCCTCCACCGCCTCTCCTTCCGCCTCATTTAAATATAGACTCCGGCACCATCCCTGCAGAGACAATACCGAAGTCTTCATCCAACCATCAGAACGGGATGTCAATTCCCCATTCCTTCTTTTATTAACCTGATTTCCTCTTCGGTGTAAGTAGCAGCCACCACATCCTCCCCGGCGGCATCCGACACATGCTTCAGGAAAAACATAAATTTGTCAAACCCTGATGCATCGGCAGCTATATCGTTCTCGCCGAGCCCGTATAGACTTCTGAAAGCTTTCTCATATACCTTCCAGCCATATTTGTCCTTGATACGCAGGAAGGTGTAATGGAGGGCATCCCCATTGTCTGTAGCCTTACCCTTCCCGATGGTATCTTCATAGAAAGTTTTATAATAATCCTTGATTTCCGCTCCTTTATACATGGCATTCCCTTGCGCCACATTCCCATTACGTTTTTCAAGAGCGTAAGACATCCGGAAGTTGGCAAACAACTCGTCATTCCAGTTCCAGTTACCCGCCTTGCCTATGCTGCCGGCAGAAAATGTATGCCCGATTTCATGCAGGATTCCGAAGTTCCAGTCATTCTCGTTTGCTATTCTGCCGAACTGCACCCTTGCATCCACATGGTTGTTCCAAAGGATAGGATTGCCCGCAAGCGCCCAGTAGCCGGCTTCGATTCCCGGTGTCATCAGGATGGTTATCTTGCGCCCGTCATAAGGGGTGTCACCCACGAGTTTCGAATAACTTTCGTAGGCCTTGTCAAGCTTACCGAGCCATGAATCGAGTTGCTTGTCGTCGATTGTCACCTTGTCGGAATCGAACACAAACGCAAGATGTTTCCCTTCCCTCCTTTTAACGGCATCCGCAGGAGTTTCCACCACCTTCACATCATCCCAATAAACGGTCCCCTGGGCCGTCCCGCCGTTGTAAGTGCCCCACGGAAACCCGAGAGCAAGCACCACTTCCGCAGTGCCCGAGAAATCACTGATAAAATCCATATAGACGGGCTTCCATCCCACTGAACCATATACGAATTCCGAAGCATTCCAAGGTTGGTCGGGGCTATTTTCCGGATTCACATACAACACCGCGCCACGCCCTTCCGACACCGAATCAGACCTTACCCTCGCGCTTATACGATAGAGGGTGGCAGCCTTCAACCCTTTAAGTTTATGTCTCACACCCTTGGCAGTACGTTCGTCAGACGATATTCTGACACAACGGTTGCCGACACTGTCAGGGTCGGCAATAAATTCCACATTCCCGGGGCGGTCGTCATACATGACGCTCCACATCCCGTCGAAACCATCGCGGGAATTAAAATCATCTGCAAATCCGGTGAAAATATCACCGTCCGCAAGCACCGTGCCACACGAGGAGCCGAGCAACAAAGCCACGGCAAAAATCCTCGTCAGATTAGAATTAATCATTTGATAAAAGCATATAAGTTAGTAACACATAATACATCTGTGACATTCAGGATGAAAAGGACATCCCCACTCCCGACCGTTTGAAAGAGGGCATAAGAACGTCCTTGAAATCCCAAAGCACAAATCATAAGCTGTTAGCCAGCCATTCAAAAAATCCTTTTTGTAATTACGATTATTGCCATGCAATTACGATTACCGCACAAATTTACAATAAAATCCAACAACTATGCAACATTTCGGCAATATTTTTTTCACATTTTTCACAGCCACCCTCGACTGCCCCCCTCTTTCCTCCCCCTCTTGCTTACCACCTCTCTGGCCTCCCCCCTCTCGCTTACCCCCTTTCCCCTTTCCCTCCCCTCTTGCCTACCCCTCTTTGGCTTACCATCTCTCGCTTTCCCTCCTTGCGCGCTCCTTTGTTTTACTCTCGAATTTGCAGCCCGTCTGCTTTGCATTCGAATGTTGAGTGTCGCATGTTGCGTGTTGTATGTTGCGTGCCGTATGTTGAGTATCGGATGTTGAGTATCGGATGTTGCGTATCGGATGTTACGTGTCGTATGTTGCGTATCGTATGTTGAGTATCGGATATTGCGTATCGGATCTTGCGTATCGGATGTTGCGTGGAACGTGACTTTGTCACGTTCACAACATCCCTCCATATCGAATCCCCTAACAATTCGCAATTAAAAAATAAAAAAGGGAGCCTCACATTTGGCAGAATCAAAAATAATCTTTAAATTTGCACTCGCAAAATACAGAGCGACGCGTGAAAGCGCGAGCCGAGGCCCAGGTGGCGGAATGGTAGACGCGCTCGTTTCAGGTGCGAGTGCTGCGAGGCGTGCAGGTTCGAGTCCTGTTCTGGGCACCCCGACAAATCGCAAGTAGTTAATTCTCAACTGCTTGCGATTTTCGCTTTCACCCCGTGTCAACGCGGTGTCAACCGGCCCCGCCGCAACCCATCATTTCAACCGAAATGAATGCCGTTGACACAGCCTGAATAAACCGAATTTGTATTCTTTAACATTTATTAGTACAGTCATGAACTCCGTATTGTGAGCCGGAGAATCTGACAGGCATTCCCTGACTGCCGCGTCAACTTGCGCGGTGGCCAGGGATTTTTTATAGTAACGCAAAGTAGCGCAATCGTTACGCGGAGTAACGCAAAATGCGGACAATGCAAATCATTCATACGATGAGGTGTGTTTTGAAGATAGAAGCAACAGATTATCTATCCAATGTGATGATGCCAATAACGTATTTCGACAGAGCAATGATGAAAGTATTGTTGGGCGATGTTGGGAAACTTTATGGAGATGTCGGGAAGATGCTGACGGATTAAAATCTTTCCAATCCGAAGCCTTGTTTCAATGTCAGGAGATGCCACTGAAGGTGGCAATCGCCGGAAATCAGTCGGCAATCGTCGGCATTTTTGAAAATGCCGTAATCCTTGGCTGATACGGATGTGTTATGCTGTCATACGATGCGTATTCAATATCAATACAAAATGCACGGATATGACCGTGATATGCTTGGAAATGCACATATCGCAAATGCCAACATCTTTTTCATGTCGGGATTCGTTTTCCAGATATGAATATTCAAGTCAGGAGCGTTGCAAAGCTCCGGCGCAAATACCGACCTTGCGACAGGTATAGTCGCCGCTCGTTGTCTTGGCAAAAGGATTCGCCGCGGGAAAATCCTTCCAGACAATATAGTGAGATTCGGTTCCATATCAATGCTTGAGGCTGTGGGAATGCCAAAGAGCCACCGGAACCATTATGGGGAATGTCCCCGACCTATCCCAAAATCTTCCGATAACAAGCAGTAAGCCGATTGCAATACAATCCGGTGCGGCCACCGCTATGTCTTTTCGGAAACATTCACTGAAGCCGCGTCCCATTGCGACGCAAAGAGCCACGGCGATAAAATCCGCCACCGCCGCGCGCTCTTGGATCATCATCCCGGCGGAACCCTTATTCAATTATGAATGATATTCTTTCACTCATCGGGAGCGGGGTCACCGGTCTCACTCTCAACATCAAAGGCGAAGATCTTTTGACATTCGCTGACAGCCTCATAGCCAAAGCCAAAGAACAATTACTTCCTGTCATGGTGAGCGCAGCCAAGGAGCAGCTTCTATCAAAGAAAGAAGTACTTGAGAAATTCAACGTATGCCCGACAACCTTGTGGAATTGGTCACGAAGCGGCTATCTTATTCCTGTGAAAATCGGGAGGAAGGTAAGCTACCGTCAGGCAGACATCGAGCGTCTAATCATAGAACGTGGATCCAAATGAGAGATGCTAAGGAACTTGACGCGCTTTGGCAAGCGTCGCAAATCAGAGTAACCGACGAAATTTCTGTGGCTTCGGAAGTTCTCTTTTGCAACGGTTCCGTTATCGGCACTCTCGGCAACTTCTCGGCATCGACCGGAAAGGCGAAGAGCAAAAAGACATTCAATGTGAGCGCCATAGTAGCGGCGGCGCTTATGAATGGCGAAGTGCTGAGATATGTGGCCGAGTTACCCGATAATAAACGAATGGTTCTATATTTCGATACGGAGCAGAGTCCCTATCATTGTCAAAAAGTGATTCGCCGTGCTATGCAACTTGCCGGGCTGCCTCTCGACAGTCATCCCGACAACCTAATCTTCGCCCAGCTCCGGGCGCAGGTTCCTGACACGCGGTTGGAGATTATCGACCGTGCAATCGCAACGACTCCCAATGTCGGACTTGTTATCATTGACGGTATCCGCGACCTGATGTTTGACATCAATAATGCCACCGAATCATCAAGGCTCATCAATAAGCTGATGGAATGGACAGACAAGTATCAGATACATATCCATACGGTCCTCCATCTCAACAAGAGCGATGATAACGTGCGCGGTCATGTCGGCACAGAGTTGAATAATAAGGCTGAAACGGTATTGCAAGTCACCAAAAGCATGACAGACGATGAGGTGGCCGAAGTATCGGCATCCTGCATCCGGTCAATGGACTTCGCTCCTTTCGCTTTCAGGGTCAATGACTACGGACTGCCGGAAATTGCTGATAACCATACATTCGGGAAAGCGAACAAACAACAGACGTTCTCCTATACGGAATTGTCGCAAGAGCAGCATCGGGAGGCGTTGAAGATAGCATTTGCCGATGGATCCATCAAGGGTTGCCAAAATTGCGAGGATAAAATCAAGGCGGCATATGCCTCATGCGGATATCCATATGGTGACGGCAAAGTAACGAAGCTTAAAACCTTCCTGATGAACAAACGAATGATAGTTCGCGAAAATGGTTCATACTCCTATAACCCCGATTTTTACTACTGATTTCAAGTTCGGTTCAGTATGGAGTGTATATATGTGAGCTGAACCTGAACCAAATCCCCAACACATATTTTCGATATGCTCAAAGAGATTAAATCAATCCTTTTAGCCGCCTTCTTGTCTCGTCTCGGGCATGAACCGGCGGCGAGAAAAGGAACGAGGCTATGATATAAGTCGCCGTTGCGACAGGAACAGACACCATCGTTCAAGGTCGATACCGCGCTCAACTGCTGGTATGATTTCAGCATTGGCAGAGGCGGCAACATCATCGACTTGGCAACCAAGTTGTATCAGTCAACAGATCTGCGCTATCTCATGCGCTGCATCGCCAACAGCTATCCTGTGCCATCGGTGCAGACAGTCTCTTCCTCTTATCCCCAGCGACACTCTGCACCGAGTATAGAACGGTTTGAAGTCGTGCCACTGGAACACCGCGCACTTGTCACATACCTCCAATAGCGTGGTATTCCGGCACACATCGCCAAGGCGAAATGCAAAGAAGCTCATTACAGCGTCAACGGCAAATCGTACTTTGCCATGGCTTTTGAGAATGTAAACAATGGCTGGGAACTGCGCAACCGCTATTTCAAAGGTTGCCGGGGACGCAAGGACATCTCATATCTGCCGTGGGCGAGAG
>CABRKI010000161.1 GCA_902471455.1 uncultured Porphyromonadaceae bacterium | reverse complement strand
GGCATGTTTGATTATCAATCTGATTCTCAAACATGCCGGAGGCATGTTCCTACATTTTACCGTTTTGCAACATTTAATGAATCTTGTCTCTTTGGCGTTTTTTTATTAGCTTTGCAGGAAATATACAGACCCTGACATGAAACAACTTATCACTTTGGCCGTAGCCGCACTTTTATGCACCACCCACGGCAACGCCAACGACCTTAAACTCAAGTTTGACCGCCCTGCCGATTTCTTCGAGGAAACCTTCGTGCTCGGCAACGGCACGCAGGGGGCAATCGTCTATGGCAACCCCTCACGCGAACGAATATCGCTCAACGACATCACCCTCTGGACCGGAGAACCCGACACCGCAGTCTATTCCCCGGGGGCTTACAAGTCGATACCCGCCATCCGTGAAGCCCTCGACAAGGGGGACTATGCACTCGCCGAAAAACTGCAACGCGACGTGCAGGGACATTATTCGCAAAACTACCAGCCGCTCGGCAACCTCTTCATCGATTTCGCCGACAAGTCGCAGGCTTCTTCCTATCACCGCGAACTCGACCTCAACACTGCGAAGGCAAACGTATCGTTTACCCGCGCGGGCAACATGGTCACTACCGAATACCTCGCTTCCGCCCCGGACAGCGTCATCGCCATCCGTATCTCCTCGCAAAAGCCTATCGACCTCTCCCTGTCGTTCGAATCGCCGCTTAAATACACCGTATCGTCAGCAGGCAACCGCATCACCGCCGACGGCTACGCAAGTTATACTTCACTCCCCTCATACGTGGAAGGCACCCCCGAAGAGAAGATGCTTTACGACCCCGAACGCGGCATCCGCTTCCGTGCAGACGTCAGCGCGAAAACATCTTCCGGCACCATCGAGGCCACTCCATCGGGAGCACTCGACGTGAAGGGGACAAAAGAGGTGACCGTCTATGTCACCATCGCCACAAACTTTGCCGGGGCGAACACCAACCCCTCCCGTGGAGGCGTTGACTACAAAGCCATCGCCGACCGCCGCGCAGCCGCCGCGTTGGCAAAAGATTTCAGCGAAATAGAATCGCGCCACACCGCCGACTATTCGCGCCTCTTCTCACGCGTAAACCTCGACCTCGGCGACTCCGACCCAGCTTTCTCCGAAATGCCTACCGACATCCGTCTTAAAGCATATTACGACAACCATGCCACCGACCCCGATCTGGAAGAACTTTATTTCCAGTATGGCAGATACCTCCTCATCAGTTGCTCGCGCACTCCCCGCGTACCCGCCAACCTACAGGGGCTCTGGAATGAATATCTCCTCCCGCCGTGGAGTTCCAACTATACTTCAAACATCAACCTTGAGGAGAACTATTGGCCTGCGGAGACCACCAACCTCAGCGAACTTCATCTGCCGATGCTCTCTTTCATCAAGCAGTTGCCTGTGACGGGAAAGGAAACAGCCCGCGAATACTACGGCGTTGACCGCGGATGGTGCCTCGCCCACAACACCGACATCTGGGCGATGACCAACCCCGTGGGGCAACACGGCGGCGACCCTTCCTGGGCCAACTGGAACATGGGGGGCGCATGGGTGGCTTCCCACATCTGGGAACACTATCTCTTCACCAAAGACCTCGATTTCCTCAAGGAATATTACCCCACCCTTAAAGGCGCGGCAGAGTTCTGTCTCGGATGGATGATTCCCGATGCCGACGGACATCTCATCACTTCCCCCTCCACGTCGCCTGAAAACAAGTTCATAGCCCCCGACGGCAAAGCCTATTCCACAAGTCCGGGAGGGTTTGCCGACCTCGCCATGATACGCCAGTGTCTTTCCGACACCCGCGACGCCGCACTGGAACTTAACACCGATAAGGAACTCGTGAAAGAAATCGATTCCGCCCTTGCCCGTCTGGCACCCTATAAAATCGGCGCGAACGGACAGCTTCAGGAATGGCAGACCGATTTCAAGGAGCAAGACCCTCAACACCGCCATCAGTCGCACCTCTACGGGCTCTATCCCGGCCACCACATATCGGTGAAGGAAACCCCCGAACTTGCCAAAGCCGCCGCCCGCTCGCTCGAAATAAAGGGCGACAACACCACCGGATGGAGCACGGGATGGCGCGTCAACCTTCTCGCCCGTCTCGCCGATGCAGACAAGGCTTATTCCATGTACCGCCGGCTCCTCAAATACGTCAGCCCGGACAAATATCAGGGTGAAGACAAGAGGAAAGGTGGAGGCACCTATCCCAATCTTCTCGACGCGCACGCGCCTTTCCAGATTGACGGTAATTTCGGAGGCACAGCCGGTGTGGCAGAAATGCTCATACAGTCAACGCCCGCCTCGCTGACACTGCTCCCGGCCCTCCCCAAGGAATGGAAAGACGGCTCGTTCAAAGGACTCCGCGCACGCGGGGCATACACCATCGACGCGGAATGGAAAGACGGAAAGGTGACGAAACTCACGGTTGCTTCCGACAAGGGGGGCACCACCACCCTCAACGTCAACGGGCTCTCCTTCCCCGTAACTCTCTCCCCCGCCTCGAAGCGTACCTTCACCTTCTGAGCCGTCACGGGTCAATATATTACAGGTTAATCACAATCGGCTCCGGCCATATCGACACAGGCGCGACACAACGCGCCCCTGTCGCCGGGAAGGGCAAGAATCATCTGCTTGATTCTTGTCCTTCTCACGGATGCCGCCTTGTCGCTTATCTTCATAATCTTCGCCACACATCTGTATTTGAACCCGCAGATGTCATAAATCACGACCGCAATCGCCGAATCGTTAAACCCGGCGTCGTTCCTGAGCATTGACAAGACTCCGTCATATATTGCGTCAATCTCCATCTCCAATGTCTTTAGATAACGCTTGTCGCGGTAAGGGGAAAGCATCTTCTCCACCTCCGCTTGCAAAGCCTTGTTCCCTTTTCCCGTATAAATGTCGATATATCTGTTGCAGAAATCGGATTTCACGCGATGGTACTTTCTGAAGCCTTCGATACGGTCTTCCCTCATGACGCCGATTTTGGTCTGGCATTCCAAAATGCGTGAATCCTTTTCAGCTTCAATTTCCTTGTGCGAATCGCGCTCGCTTTGCAGTTCCCTCCTGTGCTCCTCCTCGCGAGTCTTCAATCTCCCCTTATAGGCTTTATAACGACGGCAGGCGACCACCGCCAATCCTGCCGCAGCCGCCACACCTGTCAACGCCATCAGGCAAATCCATATCATTGTTTCAGCCCCTTCCGAAACGGTTTCCTCCAGACGCGCCGATTTATCCATCTCACCGTCTCTCTGCATGGCGGTGAGCGATTCCGGATGTTGCGATTCCGAAAGCATATTGGCATAACGTTTGGCTTCTTTCGCGTCCTTAAGAGAATTGACGGCGTCGCCCCTCAATCCGTAAAGATAGCTGCGCGTGTCATACCAGTCGGGAAGGTCTCCGCAACCCATCCCTTGGCCGTCATCGCCGAGCAAGGCGAACGCCTCCTCAACCCTTCCGCCCGCACCCAATGCCCTTGCATAGGCACACACCTCATACCATCCCAACGCCTCAGGATTACGCTTATAGACTTCGTCGAAAATGCCAAGAGCCTTCGCGTGCATGTCGCGGTAGCTATACGATGTGGCGAGACAGACAAGAACCTCGTCCCTAGCATCACAGGATTTATCGAGGCATTGCATCTTCAATATCTCAAGACAGGTCTCTTCCGCCTTGTCATGTTTCCCGTTTGAATTATATGCAATCCCGGATACAGTCAATCCATGCAGCAACAAAAGGGAGTCGCCCGCCTCCCTGCATTCCCTCAACCCCTCTTCAATACATTTCCTCTGGTCTGCGGATACGCCTTCACGTCCGTAAGCGTTTGAACTGTTGAGCCACGCAAGCACTCGGTAACGGTAGGCATTATCGCCGTCGGCAAGTTTTATCGCCAAAGCGAATTCATTCAGTTTCACAAGCGCGGAATCAGCCATCGCTCCTTTCGCGAAATGCGTTAGCATCGTCTGTCGCGACGGCTCGTTGGAATCACCGTAATAGTCGTAAGCCGCTTTCAATCCCTCCTCGGTGGCAGCAGAAGGGTCAGTTTTTAGAAGCGCCATCGTCCGCAGCAAGGAATAATCGGCCCTGAGTCTTTCGGCATTGAGTCTTGTCGTGTCAATCCCCGCGATTATCGCCAACGCCGAATCCGGCATCGCGTCGAGCACCGCATCCGCCCGCTCCAACGCCTCCCGCGCTCCCCTGTCAGCGCCTATGTCGCCGCATCCGGGTAGTATCACCAATATTGATAGCCATACAATAATCGTATAATAGATCTTATCCATGTTCCTCCTGGTTAAGTATTGCTTTGTAGGGACATGCCTTCGGCATGTTTGATTCCACACGTCGCATTCAAACATTACATGCACGCACCCTACCGCTCTGCAAATATAATGATTTTAAATAATTTATGGAAACAAAAAGTTGGATTGTCTCAAAATTATAACGACGTGCGACCTGCAACACCGTTCACCACCACACTTGCCTACCCTCCTGTAGTGTAAACGGACTCTCAGATGATACTTATCAGATTTCTTCATCATTCAGCCCGAGATACATAAAGACACAAGGTCATAGGACACATATTTGCATTCTTTGACTTTATGTCTCTATGTATGTTTGCTAAAGGTCAATCGTCGAGTTGGATATAGCCGAACTGCGGGTCGCCGTATGTGCATACGTACAGTCGGTTGGTGCCTTTGTGATACGCCATCCCCGATATCGGTGAACGTTGTGCAGGGTCTTGACGTACCTGCCGTCCAAATCCATTACAATCAGGTCGCATCCGTAGCCCACGTCTTCAATCTCCTTGCCAAGGTAATTGACGATGATACGTTCTCCCGCTATTACGGGCTGGCAGAAATAGAGGACACCCTTCTTGGACTCTTCCCTGAAGTCGGGACCATAGACCGTCTTTTTCAGATTGCCGTCAAGGTCAAATATCCTGACCCTGTCGTGGGTCGAACTTACAGCCACTACAAAATTCCCGGCAACGTCGGTGGCAATGAGGCTCTTCCCGACATTCTTGCCGCTCAACGTATCAAGCACGCATGCCGTTCCGGTTGTGGGGTTAAACCTGCCCACATGTGTCTCATAACCGTCCCCGGCGGATTTATATAGAGAGCACACCACCGTCGTGTCGTTTACATACGTCGGGGTAAGGAATAATAGAAGTCCCTCAGATGTGTCGAGGCGTACTTTGTCGAAAGCCTTGTAGGTGGAATCCTGCAGAGCCTTGTCTATCACCAACCCCTGCAATTTCATGTGGTTGTTGTTTGTGGCGTACAATATCCCGTCCGGCCCTAAATATACATCCCCAAGGTTTGCCATTTCCCCGGGACCGTCGCCATAGTTGCCGAACGAACCAATGCATTCACCTTTCTCAACATCGTATGCCACGAAAAGATGGTCGGTTGCTTGGTGATCGTGAATCAAAAGAGTGTCACCCTTTATGTTGAGGTCTGTGAAAGAGTGGAGCGGAGGAAGCCCATCGTCTATAGACACGATTTCCATGCGCTCGGTCCTGTCACGACTTTCGCACCATTCCTCGGAAGGATGCCCGTCCACCGGCCGACATGACCAGAGGGCGGGACTGAGAATGGATAGAATGCACAGAAACCTGCCGTAGCATTTATGGTTCATAATTCATCTCTTTTGGGGAATGCCTTCAATTACGAGCATAGGCCCTAAAACACAAACATCTTTCCACGAGACACAAACCTTGTCATAGTCGTCGAAAGAAAATATGGGGTCTGAAAAGGCCTCCAGGTTTTCGAGCTGTGCCGGGGTGAGTGACGGACTGGTGGAATTGTTCGCGATTGCGAAACCTGCCGATGCGAGGGCTGCTATTGCAAGCCCGAAGAAAATTCTTTTTTGCATGGTTAAGAATTTTAGAAGTGATTAATTATGGTTATTTGATTTCTCCCGAAATCTCGAAACGGGATTCCGGAAGGTTGTTTCCGAATTCCCGCCGCCGCCAAGCCTCATCGAGTCGGGGAAAAGGATTTTCTTCCCCGTCCACTCGATGACAACGTCCTCGAATGCTTTCCTCTTGCTGTCGCCACACGATGTCATTAAGCAAAACTGCAACAGGGTAAGACATAACGGGATGTAATGAAATCTTTTCATATCTGAGGGTTTTCCATTGGTTGTGCAGGGACATGCCTCCGGCATGTAGCATTTGGTAATAAGATTGTTAATCAAACA
>CABRKI010000160.1 GCA_902471455.1 uncultured Porphyromonadaceae bacterium | reverse complement strand
CTTCGGGTCCGGTCCAACGTCCTAATTCCTTCCTCCCAATTAATAATTCGGGCACAAATTATTAAAATTTGCGGATAAAAAAGATAAATGGGATTGCATTAACTCAAATAATTGATTTAAATGAGATTATGAGTAATATAAGTTTAATTTTTTTAGTAAGAGTATGAAAAAGCTGTTTCTACTTCTTTTGACGGTTGTCTGTCTGTCTCTCGGGATGCAAGCCCAGAGCAACCGGATCCACGGCATCGTCGTGTCGGGCGAAGACAATGAACCGATTGTCGGCGCCACGGTCATGGTGACAGGCACAAAACTTGGAACGACCACGGATGTCGATGGCAAGTTTGTGATTACTAATGTGCCGTCAAACGCGAGGACTCTTAAGGTTTCGTATGTCGGAATGACATCGTCCGAGGTTCCCATCACCAAAGGTGAAATCAAGATTGTGCTTGGGCTTAATTCAGAGGTGCTCGACGAGGTGGTCGTTACCGCTTTGGGTATCTCCAGAAACGAGAAGACCCTCGGCTATGCCGCCACTCAGGTCGGTTCAGCCGAAATCGAACAGGCGCGCACCAACAATGTGATGTCGGCTCTCCAGGGTAAGGTGGCAGGGCTTCAGGTGCAGACAACATCGGGTGACCCCGGTAGCGCCAACAACGTGCAAATCCGCGGCTTAGGCTCCATCAACGGTTCCAATCAGCCCCTTTATGTGGTTGACGGTGTGCCTGTGCAGAGTTCTTCGCAAGGTTCGCAGGGCCATGCTATCGCCGCCGGGGGTGTCAATAATATCGCTCCGGATGATGTGGCTTCTCTTACGGTTCTCAAAGGTGCGGCGGCTACGGCCCTCTACGGCAGCCGCGCAGCCAACGGCGTGATTATCATAACCACCAAGAGCGGTAAGAAGCACGGAGGTAAGAACTATAATGTGACCTACAGCGGCACGGTAGAGGCCAATGTGGTAGGTTATATCCCCGAAATGCAAAACCTTTGGGGCCAGGGTTGGAACGGCAACCAGACTTATAATGAAAACGGCTCGTGGGGTCCGGCCCTCGACGGCAGCATGCAGGTGTATGGGCCCGTATGGAACCACTCCCAGCTTCTTCACGAATATAGCGCGAAGAAAAATAATGTGCGCGATTTCTACGATACCGGCTGGTCGCAGACCCACAATGTGGCAATCAGCGGCATCAGCAACGACGAGAAAATGACGTTCTATGCATCTTATTCATATACGAGCAACAACGGTGTCATGCCCACCGATGCGGATTCTTACAAAAGGAACACCATCGCTTTCAGGGGTTCATACCAGCCTGAAAACTGGATTAAGGTGTCGGCTGCCATGAACTTTGCCAACTGGAAGACGAAGACGGTGGCTTCCGACCAAGGCACATTTGCCATCGACGGAATCATGGAGATGCCGCGAGACATCTCGATTGTGGATATGAAAGACCTTTCCAATCCTTTCAACACTCCCGAGGCATATTTCACGCCTTACGGAATTACCAACCCCTATTGGGCTCTTGCAAACAACTATAACGTGCTCAAGGGTAAACAGACTTTCGGCAAGCTTCAGCTTGACCTCTTCCCGATTGACGGCCTTACATTGACCTACCGTTTCGGATTTGACTATTCCGACTACGACCAGAAGATCGGCACTCCTGAGATAGCCCTTGATGACGCCCTTATAAACAATGATTACGGTTATGCTCCCAGCAATATGAACCAGGCAGGTTCGGTATATGCGATGTATCTCCGTCGGTATGAACTCAATCACGACTTTCTTGCCAACTATTCGAAAAAATTTCTCGATGAGCGTCTCGATCTTAGTGCTACGGTAGGTTTCAACCTTAACGAACGCGGCTATACAGACATGGAAGGACAGACCGACAATCTTGCTGTTAACACGGATTTCTGGATGCTTTCCAATGGCGCTACCCGCAGCACGCTCGAGGAATATGAGACGAAACGCCGCCTCGTAGGCCTTTTCGGCGACATAACACTCGGTTGGGACAATTTCGTATATGTGGATTTCACGGCACGAAACGATTGGTCGTCAACGCTTCCGAAAGGTAACAACTCGTTCTTCTATCCCGGTGTAACCCTCAGTGCCATCTTTACCAGATTCATACAGCCCAATCCGATTCTTACTTTCGGTAAGGTGCGTGTGGCATACGGGAAGACCGGTAACGATGCGAGCCCATATTATACGGCCACAAACTATACGCAGGCCTCCACCGACGCATATTATGTGCTTGATATAACCAAGTTCCCCTTCAACGGAAAGAACGCCTTCATGGCATCAAGTACGTCCGGATCCAACACTCTGCGCCCTGAGATGACTTCCGAGTTCGAGGTCGGAACCAACCTGAAGCTTTTCAACGGAAGAATCGATATCGATGCCTCGTATTACAACCGCGTCACCAACGACCAGATTTTCAGACTTCCCGTGGATCCTGCCACGGGTTTCACAACGCAGGTGGTCAACTTCGGTAAAGTGCGCAACCGTGGCGTCGAATTGATGGTGAATACTACCCCGGTTAAAACAGAGAACTTCCAATGGGACCTTGGGTTCAACTTCTCGAAAAACTATAATAAAGTTCTTTCGCTTCCCGAAAGCCTCGAAGGTGGAAAGGTAAATATCTATAGCTTTTCTGCAGGCAACGATGCCGTATATATGTATGCCGAGGAAGGGAGAGCCCTTGGCGAATATTACACTTATCTCCCGGTTTATGTCACCGACGAGAACAGTCCCTATTACGGTTGCCCGGTGGTAGATTCCGCAGGCCAGCCTGTCAGGACTTCCGAAATACAGGATACCGGCTTCAGCATGAACCATCAGTGGACCGGCGGTGTCACCACGGCGTTCACCCTCTATGGAGTTACGCTCAGCGCAGCGTTCGACATCCGCTACGGCGGCAAGATGTTCTCTCGCACCAAAAACCTCATGCAGTTCACCGGTAACGGTAAAGTCACCGAGGAAAACATGCGCCGTCCCTTCGTTATCCCGAATTCAGTCGTGGCAAACGGCGACGGCACATACCGCGAGAACAATACTCCTATTTATATAGCCGACAGCAGCTTCCAGACATATTTCAACGATTACGGCTACGGCAACCAGGGACTCGCCTATCTTATCGACCGCAGCTATTGCAAAGTGCGCAACATCTCGCTTAGCTGGAGTCTCCCGAAGAAGTGGCTCTCCAAGGTGTATCTCAACGAGGTGGTTCTTACGGCATACTGCAACAATCCGTTCCTCTGGACTGCAAAAGACAACCGTTACGTGGACCCCGAATCGACTACGGTCACAAGATACGGAGACCTTGCATACGGCTTCGGAGAACTTTACACCAACCCGAGCAACCGCACGTTTGGTTTTAATCTCAAAGTAAACTTCTAAAGGACAATCAGAAATGAAAAAGATATTAATGACCGGGGCGATTGCATTGACGCTCTCTTTAGGAGCCTGCGACAGCTATCTGGATATAAACGACAGCCCCAACTCCCCCAGCGTGGATAAACTCAGCGCCGACCTGATCTTCCCCGGTGCCGAGATGGCATACGCCAATGTCTATGGTGACTATCTCGCAGTGACAGGCGGCTACTTCGCGCAGTATTATTCGCAATATTTCGGCACGAGCAACTATATGGACTACAGCCAGTTCAAGCAGGCTGCCACTAAAAGCAGCCGCGCCTATACCCAGCTCACCTCGAATGCCCTCCAGAACATGAAGACGGTGCTTGAGAAAGCTACCGCCGAAGAGGCGTGGGGCACGTATCTTGCCGCCACGGTCATAAGGGTTGCGGCTTTCCAGGCGCTCGTTGACTGCTACGGGGCCGTCCCTTATAGCGAAGCCCTCGACATCAATAATGCCACTCCGAAATATGACGACGGTAAAGACGTGTATGCCGGCCTTGTGAAGGAACTTGACGAGGCTATGGCGAAAGTGAGCGGCACTGAAACGGTCTGCACCAATTTCCTCCTGCCGAACAAGCCTGCGGCCGAATGGGTGAAGCTGGCTAACGCGCTTAAACTCCGCTTGCTTATGCGCGAGTGCGGAGCGGTCAACGTGCAGTCGGAACTCGCCGCACTTGTGGCAGAAGACAATTTCCCAGCCGGTGACGTGGCATGGGCAGGATGCTGGAAAGACGAGCTCGGACAGGCCAATCCCTTCTTCACCGAAGACAACTATGCTTCTTACGGAGGCTCGCAAAAGAATATGATATTGAACCTCGCCGTACTCGCAACGATGAACGCGGCCGATGACGCCCGTCTTGAGGCATTCTTCGATCCAAACATAGAGAAGAAGGAATATCAGGGTGGCGTGTCGGGTACGAATTTTGGCACCTCCACCACCTACAGGGCGAATTACTGGTGCCGTCCTCACAAGGAATTCGATTCACCCGTCTATTTCATAACCCGTGCGGAGGTGGAATTCTTCCTTGCCGAATATGAAGCCCGCTACGGGTCGATGGCGAATGCCGAGGCTCATTATAAGAGTGCAATCGAAGCCTCGTTTGCCACTGCTGGGGTTGACGGTGCAGACAGAGTGCTGACCGTATATCCTTTCGATTCCGCCAACTGGCAGAAGAGCATTGGCGTACAGAAGTGGGTGGCCCTTTCGGGCGTGAATCCGTTTGAAGGTTATTGCGAACTCCGCCGCTTGAAATATCCGGCGTTCGGCAGCGTCACCGGCGACGACCTTTACAATCTGCTTACCACCACCTACACCCCGTCGCTTCTCGAACCCGGCACGCTCTACACGCCGATTGACGTGAACACTTCTCTCGGCAACAACAAGCTGCTGCAGCGTTGGCCTTATCCGGAGGCTTCGGCAAACCGCAACTCCAACGTGCCTGACTATCCCGGCGACGGCACTCCTATTTTCTGGGCAGAATGATATTAACTCAAAATCGAAAAGAAAAGATGAAAAAACATATATCGATAATTGCCTCCGCCCTTGCCGTGCTTTCGCTCGCTTCTTGCAGCAAAGACACCGAGGGGATGACGCAGATTACATATTATGCGGTGATCGACCTCGAAGGACCGGTGTATGACCAGGCTGTGGCAGGCACACCTTACGAAGACCCCGGTTACACCGCCACCATGCAGGGCGAGGACATCACGGCCGACGTGAAAATCTCCACCGACATGGATCTTCAGAATCCGAAGCCCGGATATTATACGGTGACTTATTCTGCGGTTAACCAAGACGGTTTTCCGGCTTCTTCCACGCGCTATGTGCTTGTGACGGCCCCCGACGACAAGGCTTCCGGATATTACACTACGGATGCCAACAGTTTCCGCGTGGCTACAGCCGGCACCACATACTACGGAAACAGCTTTCAGGTTATTATATATGGTGACGGGACAGGCAGGTATCATGTGTCTGATTTCCTCGGAGGGTGGTATGCCCAGCGTGCCGGCTATGGCGACAGCTATGCTGCCGTAGGGCAGTGCGACATTGCGGCCGATGGGGCGATTACGCTTGTCAGCAGTAGCGTGGCCGGATGGGGCGATTCGCTCGTGGCACTTAATGAGGGAAGGTTCGATGCCGAGACAGGCACGATTTCTTGGGTTGCATTGTATCCCGAAGACCCCGTTATGGAATTTCATGTAATAATGACAAAGTGAATAAAAGATGACTGAAATGAAAAAATATATCAAACACATGCTTATGGTGCTTGTGGCTGTAGTCGCAACTTCATGCAGCAAAGACGAGATTCCCATGACTTCTACCGTTGACCTCGCCGGCGAGTGGATGGTCTCGTTCGATATCAACGGAGAGGAATGGGGCCCCTACATGTTCATCACTTATAATTCCAATAAAAACGACGGTCAGGAAATATGGCTTGATGACCTCGGCAATTTCTGGAATCCGGCTACAAAGGTTAAGGTGCCGTGCAATGTGGGGACGTTGACGTTTGGCAGCGACAGCCCGCTCGAGAACGACAGCGAAGATCCTATCACGGTTAAAGTGACCGAGGGAAAGGTGACTTTCGGAGGCACTAAAACGCCGTCGGGGGCGGTGGCAGACGCCATTGAATTCAAGATTGAGTATAGCGACGACCCGGGCACTGTATATGTGGCGCATGGCTACCGCCGCACCGGCTTGCAGGGCGGAGCGGAATAACCGTAAAACGGAATTGTTTGGATAAGTTATTATCTTTTCCGGAGAGGGTGCGCTGTGATGGTGCGCCCTCTTTTTGTTGAGGGTTGAGGTGTGATTCGGACAAGTCGGACTCGTCGGACCTGTCTGACTTGTCTGACAACCAATTGAAAAAAAGCAGTGCCGCTTAAAAAGCGGCACTGCTGACTCAGTCGGGGTGACAAGATTCGAACTTGCGACCACACGCCCCCCAGACGCGTACT
>CABRKI010000159.1 GCA_902471455.1 uncultured Porphyromonadaceae bacterium | reverse complement strand
GGTCATACAGCTGCGAAGTTATATCTTTTGATCTAATTCAAACTTGGACGCTTACAAGATACATAGAGACATAAAAACAGAAAAGACATCTATATAAGTCCCTCTGTTTCCCTGCTCCCACGAAAGGCTCCGCCCGTTGCCGGTCCTGCGGATGTCTTTCAAATATGGAATTTGAATTGTGCGGGGACTGTTCAGTCCCCAATCCTCGTTCATTATCATACTGATTGCCGTTTAACGGCAAATCAACTCACGCGAAGGCAACGTCCTCGAAATTTCCTAAGAAATAGACCACCACATAGCAATAGCATCCTGATTTTCAAGCACAATGAAAAGTGGTCCAAAATAATCTATAAGATGGTCCAGAAAATTAAAGGTTCTGCAACATTCCCTACTTTCAAGAATTTACCCCTGCTTCCTTATGATTCAAATCTTTAAGATAAAGTTCAATCTGTGAACGTAGTTCTGGAATATCTTTTTCAATGATTTCCTTCACAATACGTGGACTTATATGATAATAACCATGTACCATAAGATGCCTCATAGCAATTATAGGTTGCCAGTCAGTCTGGGGCCTTGAATTTTTAAACTGAGGAGTTAGCATGTACGCAGCCTCACCTATTATCTCAAGATTCTTAACCAAACCAAAGAATTGAATTGATTTATCGTCAAGGAGAGGTATTTCACCACTTGGATAATAGGAATCTATTCTCTCACATGCCTCCAAAATATGGACAAGACGTAGATTATCTCTAATAACCTCTCTCATAAATCAAAATACGTTCTTGGTTCACACATTCGGCCACATGGGGGTCAAGCATTTCTTCCTCTACAAGATCCACTTTTCTTCGACACAAATCTTGAAGTTCATCAAGCATCCTGAAATACCCTAATCCGATTGTCATGTCTTTGGGGAATCTCACTAATATGTCTATATCGCTGGCATTAGTCTCCTCCCCACGCGAAAACGATCCGAAAACCCAGACTTTCTCAACCGATCGGGTTGAGAAAAAATCGCGTAATTTATTTAGAAGGAGCGTTGTCATTGCAGAAATATTTTATCCGACAAATATACGTATTTTTTACAATATAACAAACAAGTAGAATGAATTCCCTCCAATTTATTTGGCAGGAACGTTTGAAAACGTTCAGTTCCCTTATCCTTCTTCGAGTTCATTCCCCTATCCTTCTCCGATAGGCGTCTAATCTTCCAGAATCTTTCATCCCTCGAATTTGAATTGTGTGGGGACTGTTCAGTCCCCAATCCTTCTACGGCTAACGACTAATTACCCTGATTCGCACTCGGATGCTTACCGACAGGAGAACACAAGAAACAGGAGTGCAATTATTGGTCAGCTATAATTTTTAGAATCTCCTCTTTTAAAATCCCTATGTCTTTTACAACGATTCCCCAAAGTATCTCCGGACGCAAGCTGTCATAGCCATGTATGACATAATTCCTGGTGCTGACAATCTTTCTTGCGGAAGAAATAGGAATCTCCGGCTGGGATTTTAACAGATGGTTCATGGCCTCGCCGATGACAGCAATATTCATCTGCACTGCTCTGAGGTAAAATAAATCAGACACGAATGCGTCAAAACGTTTTGGACGAGCCGAATAAAAATATTCAATTTCTCCAATGGCTTTCAGTATATCTTCAAGACGTTTTAACGATTTTTCATCCATAAATGATTCGTTTTGTAGAATCCACTTCTTTACGGAACACTGAATTGCTTATTACATTGTCACAAATCAAATCAACCTTCCTACCAAACATATCCTCAAGAGCAAACTGCAATCCAAAGAAATTGTCTCCAAAATTCAAAAGAGGGATTTCCGATTCATTGAAATCGACCAATAAATCCACATCACTGTCTTCGTTAAAACGCGGCGTCAGCACAGACCCGAAGGCATAAAGCGACTTCACCTTATGCAATCTACAAAGTTCAAAGATTCTTTCAATATGTCTGTCCAAGAAATTCATAAACCGCCTCTTTACAAATATAACGTCTGAAACAAAATTTATATTGCATCACATTTTCTTGTAAAACTGAAACATGGTTCCTTTTTTGGGTTTTACATCCTCGAATTAAAAATCCGTGAAGACTTATAAACAAGAACTCAATCTGAACCAAATTATATCTTTTGGTCTAATTCGAACTTGGACACCTACAAAAAGGTTAATCGCGTGAGAAGATGTCGCGGGTATAGACTTTGGAAGATACGTCGGCGAGGTCTTCCGAAGTGCGGTTGGCAAGGATTGCCGAGCTGAGGCGTTTGAATTCTTCGATGTCGTTAACCACACGGCTACCGAAAAATGTGGAACCGTCTTCGAGTGTTGGCTCGTAGATAATCACATTCGCTCCTTTGGCCTTGATGCGCTTCATTACTCCCTGGATTGACGACTGGCGGAAGTTGTCGGAGTTTGATTTCATCGTCAGGCGATATACGCCGATGGTGGGTGGGTTGTCCGTTTTCCGTTGTCCGTTTTCCGTTGTATGCTGTTGGTGATAGGAATTATATGTGGAGTAATCATACCAACCGGCCATTTTGAGTACCTGGTCGGCGATGAAGTCTTTGCGGGTACGGTTACTCTCCACGATGGCTGTCATCATATTCTGAGGCACGTCCGCATAGTTGGCAAGGAGCTGCTTGGTATCTTTCGGGAGACAATAACCTCCGTAGCCAAATGAGGGATTATTATAGTGGGAACCGATACGCGGGTCAAGGCCTACGCCTTCGATGATTGCCTGTGAATCGAGTCCTTTCACTTCCGCATACGTGTCAAGCTCGTTGAAGTAGCTTACGCGTAGGGCAAGGTAAGTATTTGCAAAAAGTTTGACAGCCTCCGCCTCCTTCATCCCCATGTATAGCGTGGGAATATCCTCTTTCAAAGCTCCCTGTTGAAGAAGAGCTGCAAAAGTATGTGCGGCTTCATCGAGTTTGTCGATATCAGTCACAGCAAGGATAGCCTCGTTTTCTTCTGCAAATTCCGGTTTATCAATAATTTTAGGGATACCGGCTATTATGCGCGAAGGATATAGGTTATCGTAAAGGGCCTTGCTCTCGCGGAGGAATTCCGGGAAGAAAAGGAGATTGAAAGATGCCTTCCGCCGAGAAACGCTCTCCCCGTTCACGCCACAATCAAGACCTGCAACATAACAATTCTGGTTGTCCTTGGTTGTTCTGGTTGGAGCAGTTTCGGAAGTAAGCTGGTTGGCGTATTTGAGGTAAAGGGAGCGGCAATAGCCGACGGGGATTGTGGATTTGATTACCATCACCGCATTCGGATTGACAGAATGGACAAGGTCGATTACGTCCTCGATGCAATGCGTATCGAAATAGTTCTTCACCGGGTCATAGTTTGTAGGCGCGGCAATGACCACGAAATCGGCATCCTTGTATGCGGAGGCACCGTCGAGGGTTGCCGTGAGATCGAGATTCTTTTCGGCGAGATATTTCTCGATATATTCATCTTGAATAGGAGAAATACGGTTGTTGATTTTCTCCACTTTCTCCGGAATAACATCGACAGCTGTGACGTGGTTATGTTGTGCAAGGAGTGTGGCTATCGAAAGCCCCACGTAGCCGGTTCCGGCAACTGCTATATTCATGATAAATTCGTTTTATAGGTGAATTAGCGTTCGGCACGCATGGGGTTGTTGAGGAAGTCTTCGTAGGAGAGGCGGATTCCGTCGGCGAGTTCCGTTTTGTAGGTCCAGCCGAGACGTGCGGCTTTCGATACGTCGAGGAGCTTGCGCGGTGTGCCGTTGGGTCGGGTGATGTCCCATTTGATTTCACCTTCGTAGCCTACGACGGATGCCACGAGTTCCGTCAGTTCCTTTATGGTCAGTTCCTTGCCCGTGCCGGCGTTGACCGTTTCGTTGCCGCTGTAGTTGTTCATGAGGAATACGCAGAGGTTGGCGAGGTCATCGACATAGAGGAATTCGCGCAGTGGGCTGCCGTCGCCCCAGCACGTAACGGAATCCGCGCCTGATTCCTTGGCTTCGTGGAAACGGCGGATAAGGGCCGGGAGCACGTGCGAATGCTCGGGATGGTAGTTGTCGTTGGGGCCGTAGAGGTTGGTGGGCATTACCGAGATATAGTCGGTGCCGTACTGGCGGTTGAGGTATTCGCAATATTTCAGGCCGCTTATCTTGGCGAGGGCGTATGCCTCGTTGGTCTTTTCCAGTTCTGAGGTGAGAAGGCAGCTTTCCGGCATGGGTTGGGGGGCCATACGCGGATAGATGCATGACGAACCGAGGAATTCCAGTTTCTTGCAGCCGTTGCGCCACGCGGCGTTAATGACGTTCATTTCCAGCATCATGTTGTCGTACATGAAATCGGCGAGGGCCGACGAGTTGGCGACGATCCCGCCCACCTTTGCGGCGGCGAGAAACACATATTCCGGTTTCTCTGCGGCGAAAAAATCGTTTACCGCCTGCTGGTTAATGAGGTCGAGTTCCTTGTGTGTGCGGGTTATGATGTTGGTGTAACCCTGGCGCTGCAATTCACGCACAATTGCGGAGCCGACCATCCCGCGATGGCCGGCTACATATATCTTTGAATTTTTCTCCATCATTTCACTATTCCTTTTTCGAGGTATTCGGCGAGGTTTGTCTTCACCTGTTCGCCGGCACGCTCCACGGCCACTTTGGCCATGTCGGCATCCACCATGAGGTTGACGAGCTGTTCGAACGAGGTTTTCTTCGTCGGATCCCATCCGAGCTCCTCTTTTGCCTTCGTGGGGTCGCCCCAGAGGTTTACTACGTCCGTCGGGCGGTAGAAATCAGGCGACACCTCTATAACCACCTTCCCGGTTTTGCGGTCGATACCCTTCTCGTTCTCCCCTTCCCCCTCGAACACGAGCTCGATGCCCGCACGTTTGAAAGCGAGGAGGCAGAACTCGCGCACCGAATGCTGTTCGCCGGTGGCGATTACGAAGTCTTCAGGCTTCTCCTGCTGGAGGATGAGCCACATGCATTCCACATAGTCTCTGGCGTACCCCCAGTCGCGGAGGGAGGAAAGGTTGCCGAGATAAAGTTTCTCCTGTTTCCCCTGCGCAATGCGTGCGGCCGCGAGGGTGATCTTGCGGGTCACGAAGGTTTCGCCGCGACGCTCCGATTCGTGGTTGAAGAGGATTCCGGAGCAGGCGTACATGTTGTATGCCTCGCGGTATTCCTTCACAATCCAGAAGCCGTAGAGTTTGGCAACGGCATACGGGCTGTAGGGGTGGAAAGGTGTCTTCTCGTTCTGCGGCACTTCCTCCACTTTTCCGTAAAGCTCGGAGGTCGATGCCTGATAGAAACGGCAAGTGTCGGCGAGTCCGCACTGGCGGATGCCTTCGAGGAGGCGGAGCACGCCCGTGGCGTCAACGTCGGCGGTGAACTCCGGAGAGTCGAAGCTCACCTGCACGTGGCTCTGCGCCGCGAGGTTATAGACCTCGTCGGGTCTTACCTTGTTGAGCACCTGGATAATCGACATGGAGTCGCCGAGATCTGCGTAATGGAGGTGGAAATTGGGATGACCCTCCAGGTGTGCGATACGTTCGCGGAAATCCACGGAAGAACGGCGGATGGTGCCGTGTACGTCATAACCTTTCTCGAGAAGCAGTTCCGCGAGGAAACTGCCGTCCTGTCCGGTGATACCGGTAATCAAAGCGGTTTTCATTATATCGTATTGTTTATTATTCTGATTTGAAAGTAATGTCGTCAGTGCGTGGATGTACGAACTCGAATTCGAGGGTTCGGGCCAGACCTTCGTCAAGAGTATAGGGCGGTTTGAAGCCCGATGTATGCACTTTTGTGGCGTCGAATTCCGTTGTGGCGCAGAATTTTTTCACACGTACGGAGGAAACCGTAAGTTTCTTTCCCGTAATCTTGGCAAGAAGGTCGAAGCAATAACCTCCCGCCATCCCGAGCCAATAGGGAAAATGCGTGGCGGGTATATGCTTGCCCAATACCTTGCTTACGTGAGCCACCAGCTGGTTCATGTTGTTGTCTGGCTTGTCGATGTAGTTATATACGTTATAGCCTGTTGAGACGTTGTCAATAAGATATTTCACGAAAGCAACGATGTTGCCCACATAGGCCATCGACTTTTTGTTCTCGCCCTTCCCAACCATCAGGAACTTGCCCGATGATATCTGCTTCAGCAAGTTATATACATTGCCACGATTGCGTTCTCCGAAAATCACGGTAGGGCGGATGATGTCGATGTTCCAGTCCGAATGCGACTCATACCAACGCTGCAACACCTCCTCCGCCTGCCATTTCGACTTGCCGTAATGGTTGAATGGGTCAGCCGGATGATTCTCGTCAGGATTCTTCTTGTTGAGACCATAAACCGCCACCGAAGAGAAGAAAATTATACACTTGATGCCGTTTTTCTCCATCGCTTTGAGCGTCACCTCCATGCCATGCACATTAGTGTCGTAATAGAGCGACACCGGCGACACGTCGTCGCGGTGTTGCGCCGCCAGAAG
>CABRKI010000158.1 GCA_902471455.1 uncultured Porphyromonadaceae bacterium | reverse complement strand
CTTCCTTCATCTGGTCGTCAGACAAAACGGGAGTTAAAATGAAAACGGTTTCGTAGCAATTCATACGTTTACGTTTGTAATTAATTGTTATTGTTATGGTTTTTAGTCATTTCCCCTCTTTCAAGCCGACTCGGCCGGGGGTCAATTCCGAAAAACCGCTGCAAAATTAATAAAAATTTCTTTCCTGTGCAAATATTTCTGCGCCAACTTCTTTTGAGGCAAGAGGAAAGGGAACACCGGCCACTTCCGACAAAGAGGAGAGCCTGCGGTATGCCTCAGCGCGTCCGGAAGTCACTTTCGAGGCATAGTGGGCGTCGCTGTCGATGGCAAGAGGAATTTGCGCTTCTATCAATTTTCCCCACCATTTCTCGGCAGGGAAAAACCTGCCTTTGTCTTCAAAGGCCTTGGTATTGATTTCAACCACAACTCCTGTCCCTTTAACGTGGCCGACAACGTCATCCACCAACGCTTCATACCATCCCTGTTCTTCAATTTCGGGATTGGCAAGCGCGGCGTTGCCTGCAATCTTGTCGAAATGCCCGAGAAGGTCGAAACCTCCCCTTTCAAGCATCGTAAGCACCTGCTCGAAATATTTCTCAGCCACATATCGAAGGTCGTTCCTGTAGCCATCTTTTAGATACCCGCAAAAACGTTCGAAGCGTCCGTCGCAGTCAAGAAGTATGCCGTCTTGATTCGGAACGAAATGAACCGACCCAAGCCGGAAATCGAGCGGAAGATTCTGGAAATAGTCTATATGTGGTCCGAATTCGCTACCGAGATAATCTATTTCGAGCGACTTCAGCACTTCCATGTCTGGAGCATGGACATCGCGCAACCTATCCACCTCCGTAAAATATTCTTCCATCCTTTCTGCCCTCATATTGCAGGGAGAGTCGATGGGGACAGGGGAATGAGGGGTGAAAGCAAAATACTTCATTCCGGCATTCTCCGCCGCCTCGCTTATTAGGCACATAGGGTCACGCCCGTCGCAAAACTGGGAATGGGAGTGAAGGTTATAGTCTCGCGTTGTCGTTATGATTCCATTAATATCTACTGACATAAGTCTGACTTTTTTACCTTATCCAATCATTTCTCTTCCAACGATACTTGACGCGATTCAACTCCGCGCAACCATACCCGGAACACAAACAGCAATATAAAGCTTGCCAGCAAACCTATTCCGAGAGCCACTTCGTATGGAATGGGAGTGTTCCACAAACCTATCGTCATCGCACTGAACCCTTCCGGAGCAAAAAAGATATATGTGGTGGTGACGCACGTCATGAACAACGCCGGAATCAGCGTGACCATATAAAGTTTTTTACGGGCGGCAAGATACACGGTAACGGCCCACAGCGTGAACACGGAAAGCTCCTGGTTGCACCAAGCGAAATATCGCCAAAGCACCTCGTAAGGAAGCAACATTATCACGAAACACAACACAAAAATAGGAACCGATATGGCGAGACGCTTAACGATTTTCTTCTGTTCAACCCCCATGAAATCGGCGGCTATAAGCCTCGCGCTGCGCAATGCAGTGTCGCCGGAAGTAATCGGAGCGGCGATAACGCCCAGCACGGCAAGCACTCCACCCACGGCCCCGAGCCACGACGACGTGAGGTCGTTGACAAGCACGGCAGGGGATGAACCCGACAAAGCCTCTTCCAAATTGGAATATCCACCGGTAAACGCTATGGCGGCGGCAGCCCATATAAGAGCAACAATCCCTTCCGTCACCATCGCTCCGTAAAAAATGGGGCGCGCATATTTCTCATTTTCCAGACAACGCGCCATCATCGGCGACTGCGTGGCATGGAAACCGGAAATGGCCCCGCACGCTATCGACACGAACATCATAGGGAATATGGGACTCGCCTCGGGATCGGGCTTATGGTTGTAAAAACCGTCCCAAAACTCCGGCAGAGCATCGCCATGCACGAAAAGCATGACAAGAACACCCAACGCCATAAAAAGAAGGGCAACCCCGAACAAAGGATAAAGCTTACCGATGAGTTTATCCACAGGGAGCAGCGTGGCGGCCATATAATATGCAAATATCACCACAATCCAAAACAGCCTGTCAAGACTGTCGGGCGTAAGCATGGCAAGAAGGTCTGCCGGGTTATATACGAACACGGCACCGACAAGAATCATGAGCACGAGTGCAAAACCACGCATCAACTGCTTTATCTTATCGCCAAGCTGTTCACCCACAAGTTCGGGCAACGATGCGCCGTTACGGCGCAGGGAAAGCATCCCTCCGAGATAGTCATGCACCGCGCCGGCAAAAATAGTGCCGAACACAATCCAAAGAAATGCCGCCGGCCCGAACATCACGCCCATAATCGCCCCGAAAATCGGGCCGAGGCCGGCGATATTCAAAAACTGAATCAAGAAAATTTTCCACGTAGGGAGCGCTACGTAATCCACGCCGTCTGCCATGGTTTTGACCGGGGTCGGACGCGACGGGTCAACGCCGAAGACATGGCTCACAAACCTGCCATATACGAAATAGCCGGCTATCAAAGCCACAAGAGCAATGAGAAATGAAATCATTATTATAATGTTAAGGTTAAATCTTTATAAAAAGTATTTTTCAGCTTGATGAGCCTTATTTCCCTCCTTTTTCCAGCCTATAGACTTCGCTACGCTGTTTTTGCAATTCCGAACGACGCTGCTCCACCTCTTTTTCAAACTGAATTATCTGCTGCTTCACATTGTCGGCATGATTTACAGAATACCTCTTTCTCAATGCCGCCAGCTTACCCTCTTCCTTTTCAAGAGATTCCTTGGAAAGAAGATATTTTTTCATAGCATTCCGGGCAGGAGTCTTGGAAAAATCGTCGAGAGAAGTATAATAAGAACCGTTCCCTTTGGGGAAATAGAAGGCGGCCTCCTTCTTCACTTCTTCCGAACCCATGTTGTCGATGTCGGCCAATATACGCCCATACGCCTCCTTATCGTCAGGATTCTGCGTCGAGCGATAGTCGGTAAGCCTTGCTTTCGCGAGAACGTCGGGGTCTTCAGGGCTATAGTTCTTGCGCAATTCATTCACCTTATATACGTATATGGTAATTTTATCGCCAAGGAGATTGCGGTCGGTAGCCCACCATCCTATTCCGTTTTCCTCATCGATTGCCATCATGAAATCATCATGCGGGGAATTGAACGGCATCCCTACGTTCTGAGGCTGCAGATACTCCCCTGTCTGTGCATCCCGCGTCACTACAAAAATATCGTATCCGCCCATGGAGTCGTTGCCGTCCGAGGCATAATACAATGTAACACCGTCAGGCATCATAAAGGGATAATCGGCATATCCGCCCTTGTTGAGCACAGGTGGGGTGGCGGCAGGTTCGCTCCACTTGCCATCGGTGAGACGCACGCTCTCCACAAGTCTGACGTTGCCCACACTGTCGGGTTCGCCCCACATCATAAAATCGTCGCCTTCGTTCACGAAAGCCACTACGGCCCCTCCCCTATGCCCCTCGAGCGGCATCTCTTCGGGTGCGAGAAGGCGTCCGGCAGAACGGGGAAGTTTGTAGGATTTGAAAAAACCTTCGGCAGGCACCGCAATGGAATCGATAACCTCAATTTTTTCCACTCGTCCGAGAGCGTTTTCCGCAGAAACAAGCTGGCGTTCGAATTCCTCCACTGTCTCCCCGGCAGGCTGACCGGCTTTTTCGCGCGCTTTCCGGAATTCGTCGTAAAGTCCCGTTGCCTTTTCAAAATCGTAATCGAGAAATGCGAGACGCCCGAGATAGAGGTTGGCGGCGCCATACCCCTTTGCCTTGGCTGCGGAAAGCGACTTGGCGGCTGCCGAATAATCGCCATCTTCAAACTCACACACTCCCGTGAGATAATTGAACTGGGCATTGTTTGCCAACCTGGGATTGGAAGCCACCTCTTTCTCAAGAATCTTGCGGGCGCCCCAATAATCGCCTTCGTTCACAAGCTTACGGGCTTCATCAATATTGTCGGCCTCCATACACAATACGGAAGCGGCACATATAATTGCAGTAAAAAACTTTTTCACTTCTATTTTCTTTTTAATAAGCCCCGCCGTATGTCGGTCCGACCCGAACGACGGCCAATCCCTACCGGCAATAAAGGGCGTTACGGAGGGCAAAATTAAGCAATTCTGATGATATTTCAAACTTTAGAACAACTCCGCCGCAATTATTATGATTGTTTTTAAATAATTTTTAGTAACTTTGTCCCCAAATTCCGTATTGAAACAAATAAATTTTTCATAAATTCCATCTATATGAGCTTAAATATCATTGTACTCGCAAAGCAAGTACCTGATACCCGCAATGTAGGGAAAGACGCCATGAAAGCCGACGGCACAATCAACCGTGCCGCGCTTCCGGCAATCTTCAATCCTGAAGATTTAAACGCCCTTGAGCAGGCCCTCAAACTGAAAGAACAATACCCCGGCAGCAAAGTAACGATTCTCACCATGGGCCCGGCCCGTGCAGCTGAAATCGTTCGCGAAGGGATGTTCCGCGGAGCCGACGGCGGCATCGTATTGTCTGACCGTGCTTTCGCCGGAAGCGACACTCTCGCAACTTCATACGCATTGAGCGCGGCTGTACGCAAAATCGGTGATTTCGACATCATTATCGGAGGCCGCCAGGCTATCGACGGCGACACAGCACAGGTCGGACCCCAGATTGCCGAAAAACTCGGTATTCCGCAAATCACATACGCCGAAGAGATCCTTAACGCCGACAACGGAGAAGTAGTGGTGAAACGCCGCATCGAGAGCGGTGTTGAAACCGTGAAAGCAAAACTTCCCCTTGTGGTCACTGTCAACGGTTCTGCGGCAGAATGCCGTCCGCGCAATGCCAAAGCCCTCCAAAAATACAAATATGCCGCCGTTCCTTCGGAAGTGGCTGCCGACGAGGCGAAGAAAGAGTTTATCGAAAAACGTCCTTATCTTTCAATCGGTGAATGGAGTGCGGCAACCGTTGATGCCGACCTTGCACAGTGCGGTCTGGCAGGCTCCCCCACAAAAGTGAAATCTATCGAAAACGTGGTTTTCACAGCAAAGGAGGCACGCCGCATCGAGAACAACGACGAAGAGCTTGAAACTCTCATCAAAGAACTCATCGCCAACCACACAATCGGCTGATTGAGCGCCGACAGCGGACTGTGGTCCGCATAATTTTCCTAATGTTAACATCCGAATTAAAATGGCAGACAAGAATAATCTCATAGTCTATTGCGAATATGAAGACGGCAAGGTGGCCGACGTTAGCCTTGAACTCCTTACCAAAGGACGTCAGCTCGCCGACAAGCTTGGAATAAAGCTCGAAGCCGTGGTTGCAGGCGACAATCTCAAAGACATCGAAAAGCAGATTCTTCCCTACGGTGTCGATACAGTATATAAATTCGAGGATTCACGCCTCTTCCCTTATACCTCCCTCCCCCATTCCTCCATCCTCATCAACCTTTTCAAGGAGATTCAGCCCCGCATAGCTTTCATGGGAGCCACTTCCATAGGCCGTGACCTCGGTCCGCGCGTGTCGTCGGCACTCCACAGCGGTCTGACCGCCGACTGCACCTCGCTTGAAATCGGCGATTACACCGACGCCAAGACAGGCAAGGAATATAAGGACCTCCTTTATCAGATACGCCCCGCATTCGGCGGCAACATCGTGGCTACTATTGTAAACCCCGAATGCCGTCCGCAGATGGCCACAGTCCGCGAAGGCGTGATGAAAAAGGAAGCCAAGGACTCCAACTATAAAGGCGACGTCATCGACATGGAAGTCAACAAATATACTTCTCCCGAAGACTTCGTTGTTGAAATCATCGACCGCCACGTAGAGAAGTCAAAAGTGAACCTCAAGGGAAGCCCCATCGTGGTCGCCGGAGGTTACGGCGTAGGCAGTAAAGAGAATTTCGACCTCCTCTACAAGCTTGCCGACACACTCGGCGCAGAGGTTGGCGCAAGCCGCGCGGCAGTCGATGCCGGATGGGCTGACCATGACCGACAGATCGGCCAGACAGGTGTGACCGTGCGTCCGAAACTCTACATCGCCTGCGGCATATCCGGCCAGATCCAGCACATTGCCGGAATGCAGGATTCGTCGATCATCATTTCGGTAAACTCCGACCCCGACGCACCAATCAACACCATCGCCGACTACGTCATCACCGGCAAAATCGAGGATGTGCTTCCCAAACTTATCAAGTATTACAAAAAGAATTCAAAATAATGGCTAATTTCTATAATGACAATGAATCTCTGAAACACCATCTCAACCATCCCATGATGGAGAAGATTGTGGAACTCAAAGAGAGAAACTTTGCCGACGCCGACAAATATGACTACGCTCCCCAGAACTTCGAGGACGCTATGGACAGCTATGACCGCGTTCTTGAAATCGTGGGCGATATATGCGCTAACGTTATCGCAGAAAACGCTGAAGACGTTGACCACGAAGGTCCCGTTGTAAAGAACGGCCACGTGGAATATGCATCGGGCACCGCCCGCAACCTCGACGCCTGCCGCAAGGCCGGCCTGATGGGC
>CABRKI010000157.1 GCA_902471455.1 uncultured Porphyromonadaceae bacterium | reverse complement strand
CGCAGCCGAAGAAACCGCCCTCTCGCCCTCCGATTCGCTGATAAGCGTGCTTGCAGAGATGGAGAAAGGGGGGAAGACCATCTTCGGGCATCATGACGACCCGGTGTATGGCCACTCCTGGAAATATGAAGAGGGGAGGAGCGACGTGCTCGAAACCTCCGGTAAATATCCCGGCATGATGAGCTGGGACCTCGGGCGACTCGAACTCGGCGACTCCGTCAACCTCGACGGGGTGCCTTTCGACCTTATGCGCCGCGAGGTGCTCGCCCAGAACGCACGTGGCGGAGTCAACACTTTCAGCTGGCATCTCTACAGTCCTGGAGAGAACGTTGACAGCTGGAACGTAAGCGACACCACGATCGTACACCGTATGGTCAACGACCCTGCCGTGAAGGCTCTCTATCGCGAACAGCTTGAAAGGCTTGCCGCATGGTTCAACTCGCTCAAGACTCCCGAAGGGGAGAAGGTGGCGGTGATTTTCCGCCCTTGGCACGAGCACACCGGCGGATGGTTCTGGTGGGGCGCGAAGAACTGCAGCGTGGAAGACTACAAAGGTCTTTGGCGCGAAATGCGCGAGGTTTTCGACCGCGAAGGCGTTGACAACGTGGTGTGGGCTTATTCGCCCGACCGCGTCGTGAGCGAGGAGCAATACATGGAGCGTTATCCCGGCGACGAATATGTTGACGTGATGGGCACAGACGTCTATCACTTCAACGGGGAGGAGGGCCTTGAAACCTATAAGGCCGACGCTTCACGCAGCCTCGGCATCGTGAGGAAACTCGCCGGCGAGCATGGCAAGATAGCCGCCTTCACCGAAACCGGTCTTGAAGGCGTGACGATGCCCGGATGGTATTCTGAAGTGCTGCTCCCTCTTCTGAAAGAGAACCCGGTGGCCTACGCCGTGGTGTGGAGGAATGCCCACGACAAGCCGGAGCATTATTACGTGCCTTTCAAAGGGCATCCCTCAGAGAATGATTTCAAGAAATTTACAAACGACTCTATAATCGTGATGGCTTCCAAGTGAAAAAGGATGCCGTATGATTGGAAACAAAGACACAGACATACACACAGAATGAACACTTTTGAAAATAGAAAAGCGTTGGTTGAGGCCGAATTCGAGAGCCT
Source organism: uncultured Porphyromonadaceae bacterium (assembly GCA_902471455.1). GTDB lineage: Bacteria > Bacteroidota > Bacteroidia > Bacteroidales > Muribaculaceae > Lepagella. The sequence goes on along the minus strand of CABRKI010000157.1, from coordinate 5,431 downwards.
TGTGACACGCCCGAACCGTGCCATCGAGGGGAACGGGGTATATGAGAGATATGAGAATCCGGTGGTGACTCCCGGCATGATACCGCTCACATGGCGATATGACTTCAATCCTGCCACCAATCCTTATTTCATGGAGAGGATAGGGGTGAACGCCACCCTTAACGCCGGTGCCATGAAATGGAACGGCAAGTATCTTCTCGTGGTAAGGGTGGAAGGGTATGACCGCAAGTCGTTTTTCGCTGTAGCGGAGAGTCCCAACGGAATCGATAATTTCCGCTTCTGGGACCGCCCCGTGACGCTCCCGGAAGACGTGGTGCCCGCCACCAACGTCTATGACATGCGCCTTACCGCCCACGAAGACGGATATATCTACGGCATTTTCTGTGCGGAACGCCATGACGATTCCTGCCCCGGCAATCTTTCGGCAGCCACAGCCACCGCCGGCATCGCGAGGACGAAAGACCTTGTAAACTGGGAGCGTCTCCCCGACCTGAAGAGCAAGAGCCAGCAGCGCAACGTGGTGCTTCATCCGGAATTCGTTGACGGGAAATATGCCCTCTACACCCGCCCGCAGGACGGCTTTATCGACACCGGCAGCGGCGGCGGAATAGGCTGGGCTTTGATCGACGACATCACCAACGCAGTTGTGACTGACGAGAAGATTGTTGACGAGCGCCATTACCACACCATCAAGGAAGTGAAAAACGGCGAAGGACCGCATCCCATCAAGACACCGAAAGGGTGGCTGCATCTGGCACACGGCGTGCGCGCCACCGCCGACGGTCTCCGCTACGTGCTTTACCTCTACATGACCTCGCTCGAAGACCCTTCAAAGAAAATCGCATCCCCCGGCGGTTATTTCATGGCCCCGCAGGGCGACGAATATCTGGGCGACGTGATGAACGTGCTTTTTGCCAACGGCTGGATTGCCGACGAAGACGGTAAGGTGTTCATCTATTATGCGTCGAGCGACACCCGGATGCACGTGGCTACCTCTACAATCGACCGTCTGGTGGATTATTGCCTCAATACTCCCGAAGACAAGCTCCTTTCGTCGAAGAGCGTGGAGACTATCAACTCCCTAATCACGAAAAACGAAGAATTCCTTGCATCCGGCAAATGATTATGAAAACCGGTGATAATTGATTAACTTAGCCGCCGGGCGTGGCTCCTATTGTATGCCCATATAACCTATGAACCTGCTTAAAGAAAAAATCGGATACGGTTTCGGCGACATGGCTTCGTCGATGTTCTGGAAGGTGTTCAGCTATTATCTGCCCTTCTTCTATTCCAACGTGTTTGGACTTCGGCTCGTTGACGCCGCCTTTCTCGTGCTCATCACCCGTATATGGGACGGCATCTCCGACCCTGCCATGGGTGTGATAGCCGACCGCACGAATACCCGGTGGGGGAAATACCGCCCCTATCTTCTATGGATTGCGGCCCCGTTTTCCATCTGCGGAATATTGCTTTTCACTACCCCCGATTTTTCCTATGCAGGTAAGCTGATATGGGCATACGTCACCTACATCATGATGATGACGGTCTATACCGCCATCAACGTGCCTTATGGGGCTATGCTCGGGGTGATGAGCGACGACCCGAAGCAAAAAACGGTGTTTTCGTCGTTCAGGATGTTTTTCGCCTACGGAGGTTCGTTCATAGCCCTTGCCGCGTGGCAGCCTCTATGCGACTTCTTCCGCAATTCCTACGGTTTCAATGTGCAGCACAGCTGGCAGGCGGCGATGGTGGTCATAGCCGCGGCATGTTTCGTGCTCTTCCTCTGCTGCTTCAAGATGACCCGCGAACGGCTCAAGACCCACAGCACGGTGAGTGTAGGTAAAGACTTCAAGTCGCTCCTGAGCAACCGCCCGTGGTGGCTACTGATAGGCGCGGCGTTATGCTTCAACCTCTTCAACACCGTGAGGGGTGCGAGCGTGGCATATTTCTTTGCCGACGTAATCGGTTTCGACGCCCATCTCGATTTTTTCTCCCTCTCCATCCTTTTCTATGCCGGCCTCTTCCTGAGCATCGGCGAGGTGGCGAACATGGCGGGCGTGGCGTTGTGTGTGCCGGTGGCTGCAAAGCTTGGCAAGAAGACCACGTTCATCATGGTGAATGCATTGCTCATAGTGTTCAGCGTGCTCTTCTTCATGCTTCCGGTGTCGCCTGCGGGATTCTGGCTTATGCTTTTGTTCCAGATAGTGATTTCGATACTCACGGGCATCATGTCGCCGCTGGTATGGTCGATGTATGCCGACGTGTCGGATTATGCCGAACTGCGCTACAAGACGGCTTCCACGGGATTGATTTTCTCCTCGTCGTCGATGGCGCAGAAATTCGGCGGGGCGATAGGGGGTGCGGCGGTGCTCTGGCTGCTTGACGCCTGCGGCTACATCACGCGCACTTCGGATGCTACCGACGTTGTGCTCAACCAGCCTTCGGCGGCTATTTCATGTCTTTGGCTGCTTATGAGCTTTATACCGGCTGCCGTGTCGCTTATGGCGATAATCGTGGTGTGGTTCTATCCGCTCACTACGGAGAGGGTGGATGAGATCGTGGAGAAGCTTAAAGTGCAGAGAGCCGGAGGTAATCAGGGTGACGTTCCGGAGGAAGACGAGATGACCGATTTTGCAAATGTTTGATCCTTATTCTTGATTTACGATTATGGAGAATGAAATGATAAGGGAGTTTGAAGACTGCCTCAACGGAAATATCCTTTCATATTGGACGGAAAAGATGGTTGACCCTCGCGGCGGATTTTACGGAAGACGCGACGGCTTCGACCGCCTTGACGAGGAAGCTCCCAAGGGTGCGATTCTTAATGCGCGTATCCTTTGGAGTTATGCGGCTGCCTACCGCCTTACGGGCAACGACACATACGCTGCCATGGCGTTGCGTGCCAGGGATTATATAAAGGAGCATTTCATCGACCCTGCATACGGGGGCGTATATTGGAGCGTGAATGCCGACGGCACGCCGCTCGACACCAAGAAACAGTTTTATGCCATAGCTTTCACGATATATGGCCTGGCGGAGCATTATCGCGCTACCGGCGACGAGGAGTCGCTGCGTCTTGCGCAGTCGCTTTTCAACGACATCGAGGCGCATAGCCTCGATCGCATCAAGGGCGGCTACATAGAGGCGCAGACCCGCGACTGGTGTAAGATTGCCGACATGCGTCTGAGCGACAAGGACGACAACGCTTCCAAAACCATGAACACGCACCTCCATATCATGGAGGGTTACACCGCACTGTTGAGGGTTTGGCGTTCGGAAGAATTGCTTGCAGCCACCAAAGGTTTGCTGCGGATATTCCTCGACCGCATCCTCGACCGCGAGACATGGCATCTCGGACTCTTTTTCGACGATGACTGGAAGAGGGAAGACGGCATATTCTCCTACGGACATGACATAGAGGCTTCATGGCTCATGCTTGAGACCGCGATGGTAATAGGCGATGACGATTTATACAAGGAAACCCTTGCCGCCACGGAGAAGATAGCCATGGCTGCTCTTGAAGGAAGGAAAGAAGACGGAAGCATGGTTTACGAGCGTCATGCCGACGGCACTCTCGATGCCGACCTCCATTGGTGGGTGCAGGCGGAAAATGTAATAGGCCAGCTCTATCTCGCCGCTTATCACGGTAAGCCGGAATTTATCAAGGAGGCGGCGCAGAGCTGGCGTTACATCAAAGACCATATCATCGACCGCGAGAACGGGGAATGGTATTGGAGCCGACGTGGAGCCGACGGGTCCATCGACAGGGTTGACGACAAGGCCGGATTTTGGAAATGTCCCTACCACAATTCGAGAATGTGCATCGAAGGGATAGAAACGATTGCACAATTAGGAATTAGAGATTAGTAATTAGCAATTATGATTACCAGTTAAATTTTGGTAATCATAATTGCTCATTTCTCATTTCTAACTGCTCATTTCTTATTGCTAATCATAATTCCTCATTTCTAATTACTAGCTGCTCATTGCTCCCTGCTCATTGCTAATTGTTTTGGTTCGTCGCCAGGCATGGAGGCACAGCAACGGCACAGCCACTCCGACAATGGTATATGCAAGCCAGAACAGGTCGGAGTGGTTGTTTTCGTGTATGACCATGTGGCATCCTATCTGGGCGAAATCGAGGTCGTACCACCATATCTTTACCAAGCTTACGAGTTTGAATGATATGATATGGAAGACAAAGACGTAAAGCGTGTTTTTACCTATGAATATGAGTGTGTTGCGTATGGCGTTCCCTTTGCGGTCTATAATGCCGGCCACGTAGCGCGTAGCAAGGAAACCGATAATGCCCGTCGCGGGGAGGGTGAGCACATCGAGCATCTTGCCGTTGTTGTTCATGCCTGAGAGATGCAGCCACGCGGCGCCGCAAAGCAAAAGGAAATATGTGCAGAAGAGAGCCCAATGTTCCTTTATCCGGGGTTCGTAACGGCGGTAAAGGAAGCCGATGGCAAAGAAGAAAAGTCCCCAGACTTCGCGCATTCCCCCGTTGGGGATATAGCGCAGTTTGAAACCGAACCCTATGCGAAGGGCGGTGAATGCCAAGGCCCCTATACAGATGATGAGAGCGGTTTTTTGCGGCGAAAGACGCAATTTGCTGTCGAGGAGTTTGAAAAGGACGAGGAAAAGTATGCTTGCCACGAGCAATCCCCGGAAAAACCAGAAAGCCCCTGCCATGAATTCGTCATATCCGCTCATCGACGTGAATATCAGCACGAGCCGATGCATGAAATCGCGAAGGGAATAGGGGTGGGTTACTCCGCCGTTCCAGTTGCCGTATTGTTCGTTGAGGATTCCGAAGTGGAAAAACACGTTGTGGAGCAAGAGGAAAAGCAGACTCCATTTTATGAAAGGTATATAGAGCCCTTTGAAGCGTTTTTCGCAGAAAGTCCAAGGGTCGGAGGTATATTTGGTGTTGAAGAAATATCCTGCGGTGATAAAGAAGAGAGGCATGTGGAAGGTATAGATGAAGTTCGTCAGGAGTTCGGGAGCTTCCGCATGGCCTGCCACCATAAGGATTATCGCTATCCCCTTGGCGATTGATATCACGTTGTTTCGCTGCATGGTGATGGAAGGATATGATGACTCAATATGTTGAGGGTTATTAAAATGAAGTGTGGCTTTTTGTGCCTACGCTAAAAATGCGCCACAAAATTACGAAAAAGTTTGCAAGGAATAAAAAATGTTATTAACTTTGCACTGCAAATGAGCGGTAGCGGCGCGAAGCCGTGGCTGTTCTTCTGCCGGGAGAGGTGGCAGAGTGGTCGATTGCGGCGGTCTTGAAAACCGTTGAGGGTCACACCTCCGGGGGTTCGAATCCCTCCCTCTCCGCTGAACTAACCGGACAATACCGGACAGTAAGCAGACAAGTCCCACAAATTCAATGATTTGTGGGACTTTTTTTATCCCCTTG
>CABRKI010000156.1 GCA_902471455.1 uncultured Porphyromonadaceae bacterium | reverse complement strand
CGACGCTCTTCCGATCTCGTCGATATGGTTGGCGAGGGTCGAAAGCACCGTGGCGACACGTGCGGCATCCATCCCCATATCCTTGAAGAGCGGGGCGAGGGCCACCGTTGCGTTGTTGGCCGACGTGTTGTCCGAAAGTTTCTTGATGGCCTCCAGATACATCATTATGCCCTCTTTGGCCGAACGGTTAAGAGTCTTTGCAAGTTTGTCGGCATCGAGCCCGAGCACCTGTGAAAACTCTTTGTTTTTGTTGGCGAGGGCCATTATGATTTTTTGGATGGCCGTGGCCGACATCTCCACTTTCTGACCGTTGGCATCGAGCACGGCACCGAATGCCAGGATCTGAGGAACTGTTAGCCCTGCCTGTGCGCCGATACCGGCCATTCTTTGGGCAAAATCCACAAGATACGGTTTGGAGGCCGTGCAGTTCTGCGACAGGACATTCACGGCGGAACCAATCGAGAGCATAGCCTTTTTAGTTCCCAACTGTTGCTCCACGCCGAAAATATTGGCAAGCTTTGCGATGGTCTGAGTTGCGCCTTCCCCGAGGTCAACGAGGGCGACATTGATGATGGAGGCCGCTTCCACATACCCTTCGACGTTCTCGATTGTGTTTTTACCAAGGCGTCCTGCCTCCTGTGCCAGAAGGTTAAGCTGTTCGCGGGTGAGTCGCGTGTCTGTTTTCTTGAAAGTTTCGTTCAGTTCCTTTACCTGCTTTTCGGTGAGCCCGGTATATTTTTGGGTATTGGTCATCGATTCGTCCATATCGGCGAATTCGTTGACAGCCTTGCGCCCGGCCATTACAAATCCGGTAAGGGCCGCTGCGGCTCCCATCAGGAACGTCTGGGTATCGTTGAGCCACCGGTTCATGCGGTTCCAGCGTGATTCGGCGGTGGCGAGGGTGGCGTTTACCTTTTTTAGTTCGGCTTCCACGCGCTTGATCATGGCCACCTGCGACTCCCACGCCTTGGAACCGCGCTCGATGGAGTCGAGCCCCCGTTTCAAGGAGTTGAGAGTCTGGCGCAACTCTTTCGGGGATGCCTTGTCGAGACGGCCCAGCACATCCGTCACCCTTCCGATTTCGGTCTGGCATTTGGTGATTGTCTTCCCAACCTGTTCGAATTCCTTGCGTAGGGCGCGGATGCGGGGGCTGTCTTTTGTACCTCCGCTCTGTATTTCGGTGATTTCTTTCTTTATTGCCTCCGACCTCGCGCGGAGTTCTTCGAGTTTCTTTGACGAATTGCCGCCGTTGACGGTCAGGTTAACGGTGGCGCGGGAGACTATGTTTGTTGCCATTTATACCAATTCATGATGCATAATGCATAATTCATAATTGGCAAAAGTACCGAGGCATTAAAAACGAGAAAAGGAAGGGTCGCCGTCGCGGCGCCCCTTCCCTGCAATTTCAAAACTATTTACTCGAATGTTAAAAAAATGTCCGTTTTTAATCAATGCATAATGCACAATGCATGATGCACAATCAGTCGTAAGGCGGCTCCGGCTCGGCGGCGTGACTTGCGGAGTCGGGGTCAACGCGGCGGAACGTGTTGCGGTTCTTGAGATACTGTTGCATCTGCCACATGCATTGCTCCACCTGTGCGGGGTTGTCGAAATCCACGGAATAAGACATGTTTCCTGGAAGTTCCACCTTCATTGTTATCCATACGGACCCGGAATGGTCGTATGTCTCGAGGAAAGTTGTCTTCACGTTGTTTCCTTCCCCGTCTTCGATGATATTGTAATTTTTCATTTGTCGCCTTGTGTTTGTGTGAATTTTTGATACATACTGTATGACGTATCGATAATATTGTCTGCCAATTCCAACCCGACTATTGTGGCAGGGATACAACCTTTCATCGGAGCGTAGCAAATGCGAAAGACCGGGCATCTTTCCGATGTGCTGTCAGAGGTCACCTCGATTTGGCAAGCATCTTCATGCCATTTTAGAAACATCTTGCTGCCTTTGTATTCCTTGTTGCATAGGTCAACAAGCTTGGAGAGTTGGTCACGGAGTGCGAACAACCCATCGTCATCACCAAAGAAATTATGCTCAAGATTCGAGACGGCCGCCTGCAACAAAGCACCTTTCTTCGACTTTCCGGATGACTGGAATGTCGTAACCGATTCAATAAAATACATCATTTGTCGCCTCCTTTCCGGTTTGTGCGGTCGAGGGCGTAAACGCCCATGAGCGCGAGAGTACCGCAAAGGTACATAAAAAAATCGGACTGCAAAACAGTTGCAGCGAGGGTTGCGACTGTGAGGATTGTGACGGCGGCGGTGATTACCGTCCGGATGTTGAGCGCGAAGCTCTTGGAAGCCCTGCGGGCGATGGTCTGTGATACCATAGTGCTATCATGTTTTGGCGTTATACGACAGAAAGGGCTGTCATTTCCCAGTTCGCCAAAACATGATAGCTTGTCCTCCGTAGAGTTAAGTTATACATGGGAAACAACAGCCCAATAAGGACTATACATAAAGGCATAAAAAAATGCCCGATGAAGTGTCGAGCCTTAACCGCGACTCTACGGGATGAACAAATCATCATGTTTTGGCATCACAAAATTACAAAATATTTTTGAGACAACCAACAAAATACACTATTATTTCTTTTTTTTCTTACGTTGTCCATCCAGTAATTTGCTCGCCACACAAAATCGTTTCTCAAAAGTAGCTCTACCTGTTAACAGGATGTCATGTTCCATTCTTGAAACATTAGGATTTCTTGGGAATCTGATTTTTTCAAGGATTTCCTTAATAACTTCGATTTCCTCTTCGTATCGTTTCAGTTTCCTCAAACATTTGCAACATTCGTGTTTAAAAGCAATACCGCGTTCGTTATCAGAATATTTTTGGAAAATCGACAACGCTTCTTGAGGGTAGTCTTTCCAATAATCCTGTGCCCAATTCACTTCTTTATTATATGTTTCTACTATAATCAGATTATAACCAACATATTCATCACCTTTGGATCTGTCATAATGAATAATGTCTCGATTCTTTAGCAAATTCTCTTTGTCCCATTTAAATTTAATTTTGATTTTTATATATGGTACATCGTGATTACTTTTTTTTATGACAGTTACGTTATCCACATACTCAATATTTTTAAATACAAAAGAAGAATCATTAGCATCCACATAACCTATTCCAATCCATTCTTCTTTTGTAACAATCCTTACCGCATGTCTATCATATCGATTGTCCGGTTCGTTCCACAATTCCAACTCGTCTCCTATTTCCAACGACCGAGCCGCTTCTTTTTCAAAATACGCCCGATAATACGTCCCTTTTACCTCCGTGATAAGATAATCCGGCAACCATAGAGGTGCAGGTTTTCTACGCGGGGGTTTATATACTTTCTCTTCAGTTTCAATTATTGGTTTCTTCTTTTTCTTAGGCACTTCCGGAGCTTGTATTACTATTGGTTCCGGAGCATTTGTTTTCGACTCTTCCAATGTTTTCCTCCGGCATTCCTCGAAATAATCGACACTGGCCTTCCTCCTGCTTTCTATTTCATTAGAGTCTTTTCGTTTCTTTTCTGCGGCATCGTATTCATCACCCTTCTTTGAAAATTTCGATACGATAAAGCCAAACAATAGGAATCCACCTATGATATATATTAATTCCATGATAGAGATTATTAGTGTTTGTTAGCTTTTTTGAAAACCTCGTTGAAGAACCAGGAAGACATATGGCCAGCGAATTTTGCGCTCGGGGATTCCAGATTATAATGAGGAAGGAATTTGTGGCCGACACGTTTGAACCTCGTTATGGTGTCGAGCGGGATTACATAGAATTTGTCAGGAGAATCGGGACGCCCGCCCACACCGAGGACAACCACGACTTTCCGCTTCGATTCCTTTTGGATTTTCTGATAACGTTCCGACTGGTAATCCTTGAGATAAAAACCGTTTGCAGGGAGCGACGAACGGTATTTGCACTCCACCCAGTAACGGAGTTCCATCCCACGGGCGTTCTGATGCACCAAGAAATCCGGTTTAAGTTCGTTTTCTGCGTATGCCCCGCCCGGTGAAGTCGCCCCCTGGTTCCATTCGAGAAGACGGAGGCCGGAAGCTTTTAAGATGTCGGCCATCAGACCCTCGAAATCGTTCCCTTTCTGTTTTGGCGTTGCAGATTCCGGTTTTGGAGTTGAAACTTCCGGCTCCCGACTTGGCTCCGAAATGACGGCAGCGACGACCTCACGGGCGATTTCTTTCGGTTCCGGCCCTTTCGGTCCCGGGAGTTCCGGTGATTCTTCCTGAGGTTCCGGAGTTAATGACGGCGTATGCCCCTTTGTTTCCGGGGTTTTGTCCATTTGTGCGGCGACATCTTCGAAAGTCACCTTCTTTTTTTCGGGCTTTTCGCTTTTCTTGACGGCCACGATAATAGAGCCTGGAATTACAAATAATAGCCCGACAACAATAAATACTATACCAAGTTTCATCGATGTACGTTGTTTTGAAATTGCAAGTGCAAAGGTAATAAAAAAGTTCTCAACGCAAAGCGTCCCCGCCAAGAATGACGGGGACGCGAAGCTGAGGCCTGTAAAATTGCAAAACTAAACAAGCGACAGTGATGAGAGTTCTGATGCGAGGCGGTGTATCCCGGCCTCAATCTTGGCGAGCTGAGCGTCCGAAATTGCAGTATCTCCTTTCTTATATTGGCGCATCAGTCCGGGGTTGATTCCGAGATAACGGCCAAGTGCGCTGACGTTGAACATGGAGTAGTACTCGAACAGGGATGATATGTCGAAACGGAAATCGACATCGCTTGTGAGTTCTTCCGGGACAGCCTGACCGCGCTCCCTGTAGTCGGAGGCAACTTCCTCGATTGAGTTGAAGAAGTCCTCCTTCGCTTCCTTCACGGAGTCACCGGTGCCGATGAGCTGGACCTTTACGCCATCGGTATTGTAGGCTATATATGATCCGTCGGATTGTTTTTCAATACTTACTTTCATATCGAGATGTTATTAAGACAGTTGAAATTCTTATTAAAAGAGAGGGAGGGTGGCACCCACCCCCTCTTGATTAGAAACCGATTCGCTTTTTAAGGGCCATCATAAGACCTTTGCGATCCTCTTGTGAACCGTGCCGCTCCACCATAATTTCGTCTCCCGTTTCCGGGTTGTAGTAGCGGTCGTGCTTCTTGCCGTGCTTAACGAGACGGTATCCGTGAGCCTCGGCAATCTTGATAAGTTCTTTCCATTTCATGTCAAAGAGCTCGTTTAGTTTTGCACTACAAAATTATAACATTTTTGTCATATAACAAAATATTTCCGGCAAAAATTATTACAAAATCGTAATTTTTTTTTATCGAACAGCGAAGGCGCATCATCGAGACGTGACGCACTGTTTTTGTCAAGGATTGAACGTACTTATTTGCGCTGCGCCTTTTCATCGGTGGTAACTGCGGTGATTATCGCCGTAGTTGAATTAAAAAGTTGATTTGCGGAGGGAGGTACGAACGAAGCTCCGGGGTGTCCCCGCGTCCTTGGGGCGGATTTCGGGCGCGAAAGAGGGAGAAAAAGGTGGTTAAAAACCTGTTGTAAAACATATAATTTTGCACCTTAATCAGGCGATTTTATTAGCTAAATATTTGTATATGTGAGAAATAATTGTTAACTTTGTATATCGGAAGTGAGATAAGAAAGCCCCCGACTCACTTTCACAAGCTTTTGGGGGCACGATTAAAATTCACCGCAAAGATACAATCTTTGCACAACATTTCAAAACTATGACAAAGAATGTCACCATGGCCGCGAAGGCCGCCGCCTCTATCGAGGCGAAGCGCATTTACTTTGTGCTCGACGTTGATGCAGTATTGCGCAACATGAAGAATCCCGTGAAAGTCCTTTTGCTTACCGAGACAGACTGCCGCGACATGGTATCCTATTACGGCGGCGAACTGGAAGCATATACCGATTACAAGTCGGCCACAGAAGCCATTGCATGGTACCGCGCGAACTGATTCCCGATTTCCCACCCACAAAAACTTACAGACATGAACACATTCAAAACGTCTCTTTTCGACCTCGATTCCACCACCGAGGCTATACCCGCCACGAAAGCACGTAAAAACGGCTACGACATCCCCCAAATAAAATTGTCATACGTCTCCACCCCTACCGTACGCCGCGCAAAAAGCGTCAGAAATTCCGATGATATAATCAAGGCTTTCCGCGCCTCTTATGAGGACGGAGAGATTGAATACCGCGAGCACATAAAGGTGGCATATCTGAACCAGCGCAACGCAATAATCGGCATTCAGGAGGTAGGGAGCGGCACCGACACGGCGAGCCTGTGCGATATAAAGGCCCTGTTCGCGGGGGCTGTCCTTTGCCGCGCCGCCTCAATGATATTGTGCCACAACCATCCGAGCGGCTCCCTTACGGCATCGATTGCAGACGACAAACTCACACGGAAAATAAAGGAGGGGGCGGAACTCTTCAATATGAAGCTGCTTGACCATATAATCCTTACCGAGGAATCATTCTACAGTTATAACGACAACGGGAGTGTAATAAGCAAATTTTAAATGTACAATTTTCGGTAAAGTTAAATGGACATTATT
>CABRKI010000155.1 GCA_902471455.1 uncultured Porphyromonadaceae bacterium | reverse complement strand
GTGCTAAACTCGGCATGAACTACGTATCCTGTTCACCCTATCGCGTGCCCATAGCACGCGTCGCAGCGGCGCAGGCGGCAATCGAAGACTAATCACTTCGATTTCAAACAGAACTGAATAAAAATGGCTGTGAAGTTTTATTGTAATAAATGATAAAGACTTCACAGCCTTTTATACTTCTTATCAATAACGTCGGTTATGCATCTAATTACAGACAATATTCAGAAGATTATTGCCTTATGCAAAAAGTATAAGGTAAAGTCTCTTTATGTATTTGGATCAATTCTAACTCCACGCTTCAATGAAAATAGCGATGTCGATTTTTCCGCAACATTTAATCATGATCCCGACCCCTTGATTGCTGGTGAAAACCTTCTAAACTTTTATATGGCCCTCGAAGATTTAATGGGACGTAGAATTGACTTGGTAGATGAAGATTGTTTAAAGAATCCATATTTCATAGAGGAACTCAACGAGACAAAAAAGCTGATTTATGGATAGAACTATAAAGAAATATTTACAGGATATCATCCAGGCTATTGGGGAAGTGGAATTGTACCTTACACAAAGACCTAAGCAATACCAGGTATTTCTTGATGACAGTATGTTTCGTAATGCCATTGAGCGACAGATTGGGATAATAGGTGAGGCTATGACTAAGATACTGCAGATTATGCCTGATATACCAATAACCGATGCCCGCAAGATTAAAGGAACTCGTAACTATCTAATTCATGCGTATGATTCTCTTCAGCCCTTTACCATTTGGGGAATAGTCATTAATCATCTTCCAAAGCTAAAAGAGGAAGTAGAACAGCTGTTAGCAGAAGGATAGACAGGTTTTATTTCCGTTGCCAATACAATACTCAAACATGAACATTGTCAGAAGAATAGTCCTGGTTCGCGACGTTTCGAGTTCTTGGCGAAAAATATTTTTTTCTGTTGTGGCATATACGATACCTTTAAACTTACGGGCATGAATGTCGCAGATGGCGATGCAGCATAGTTATCCTCAATCGTTAACTTTTGATGTCTCTATTTTCGTTATGGGAAGACCATCTTCTTCCCATTCTATGATACCGCCTTTGAGATTAACAACCTTGTAACCAAGTTCAGTCAGTATCTTGGCGGCATCCAGTGAGCGTCGGCCGCTACGGCAGTAAACAAGTACTGTCCGTTCTTTTGACAGCTTTTCTTGAGCAATTTCCTCGAAATCATCTGATTGCACATTGATGTTGAGTGCTCCGTCAATATGCCCCTCTGCATATTCTTGCGGAGTGCGGACATCAAGTAGTTGAACGGAATCTGTCTTGATTTCCTTTTCAAATTCAGGCGCAGAGACAGATATTATGTTGTCACTTTTTGTGCAGCCGGAAGCCTGTGTTGCACACATTGCCATAACTATAAGGGATATGGCGGATTTAATTGTTCTAAACATATTATTCTCTAAATTTGTATTTATACAGTTAATACAGATGTAACCACACCATCATCTCCGGTCTGTTGTTTATGATTTTTCCACAATCGGGGACGGATTTGGTGCGCATGGTTATTTTAATTGAAACTCAACGTATGCTGTGTCGCTTCTTTGGACGGGATATGGTGGATAGTCAAACGTTTTGACAAGACGGTAGGTAGCAGACTTATCGCCGAGGTCATAAATCCACGGCTTTACTGTCATCCTTAAAGTGCTGTCAGCTTTCACAACATATCCGATATCATTGAAACAAACGGCAATATCTTTAGCCATATAGTCCATATATTTTTTGGAATAAGGAGCTTGACACCAACCGTCGTTAGATTTTATATCTATTCTGTAAAATTCTCCTGTTGTCATTTCGGCATCACGGTTGTTTGTAAATCCCACGACAAGTGAATCTACCGGAACCTTTATCGGATCCGGCCTTACAATCTTCATTGTCATACCCTCGGCTGTAGCATAGCATTTCTGCTGCACGATGTCTGGTATTACGATTTTATCGCCAAGAAAATGCGGCTGTTTCCCAAGACATATATCAAGCATCATCTTGTCGCGGGCAAGCCATTCCCGCAATGCGAGACGTGTACGCACCCATCTTCCGGCCCTCAAAGGCGCAGAGATAGCAACAGCATCAATACCGTTTGCTTCGGCGAGATACAACGCTCTGGCGTTGTGGTCTGTCTGAGATATGATTGTAAGTGAATCACATCCGAAAACCTCCTTCGCTCTTACAACAGAATCGAGCGTGCGGAATCCCGCGAAATCGAGTATAATTCTATTTTCCGGCACACCGTGGGATATCAGTGAGTCGCGCATGGCAGTTGGTTCGTCATATTGTTTAGTATGATTGTCTCCGCTTGCTATGATGAAATCCACTTTACCGGCATGATAAAGCTCTGCCGCTGTATTTATGCGGTTGGCGAAATACGAGTTGGGGCGTCCCAGTCTATTCAATGGATTTGTTCCGAGCAACAGGGCCACTTTGTTGTGTGGGATGGAATCTACGGAAGAATAGATTCTGTCCACAGAAGCGTTTTCCACCTTTACATTGGCATAAACCGTGAATGCCACGATGAGAACAAGGAACGCACCAAGGCTTAGTAATATTCGTTTAATCAATATCTTCGCTTTCATTTGCTCTTAAATCAACAAGTCGTGTTTTTCAAAATATCTTTTAGGAATGAACTCCAGTGTACTTGTGACTGTCGTTCTTCTGGGAGAAAGCCGATGTCAATGATTTGGCCGATTATTATGGCGACTTTCAAATCAAAAGGTAGCTTTGTCGTAATCGGGGGGTCCCCAGCTATGCCAATCGTCCGGGATTAACACTCCTGTAATCGTTAGATCAAGCAGTAATCCATATCGATAGTTCTCCGTATTATTTTGCGAGGTCATGGGTTACTTCGTATTTAAGGTATGTGTTATGTTTATCATTGGTCTGGTATAATGTTTTTTGCCCATGTAGGAAGTTCCTTGACATACATCTTCTCCAGTTTTCCGTTACTGAGCCGGAACTGAATCTGAGCATCCCTATCATTGACTGAATTGTCATAGACATACAAGCGGTCCACTATACGAGCAATAATCTCGCAATTCTCAACAGACTTCGTATATCTGGATATAATCTTCCTAATTGGCACGTCATGTCCACCCTCCATAACTCTCTTTGCTATTCGAGCGGCGTTTATGGATGGATGACTCGTAGATATAAAGAATACTCGAATAAAGAATCCGGCTTCCTTGGCACAGACCAGGAAGTCAATCTTATCTTCCGCAGAGAATACTGTCTCAAACACAAAACTAATCTTGTCGCGAAGACACTGCTCTCTCCATTCAGCGCAATAATTGGCGGCTTCAAGCACTGCCTTTTGTGAGTTCCAGTCGCCGAACTTATCATTGGCAATCTGGTCAGGATTGATATAGATCGTGCCGTCGGCCCATTCATGATGAAGAAATTTCTGCGTCACAGAAGTCTTGCCCGACCCATTGGGTACGGCAATCACAATGAGTTCCGGTTTTCTTCCTGGCCTAACCATTTATCACGCTGTTTATGCGGTCTGCCCATTTAGCTTTTTTTGCTTCGGCATTACGGCGCATTTCAGAAAAATAGGCAGATGTGGCCTGCTCCTGACGCACCTTGGCATCATGAGCCACCTCCTTCATCAGCTGTGCCAGCATTTCGTCACTCGGTTCCTGCCCCGAAGTGAAACGGTATGAGTTCATTTCTTGTTCTGACATATTTTATGTGCTGTTAGTTTACAAAGTTACAACAATTATTTCATATTTCGGGTTTTACGTCCTCTATATCTTAACGGCAAGGTATGAAATACTGTGTAACGTCCTCGGTAGAACCGGTATAGTTATACTCTTTTGATGCGCTGAAAGCAAACACCCCCATAGGGGAATTTACTCTGAGTCTATGCTTATGATATGATGCTCGCTCAACTGACTGAAACTCCTTTCGCAACATTTATTGTGAGATTGGCGAAAGGTAAACGTCCGTGGAGCGATACAAAATCTTCAAGTATCCTAACTTCCTCTGATCTCGGGTCACACTCCGGGGCGGGCTTCCATGCAATCAGCAGATTGTCTGCATCGGCGAGCTGCCATAGGTAGCGACCGCCCCAGTGACTTTCTGTGCGAAATTATTGCGTCCGTGAGCAATGTCAAGTGCCGCCGAACTTTCCATCGGCGGCTATGACCGAGAGCCTCTACAAATTTTCTCGTGCCTCTAAGATTGGGGTACCCGGTCTTGCCGCCGACTCCACACTTGTCTTATGCCTTCCTGACGCATAAGTTTGTCAACGGCTGAAACATAGAAATTTAACATGCCTGCGTATTCGGGAATGAATGGCGTTACCTTTAATTCTGCGACAATAAAGAGAAAATATCTTGGCTGACTGTCTGGTGCCATAAGCCCTCGCCCAAAGTGGGGTCGCTGACCTTTTGACCGATGATTGCAGCGGTAGCCTCCTGATTAAGCTGCTTGTCGTCAAGGAGTTTCATAAAGAACAGATAGGTCATCTGTTCGAGAATATCAATGGAATTTGAGATACCTCCCGTCCAGAAGGTATCCCAAATTTGGTCTATCTGATTCTTTATATGTCCTGTTATCATTGGTAGTGCTTTTAGGGTTTGGATTTACCGACGGGGGGCTCCGTGAGGATGATTCTGACGACGGTGGTTATGGAGAGGCTGCGGTTTATGGCTTCGTCGAAGTGGTCCATATATTTGGGGAGGAATCTTTCACAAATCAGTTTTAGAGCCTCAATCTTTTCATCATCGTCTGTTACAATCTCTGCTTTGCCAAGGGCTATCGCCGAATTGAAATATTCTGTGAAATTGTTTTTTTCTTCCTCGTATTTGGGAGTGCAGCGGCTCACCGCCGACAGGCTGACCGTAGGCGTCGATTTTATGCAATCGATTTTTTCACCTTCTCCGGCACAATGGAAATAAAACGTCTTTTCGTCTTTGCGGGCAAGCGATAATGGCAGTCCGTAAGGGGTGCCATCCGGCCGAACCATACTGACAGTGATGTAAGGAGCTTTGTCGAATACTTCCAACGCCCAATAAGGGTCTTTTCGCCTATTGGCTTTTCTCATCGGTTTCATATACGGGTATTTGGGGTTTTAATACGAAATTGTTTGGGTGACAGTACATTTCTTTGCTCAGAATATCTTTCATTATAGCGAGGTCGCTTTTCACTTCCCCCTGTAGAAGATAATGGTTTTGCCTGTTTGACAACCCATTGTATCGTTCTAACGCTTTTTCAGGATTATTTTCCATAAAGAGTTCGATTGCACACAAAATCCGCTCTTTCGACGACATCGTTTTCCGATATGTCTCGATGTATTTTTTCAGATTGTTGTCAAGCAAATCACAGGCACCTTCTGCATCTCCGCAAACCAGACGTAGAAAAACAAGTTCGCATGCAGCTTCTTTGACGTAAAGGGGAATGATTTCATCCTTATGGCTATACAGTGTTTCAAAACTATCCAACGCTTCGTCATACTTCATTTCATCTACAAGACGCGACGCCGCCATCATCGGTATGGCTGCTTCAAGTTGATTCCGATAGTCGATATTATCCGGAATTTCAAACCATTCCTCCGGCATATCTTTCGGGCGAACGCCATTTTGGATCAATGCATTCGACCTTAAAGCGTAAGCCAAACCTCTTTTACTTGCCATGTCGTGCCTCAGTGCAGTCAGATTATATCCGTCGTTACCTGTTCCTGAAATTTTCATCGGTATTCCGTTTAAAATGATAAGAAGTGCATCTGTCAGGAGGAATATTATCAAACATTCTGTCAGCAACGGGTGAAGTTTTAGAAGAAACAATGGCAATACTAATATAAAGATAACGATGTTAAACAATATGCCCCCGAAGTTGTACCAACCAGTAGGAATTTTATCTATCGGTAAGTCCGGAGGGGTAAGCAGACATTGTCCGCCGGTGCCGGCGATGGAGTAATGTTTGATTTGCAGATTGCCGTCTATGTTTATTATCGTTAGGTTGAAAATGCGGAACGACACGAATTTGTATCCCGATAAAAGTCCGCAGATAAGATGTCCGGATTCATGAATTAGAACGATAACAATAAGCGAAACGATAAATGCCAGAATCCCTACCCCTGCTGCCAACATTGCCTCCCCGAATTGTGCGGACATTAGATTTTCAATAAAATCTGATAAGGTTGTGTCGGGAAGGCTTACCACACCGACGGTGGCGATCAACAGTCCTATCAATACACCACCCAAAAGCCCCAATATCATTTTAAGGATGGTTTTCAATGTGTCCATGATTTCTATAGCGAAAAACGGTTATGTTTGGTTATCGACGCAAAAGTAATGATATATATGCAAACTTTCAAACGATTGTCGTGAAAAAACAGTTTTAAAGGATTTTTTGGAGAAAATCCGTAGTCAGCTTTGTTATATGAAAAGAAACCCAAATAATCTTGATTATGACACAAAATAGTTTAACTGATTCAATCATTGGCCTGATTAGGGAGTATATCGATAATTTCGACATGTTTGACTCAAATCCTCAGATTCGTGTAAATCCCGGGGCAAAAACAGCAGCACTTGTCAGGGAGACATTGACGCCATAAAAATTTTTTGTAACTTTGCCCCTATCCCTGGGCTAG
>CABRKI010000154.1 GCA_902471455.1 uncultured Porphyromonadaceae bacterium | reverse complement strand
TGCAAATATTTGCATCCTCCCGTTTTATTGGAAAATATCATATTATTTCTCGGAATCGACGGTGGCCATGATTCCTGCCACCTCTCCGAGGGCGAGCATGCGTCCGTGGAAAGAGTAACCGGCGTTGTACCCCATCTTCTCATCGCCGAGCATAAGCGGGGCGTGGTCAACGCGCATTGGCACTCCGGGGCGTTTATTCTGGAATGTGCGCGTCACCTCTATCAGCCTCGGGTCAAGGTGCGACGATTCCTTAAAATCGCCGTTGGGCAAAACGTTGCAGATGCGCAGATGCACGAAGTGGGTGCGGTCGGCATATTTTTCGGCAAGTTCCACCACGTTGTTGTGTGCTCCGGCGGAGAGCGATCCGCAGCAGAACGTCAGCCCGTTGTGGGGATTGGGAACGGCATCGAGGAACTTGCGTATATCCTCGTCGCAGGTCACGATGCGTGGAAGACCAAGAATCTGAAGTGGCGGATCGTCGGGATGGACACACATATTGATGTCGTATTCGTCGCACACAGGCATGATTGCGTTGAGGAAGTATGCCATGTTGTCGCGGAGCTTATCGGCATCGATTCCCTCGTAAAGCTTCAGAAGTTCGCGGAATTTCCCGACAGGGTCAAGGTCGCCTTCCGAGATATTGCCGTTGACGAACCCCTGCGTCTTTACGATGATGTTGTCAACGAGACGTTTTTCGGCTTCTTCGTCCATGCGTGGCACCACCTCTTCCTCCATTCTGCGCAAGGTTGCCTCGTCATAATCGTTGCGTGCGCCCTCGCGTTTGAGGATGTTGATGTCGAAATATGCGAATTCGGCGCGGTTGAAATATAGGTTGGAAGTGCCGTCGGGGTTGGGATATTCAAGGTCGGTGCGCGCCCAGTCGAGCACCGGCATGAAATTATAGCAGATGGTCTTCACCCCCGCTTTGCCAAGGTTTGCCAGACTCTCCTTATAATTCTCAATCAATTCGTCGCGTTTCGGCCCGGCGAACTTTATGTCCTCGCACACCGGCAGACTCTCCACCACCGACCACCGCAGTCCGTGGCTCTCGATAAAGTCTTTCATCTTGTTGACTTCTTCAAGACTCCAGACTTCGCCGTTGGGGATATGGTGGAGTGAAGTTACTATCCCCTCCACGCCAATCTGGCGCAGCATGTCGAGCGTGATAGGGTCGTTAGGCCCGAACCATCTCCATGTTTTTTCCATATAGTAATGAATTGAACAAAGGGTCACGGACAAAAGCCCGTGGCCCTTTATGTGCTAAAATTATGATTCTTTATTTCTTTGCGTAAGAGAGGGCTTCGCGGCATTTTGCAGAAATCCACGCCCAGTCTTTGGCCGCCACCACTTCCTTGGGGAAGAGTTTGGAGCCCATGCCCACTGCAAACACTCCGGCCTTGAACCATGAAGAAAGGTTTTCTTCAGTGGGTTCCACTCCGCCTGTCACCATAATCTTTGACCAAGGCATCGGGGCGAGAAGACCTTTCACCATCTTGGGACCGAGCACGTCTCCGGGGAAGAGTTTGCATACGTCGCAACCCACTTCCTGTGCGAACCCGATTTCGCTCACGCTGCCACATCCCGGCACGTAAGGTACACCGCGGCGGTTGCAGACCTTCGCAACTTCGGGATTGAAGAGCGGGCCTACAACGAAGTCCGCGCCAAGCTGCATGTAAAGGGCGGCGGTTGCCGGTTCAACGATCGAACCTACGCCAAGGCACATTTCGGGGCATTCCTTAGCCACGAATTTTGAAACCTCTGCGAAAACCTCATGCGCGAAATCTCCGCGATTGGTAAATTCAAACAGACGAACGCCGCCGTCATAGCATGCCTTAACCACGGCTTTCGCCACTTCGGCATCCTTGTTGTAGAACACCGGCACCATCGGTGCGGCCGCCATCTTATTGAGCACGCTCAGTTTGTTATTTCTTGCCATTATATATTTATTTTAGCGAGGGTATGCGCCCTCTTTGTTTGAATATGATTATCTCTGGACGCGTCCGTTGGCATTGCCGCCGGCGAGGGCTTTCACCTCGGCTTCGCTCACGAGGTTGAAGTCGCCGTTGATGGTCTGCTTGAGTGCCGACGCAGCCACAGCGAATTCGAGGGCCTCTCCCTGGGTGGGGAAGGTGAGAAGGCCGTGGATAAGGCCGCCGGAGAAAGAGTCGCCGCCGCCTACGCGGTCAACGATAGGATTGATTTCATAACGTTTCGACTCATAGAAATCCTTGCCGTCGTAAATCATGCCTTTCCAGCCGTTGAACGATGCGGAGTAGCTTTCGCGAAGGGTGGAAACCACATATTTGAAGCCGAATTCTTTCGCCATCTCGCGGAAGATGTTTTTATAGCCCTCGGCACCCGTGTTGCCGCTCTCAACGTCGGCATCGGGTTTGAATCCGAGGCAAAGCTCTGCGTCTTCCTCGTTGCCGATGCAGACATCGACATACTTCATGAGGGGCTTCATCACAGACTGGGCTTTCTCCGAGGTCCAGAGTTTTTTACGGAAGTTGAGGTCAACGCTCACTGTCACGCCATGACGCTTTGCCGCCTCGCAGGCAAGACGGGTGAGTTCGGCAGCCTTGTCGCTGATGGCGGGGGTGATGCCGCTCCAGTGGAACCAGTCGGCTCCTTCCATGATTTTATCGAAATCGAAATCGGAAGGGTCGGCCTCCGCTATCGCTGAGTGGGCGCGGTCATAAATCACCTTTGAAGGACGCATGGAAGCGCCGGTTTCGCAATAGTATATGCCTACGCGGTCGCCGCCGCGGGCTATGAACGACGTATCGACGCCATAACGACGTAGTGCGTTGACGGCAGCCTGTCCGATTTCATGCGTCGGAAGTTTTGATACGAAATACGCTTCATGACCGTAATTGGCGCAACTTACTGCTACATTCGCTTCGCCGCCGCCCCAGATTACACGGAAAGAATCTGATTGGATAAAGCGGTCGAAGCCGTTGGGGGAAAGACGCAACATGATCTCTCCAAGAGTCACTATTTTGCTCATTGTCTTGATTAGGTTGGTTTCTATGTTGCAAAGATAATAAATTCTTCTTAATAGCCGCAAGAGGTATTTGCAATATGAGCTGAAAGGGGATGTTTTTTGGTGAAAAAACACGGAAGTCCTGTCGGAGAGGAATGGATGGGCGGCTATATCCAATGGGTTATGACACAAAAATAATGGGTGAAAATATAATAAATCGTGCATATTTCGTTAATATTTGTAGATTGCCAGTCCGGAAAATGAAGGCAATATTTGAGAGTGTATATGAAACCAGATATGAAATCGGATAATTCTGAAGAGATTTTCCCTATTGTGGATGAGTCGGGGAATGTAATCGGGAAAGCCACCCGCGGAGAGTGCCACGGAGGTTCGATGTTGCTTCATCCTGTGGTGCATTTGCATGTTTTCGATAAAGAAGGTCGCCTTTACCTCCAGAAACGGCCGGAATGGAAGGATATCCAGCCCGGAAAATGGGACACGGCGGTAGGAGGCCATGTGGATTATGGCGAGGAAGTGGCGTCAGCTCTCGTAAGGGAGGCGCGAGAGGAGCTCGGCATTTCCGGCTTCGTCTCTACTTTTCTGTCAAGCTATGTTTTCGAGTCTTCCCGCGAGAGGGAACTCGTGAATGCCTTTAGTGCGGTGGTCGATGAACTGCCGCGTCCGAGCGACGAACTCGACGGGGGCAGGTTCTGGACTATTGACGAAATCGAAGCCGGTTTGGGCAATGGCTTGTTCACTCCCAATTTTGAAAGCGAATATATAAGGATAATAAGAAAGATATGAACTGTAACGAGTCTGCTGTCTTTTTCGGAAGGAGATACTATATCTTTCTGATGGTGTTTCTTGGGGCTCTTTCCGCTTTCGGTCCTTTCATTACGGATTTCTATCTCCCCACGCTTCCTTCGTTGGCAACGGTGTTTTCCACTACGCCGTCAATGGTTCAGCTCGGGCTCACGGCAAGTATGCTTGGCATAGCCGCAGGACAGCTGTTGTTTGGGCCGGTCAGCGACAAATATGGGCGTCGCCCTCTTCTTGTGGCTTCGTTGTTGCTTTTCAGTTTAGCCAGCGTGGCGATAATCTTTTCGCCGTCGATTGAGTTTTTCAATGTCTGCCGTTTTCTTCAGGGGCTCGGCGGCTCCGGAGGAATTGTGATGTCGAGGTCGGTAGCCACCGATTGCTACAGCGGGCGCGAACTTGCCAAGACGCTTGCCATAGTCGGGGCCATCAATGGGATAGCTCCGGTGGTGGCGCCTCTCGTCGGCGGCATGGTGGCGAACAGTGTCGGCTGGAGGGGGATATTCATGATTCTCCTGGTCATTGGCGTGGGGTTGCTTGCATGTTGTTCCAGGTTCCGCGAGTCGCTTCCCCCGCAGAAGCGAGTGAAGGGGACTGCCTTGAAAGTGGTGGGCGGCTTTGTGAAAGTGTTGCGCCTGCCGTTGTTTTCCACGTATATTGCGGTTTTCGGGCTGGCATACGGTGTGCTTTTCTCCTATATCTCTTCAGCCACTTTTATCGTGCAGGATCATTTCGGTTTCTCCGAGATGCAGTTTTCCATGGTCTTTGCCGTCAATGCCGTCGGCACTGCCATAGGTTCCGGACTGACCATGCGGTTTAGGAAAATGCAAAACGCCGCGCTTTTCAGCACGGCGGGGATGTCGGTTTTCACGCTTTTGCAGCTTGCAGCCGCCTTTATGTGTGATTCGTTTGCGGTTTATGAGACGGTCACGTTCCTCATGATGTTCTCTTTGGGATTCATTTTTCCGTCGGTCACCACGCTCGCCATGACGGAAGGGAAACAGGCCATAGGTGCGGCCTCCGCCATACTCGGTGCCATCGGCTTCGTGTTCGGAGGTATTGTTTCTCCCCTTGTGGGCATCGGCGACATGACCGTGTCATCGGTTGTAGTCATGCTTGCGTGCGCCTTCGGGTCGCTTCTCTTTTCCTTGGTTGGCAAACGCAGTCTCGACCGCAGGGGCGCTTGACGGTATCTTGCCATCCTAAGAATGTCCTTAATCCGGATAGGTCATGTTTTCCTCCTTGATGTCTTCGAGCACTTCGGTAAGGAAACGCCCGGCGGTCTCTTTCGCCGACTGTAGGTCGTTGAAGGTATAGTTGCCGCAGTCGCGGGGCGATGCGCCCGGAATGTCGCCTTCGAAATCCGCGATGAATGCAAACATCCTTTTCATCAGCGGGAGGATGTCTTTGGGTTGCAGTTCCCCCTGCATGAGGAGATAAGACCCCGTGCAACATCCCATCGGACCCCAATACACTATTTTGTCGCTCCATTCCGCATCGTTGCGCAGATAGGTGGCGGCGAGGTGTTCTATCGTGTGGAGGGCTTCGGGGGAAACCGCCGCTTCGCGGTTGGGTTCGGTGAGCCGTACGTCGAAAGTGGTTATCACGTCACCTGAAGGGGTGGTGTCGCGTCTCGACACGTATATTCCACGGAGAAGTTTCTCGTGGTTTATGGTGAAACTTGCAATTTTTTCCATTTCGTATATTGTATTTAGTTCCGCAAAGTTAATCAAATTTACCCTACGATTTTAATGTTTGCCGTTACTTCGTTGTATATTTTGCCGAAATCACCTATATTTGCGCCATAAACTTTTTTTAAACCTTATCAGTTATGAAATTCTATTCTTTAATTGCAGCGGCATTGTTGTCGTTGATGTTTGCAGCCTGTTCCGGAGGAGCCAAGGAGCAGAAATCCGAAACTCCGGTAGATGACGAGGCGTTTTATGCTACCCAGCCGGTCAAGAGCGGCCAGTATCGTGCCGTGAGATACGACATTGCCGGTGAAAATGCCCGCAAAGGTATGTTCGACGGCCGCGTGCTTATTTCGTTGAGTCCGGAGCAGTCGGGAATGTATGTGTTCGAAAACGGCAACCGTGCGAAAATTGACTACAAGATTGTCTTGAAGCAACCGTTTGAGAAAGGCGATAGCGGTGTGTTCCGCACTGTTGACGTCAACGACCTCCCCGTTACCATTTCGGCCGACAGCACGCTTTACACCCTTTCGTTTGAGAAAAACAAGCATCAGGTCAACATCTCGTTCGAGCAGGAACCGATGAACACAGGGACCGCGCTTGAAATCATGGAGCGTATCAGCGCGCAAATCCAGAAAAACAAGTAATTCCCGCAAGAAAGGACCGGGTAGGGACGTGCCTTTGGCACGTTTGATTGACAACTTTTGATTGACAGCCTTTGATTGACAACATTTGATGAATACGTTTGATTGACAACGAGGCTGCATTCAAACGTAAAAAAACATTGAGCCACCGGACTATATCGATTCGGATATACTCCGGTGGCATCGTTTTGTATCCGTCGGTTGCCGGAAATTTCGTAATTCTCCGCGATATAAAACGGGAAAAGCGGGGATAAAATTAAAAGCAAGCAGATAAACGGATTAGCAAGATGCTGTTTTTCCGTGGTTTGCCTGCAAATGGGGCGATTTTCTCAAAAAGTACACCTTTTGTACCCCGTTAGAAGAACATTCGGGATAAGTGAATTGTTAAGGACTGTAAACGGCGATTTTCAAAATGTTATGCCCGCGCTTATCTTTGCGGGAAAATTCATGATTATGGCAAAAATAGAAAATCGCAAGAAACAGAATCCCAAGCTCCAACAGTCCGA
>CABRKI010000153.1 GCA_902471455.1 uncultured Porphyromonadaceae bacterium | reverse complement strand
CACGACGCTCTTCCGATCTTGTCTGCTGACTGCGGGGGGATGCATCCTGTGTGTTGCCGTGGCCGTCACCCGCTGTGAGCGCGAAGCTGCAAGGGAAGAATGGGGATCGGGCGTGCGCCGGCTGTATCACAGCCGTGCATATCGTGCGGCTGCCGAAGGTTATGCCCCTTTCTACGACCGTCTGAACCACGATGCCGCTTTCCTCTTCGAATACGGCCATTCGCTCCATAAGACAGGGGAATATGAAGAATCTGTCCGTATCCTTGAAAAGGCGGCGGAAGTAAGCTCCGATGCCATGGTTCTCAACATTATCGGCAAGAACCGGCAGGCCATGGGTGAATATGCGGAAGCCGAAAAATGCTTTCGCCGCTCCTCCCGCCGCCAGCCGGCGTTGCTCTATCCACATTATCTTTTGATGAAGCTTTATGAAGAAGCGGGCGATTCCGCGGGGATGGTAAGGGAAGCGCGCTATCTTGTCGGCACGCGGGCCAAGGTGCCTTCGCCCGCCGAAGAGGAAATGCGCGGCGAAGCCCGTCAAATACTCGAAAAATTGGAAACTTTTCAATCCGAATGAGAAATAATCTTATGAATCCTATCTTTTTAAAGATCGTTTTGTTCCTATCGTTGGCAGGCGCGCTGTGCGCCTGCGGTGGAAATTCCGGCAACGACCGGATTGTCGTGGCATCGATTGCACGTGCCGACTCCATCATGGACTCTGTGCCGGAAGCGGCGTTGCGGATACTGTCGGGTCTCGACACCTTGTCGCCTGTTTCCGACAAAGTAAGGGCACGCCTCACGCTCTCTACCGAGAGGGCGAAAGACAAGTGCCGCATCAAGGAAACCGACGACTCCCTTATTTCGGAGGCCGTTTCACTTTTCCGTAGGCGTGGAATGGAGGAGGAAGAGATGGGGTCGCATTTCTACAAGGGTGTCATATTGTTCAACGCCAATGATTGCCCTTCAGCAGTCAATGAATTGCTGGAGACCCTTCGCATTGCCCGGAAGCGTAATGACGATTTCGCCAAAGGTAAGGCATTTGAACAAATGTCTGAAATCTATTATCTGTCACTGAATATACGGGAATCGATACCGTTGATTGATTCCGCTGTCAACTCCTACAGCAAGGCGGGGAAAGATAATTTTGCGAGATATGCTTCCATTAGTTTGGCAACGGCCCATACTGCCTTGGGAGAGACGGCCATGACGCATAGGATTCTTGACTCGCTCGAAAATGTGGTCACTTCCGAAAAAGATATCTTCTATGTCTATATCTGCAACAACAGAATGTTGTGCCTTACCAATGAAGGGAAGCTGAACGAAGCTTTGGATGAATTCAGGAAGGCGCGGCAGTTGGCGGGCGACGACGTCTGGCGCGTCATCAATCCCTCGCGGGTGGGTGAAACTTTCCTGATGGCGGGGAAAACCGACAGTGCTCGCCGTTACCTTGCCGAGGCGGAGAAGTTGCCGGGGCGTATCTCCTCTTCCCCGTTATATCATACGGTGATGTCGGAATGTCTGGAGACTTCTGGCGACCTGAAGGGTGCGTTGCGAGAACTGCGCATTGCTTATTCCCTTCGTGATTCAATTGAGTTGAAATCCATGTGCGGAAACCTTTCATCTGTGGAGCGTGCCTATAATGATGCAATTCATGTAACAAACTCGGAGCGGATTTCCTCCCTTGTGAATACTTTGATATGGGTGGTCTTGGCTGCGGCGATATTGCTTCTTGTCGGCCTCTTCTTCTGGTTGCGGGGTCGGCGACGCATAAGAAAAGCGGAGGATGCCATGCAGACGATGACCGAACTGTATGATGCCACCGTCGCTGAAAGGGAATCCCTGAAAAAAGAACGCGACGAGGCAAAGAACGAACTCGAATGTGTTTCGGAGGAGAAACAGGAATTGTATGATGCCACGGTTGCCGAAAGGGAATCTCTGAAAAAAGAATGCAACGAGGCAAAGAACGAGCTCGAATGTGTTTCCGGGCTGAAACAGGAAATCGACAGTTTGTTTAAGCAGCATTTCGATATCCTTTATAGTCTCAGTGAAGAGTTTCTCTCCGTTGCCGAGGTACCTAACAACATGAAGGGTATAGTAGATAAATTTAATAATGAGTTAAAGAAAATAAGGAACCAACGTTTTTCCGATGAATTGATTGAGGTGGTCAACCGTTACCACGGCAACGTGCTTTCCCTCCTGAAGGAGGCCGTGCCGGAGTTGAACATCCAGTATATTGTCTTTGTGGCATACCTTATCGCAGGTTTTAAGGCGAGGGCAGTGGCTCTCTTCATGAATATGAAAGTGAGCAATTATTATAACATGGTGTCGCGTCTCAGGTCTCGTCTTCAGGACTCGGATGCCCCCTGTCGTGAAGAACTCATGCGTATCATTTTCCATGAAAAGGGAAGTTCTCCTTTGCATTGATAGACCGTCCGGGCGATTGATATGTCGTTTATATTTTCTTATTGAAAAAGTGATTGTGTATAAATGAATTATAAAATAGAGTGATAGATGCTTTAAGGCCTTGATATATCGATTTTTTAACCGGAAGTTTGTAATTTTGCATCGAATTAAAACATAACTATAAATCATGAAAACGAAATTAATAACCCTATTGACGGCTCTCCTCTTATATGCCGTTCCCTGCATGGCAGGGGGTCAGACAAGTCCATCGACACCTGATGAAATACCCGTCTATACCGGCGATGACCGTCCGCGAAGCGGAAGTCCTGTTTGGGCATCAAACGTGAGATGTTCTTACTTCGACGGTGTGCTTGCAATCGAGTTTGACGAACCGGAAGGAGTTGCATCCGTAAGCGTATCGTCTGCCGAAACCGGCGAAACCGTAGCCACGTCATTCGACACCTCTTCACCTTCCTATATTAATATAGGGACGGCTCCGGGCAATTACGTCATCGTAATCAAGACCAACAAAACCTATTACGGTTACTTAACCCTCGAATAAACCGCCCGAAGTGATCGGATTAATGTAGGGACATGCCTCCGGCATGTTTGATTAACTATTTGATTTTTAAATATTATATGTCGGAGGCATGTCCCTGCAAAACCAATGGAAAACTCTCAAATATGAAAAGATTCCATTACATATCGTTATGCCTTATCCTGTTGCTGTTTTGCTGTATGACGTCGTGTGGCGATAGCAAAAGGAAAGCGTATGAGGAAGCTGTCATCGAGTGGACGGGGAAGGAAATCCTCTTCCCCGATTCGATGAGGCTCGTGGGCGGCGGGATGATTGCGAAGCCGGAAGCCGACTTCACAATCGTCTCCTATTACGATTCCGTGGGATGCACTGGGTGCCGAATGAAGCTACAATTTTGGAACGAGTTCATGGAGCGCGTAGATTCCGTACGCGGTGACAAAACTGTGAACCTTGTGATGATTGTATCGTCAAATGATGAAAAAGAATTGGATTATATTCGGATACGTGATAGTTTCAGACATATAATTGTATACGATTCCAAGGATATAGTAAATTCTTTGAACAATTTTTCAGAGAATGTGTCTTTGCGTACTTTTTTGATAGACAGAAAAAGACGCATTTTGACATTCGGTAATCCGGTGACTAACAAAAGGAGTTCGCGCCTATACCTTTCCATCATTGGGGAAAATGAAATAGACATTGACAAGAATGATGAATGGTTAGAATATAGCCATGATTTCGGTAATATGCTATCAGGAGAAAAAGTATACCATGTTTTTCCTATGGAGAACAAAACTTCTGATACAATCCGTGTCAAGGACATCATCTCTTCTTGTGAATGTACAGAAGGTATTGTGTCTCCAATGGTCGTTACTCCCGGAGGTCAATACAATGTTGTGGTTTCATTGCGTGATACCATACCAGGAAACTTCCTCAGAAGCGTCATGGTATATTTTGAAAATCAAAAGGCTCTGCCACTTCGCTTTGAAGTTACAGGGCAAATAATAACAAATAAATAATTTAAAACAATGAAAAAGAAAAGAAACTTTTTCTTTGCAGGGCTTGCGATAATAGCCCTTGCAGCTGGCGGATTCGCGTATTCAAGCGACAACGCCAGTCAGTCACAGCTTTCAGCTGTTCAACTCGAGACTATTGAGGCTCTCACAGATCCGGAAACTGCACCTGTTACAGATTGCCCTAACCCTGCGGAAACAGAGTGTCACAGAATACTTCAGGGTAATACGATTCATATCTTCTTTATGCCTAAATCGTGAAGATTCTATTCCTTAAATAGTTTTTAGAAGAGTTGTCTTGAGGTATGGTTATGCATACCTCAAGACAATGTTAAATATACGATAAAAGTAATATAATTAAACTATAAGGATAAATTTTATTGTTTAACAACACTTTGATTTTATTATGCGTAATAAAGGAATAGGTATTAAATTTGGTATTCTTGTTTTCATGTCAATCTTTACGATAATGTTGTCATGCAACAGAAAAGAAGCATCCAAACAAGTTGAAACCGAACAAATTGTATTTGAAGAGCTTGTTGCGAACGAAAGTATTGGGTCGCCGGCAGAAATGCAATGCATGGGTAAACATATTTATATATCCGATCATTATGGTGATAGTATTATAAAAGTGATAAGTCTCGATAGTGGAAAGACCATACATAGTCTGGCTGCTGTAGGAAATGGACCTGGGGAAATGAAACGTCCAATAAGTTTTTTTCTGAAACCGGATAGTATTTTGGTTTACTCGCGCCCGTTAATGACACTGTTTTCCGAGTATTTGGACGGAAGTAAATCAAAAAAGCTCTTTATGCTACCTTGGGAGAGTTCAAATGTTTTTGCGATGCCTAACGGAGATTATATCGTTTCTGTGATGCCATTTGGTTCTAAGGAAAATTCAGAGCGGGAGTATCGTTTTATGTTGCTTGATAGTATTGGGAATATCAAAAGTCGTTTCGGTACTTTCCCAAGGCTATGGGAAAAGGAAAAAGATCTTTCCGTTGGGATACTTGGAAATTTTCATCAGACAAATTCAATCGTGATGAATGACGATGATAGCCTTGTTGTTTTCAGTTCATATGTAATTAGTGTATATGAACGAAATGGCGAGACATATTCTTTGGTTGACGAAAGAGCCATTGCACCTTATCAGTATGAATACAGTGATGAAACGGCAACACGTTCTGCCACGGCAAGAATCAAGGATGGATTCGGAGGTAGTGTATGGTGTGCCTTTAAATATAAGAATAAAATAATAGCCGCCCGTAGATATAACGATTCCGAGGATAATAAGCGACTCTATTTTGATATTTATGATAATAAAGGGAAGCTTGAGCGTACATTGATACCGGATGTGAATATCTATCCACCAGCGGCAATTACGGATACCGGCAAAATTATAGCTTTTGGAAAAGAGACTGAAGAAAAACGTTCAATCATGGTATCGCAACCAATCGAAATATGATAATTGATTTTTATAAAACTTTATCATCATATAAAATATTAAAATGAAAACCACATTATTCTTTGTGCTTGGTATTGCTGCACTTGTAGTGACTTGTTTGGCGATATCAAATAAAAGCCCCCATTCGTCACTCTCTCCTACACAAATAGAGAATCTCGAGGCTCTCACCAACGTGGAATACGTGCCTAATTTATGTTGCGTCGAAGAACGTGGCTCAATATGCTTTATCGGTCAATTCGCTTTGGCCGACAGTAAGGAGGTGGAGTGCCCATGAAGTATTGTCTTTTATGAAAAGTCCTTGCTTATTTACCATTCCCATTATTTCGGTATTTTGTCTTGTGTTCGCGTCCTGCGGGAAGAGGGCGGGACAAGATGCCGAAGAATGGGATAAGGAAAGGGACCGTATAGAGAGTATATCAATCATATCGATAGATGACGCGCTGCCTCCCCTTCATCGAGGACATCTGTTATTGAAAGGGGATACGCTCCTGATATATGATTCAAAATCCATGGGAAAGATGTTCACCGCATACGAAATAAACAAAGGTGTCACGTTGGGGTCTTTCGGGAACTTCGGGAACGGTCCGGGAGAGATGGCCAACATCGGTGGGCTATACATTGATGAATACGGGATATTATATGGCTTAAACATGAACAGCATGTCCATTCAGGGCATAGATATCGACAAGGCTCTCGCCGACGGGAATACTCCCGCTTTTACGAAAGTACGGTTGGATACTTCCGACGGTCTCAACCCCGTTACGGACAGTCATTATTTGAACGACAGCACGGTGTTCTGTTCTGTTTATGAGTACGGAGACTCTGGATATGTCACACATTTCGGGAGGTTAAATCCTGTCACGGGTGAACGCGCACCCATTGACACATTGCCGGCAAAGACTGTCGGCAGAAACAATATATGTGTAGATGTGGATAGCAACCGGGTATATATGACGGGACGCTTGTCCGACCGGATACATATCCTTGACCTTGACGGCAACTTGTTAAAAACCGTCTATGGACCCGATTATAGCGAACGTTATGACGGCCATTCAAGCTACCATATCGGATCATTGCTTGGAGGAGGACTCCTGTATTCGGTTTATAGCGGTGCCGATGCTCGGAAACAACCGTCGGGTAAGGATATTGTTGTGATGGATATGGACGGACGTTATATCAAAACCCTTAGATTCAACTCCCCGATATGGGGTATGGCGTATCATGAAGGGACAAACCGACTTTATCTCAGTACCCTTGGTGATCCACAGTTTGGTTATATCCAACTCGACGATTGACCTTCTTTTATGGTTGCATACGATTCTATTCATTTATGAAGAATAAATTTACAATATTGGCAACCCTGGCGGTGTGCGCGTGTATCCTTTCATGTTCGCGCGACGGCAATCTATCGGCTGCGCTCGACCTTGCCGGGGACAACCGCGCCGAACTGGAAAAGGTACTGTCGCACT
>CABRKI010000152.1 GCA_902471455.1 uncultured Porphyromonadaceae bacterium | reverse complement strand
ATACTCGCCCTTTTCTAAAAGGCGACTTCCTCAGCGTGTCCGCTGAATAGTTACAGAAAGTGAGGATATTTAATAAAAATGGTTAAGCTGATAAAGCCAGACTACATCTCATGGCTTGAATAGATTGTGGTCGATCATCCTTTTTTAATAAGGGATTTTTAAAATTATAAGCCATAAAAATTGTTGATTAAATAAAAAGAGTTAACTTCGCTCTCACAAATAATGCAGAAATTGCAGGAAGTGATTACGGCATTTCTACGGAAATAAACCAATTTTAGGCATAAAGCATTTTTTCAGGTAAGATTATGAGTAAGGTAAAAGCAATTTTCTTTGATATAGACGGCACGCTGGTGCCGTTAGGTTCTAAAGGCATTCCCCGCGAGGTGAGCGAAGCCATAGCCACTGTCAGGAAAAACGGGGTAAAAGTTTTTATATCCACAGGCAGGCACATCGAATGGGTTGACAACCTCGGCGACACAGAGTTTGACGGATACGTGACGGTAAACGGAGGCATGTGCCTGCTCGCCGACCGTAAAACCTGCATTTATTGCCGTCCGATTGAAAAGGCCGACATTGACAGACTTATCCCCTTTTCCCACACGTCGCCCATGCCATTTGTGGTTGTGCCTGCACAAGGAGGAATCTTTATCAACCGCATCGACGACAACGTTAGATTCGTGGCCGAGACTCTACACATCAAACATATCGACGTAAAAGATATAGCTACGGCAAAAGATCTGGAAGTGGTGCAGCTGATGGCATTCGGTTCCGCTCGGGAGCGTGAAGAGAGCGGGGTTTTCAAGGATGTATTGAAGAATTGCGTCGCAACGAGCTGGAATCCCTATTTTTGCGACATTATTCCTCGCGGCAGCGACAAAAGCGTCGGCATCGACAAGATGCTGGAATTTTTCGGAATCCCGCTTTCGGAAACAATGGCGTTCGGCGACGGCGGCAATGACATCGGAATGCTTCGTCATGTGGCCATAGGAGTAGCCATGGGCAATGGCGGAGCCGAAGTCAAGGAGTCCGCCGATTATGTCACCACCTCCGACACAGACCACGGAGTAGTGAATGCCTTCCGCCATTTCGGTCTAATCTGACAAATGACACCTCACCGAGGAAGACAGGACACCAAAAGGCTCAGTGCCAGCATTCCGTTTCGGAGGCAATGGAAGGCAGCGTTGATGAATGATACTCCGGATCCTTCCCCTCTTTCTTCTGGCGTACATAATCTTTAAGAAGCACCACTGCATACTTTCCGAGCATAACTATTGCCACAAGGTTGCAAAGCGTCATCAAAGCCATCGTAATGTCGGCAAAACCCCACACAAGGTCGAGCGACATCACCGCACCGAGATACACCACCACACCTACAAGCAGACGGTAAATCCCGACCAACAGGTTGTTGTCGCGGATAAACCGTATGTTGGTTTCCCCGTAATAATAGTTGGCGATTATACTCGTGAAAGCAAAGAAGAGGATGGCGAGGCTCACGAAAATGGAACCGTATTGATGTCCGCCACCCAATTCGGCATCGATAGCCTTTTGGGTAAGGACTATTCCGTCATGACCCTCAAGAAACATGCCGCTGCATAGGATGATAAACGCCGTGGCGGTGCATATCACCAACGTATCGGTATAGACCCCGAGAGCCTGTATCAGACCTTGTTTCACAGGATGCGACACGGTGGCTACGGCGGCCGCGTTGGGAGTTGAACCCTCACCCGCTTCATTGCTGAAAAGGCCGCGTTTTATACCCATTATCATCCCCATGCCTACGGCACCGCCCGCCGCCTGGCCAACGCCGAAAGCGTTTTCCACAATCATAAGCAGTATTTCAGGAATCCTCCCAATGTTCATCACAACGATAACCAAAGCCAGTAAGATATAGGCGATAGCCATAACAGGAACCACGACCTCGCTGAACCGCGAAATACTCTTTATGCCGCCGAACACAATCACAAGTGTGAGAAGCGAGAGTATCAGAGCCATCCATTCCCTCGGAAACGAGAAACATTCATCAAACGCACTCGCAATCGTATTTGACTGCACAGTGTTGAACGCAAAACCGAAAGTAAGGGTGATAAGCACCGCAAACATAACCGCCCACCATCGCTTTCCAAGCCCTTTCTGGATATAGTAGGCCGGACCGCCGCGAAACGACCCCTCCCCTTTCACCTTGAAAAGCTGGGCAAGCGTTGACTCCACGAATGAACTCGAAGCCCCGAGAAGGGCTATCACCCACATCCAGAACACGGCTCCCGGTCCGCCTATGGCGATTGCGGTGGCTACGCCGGCAAGGTTCCCCGTGCCGACACGCGACGCTATCGAGATTGCGAAAGCCTGGAAAGAACTGACAGAACCGTGGGAATGTACCCTACCGCTATGGGAATTCTTTTTTCCGGATTTCACAAGAAGACGACACATCTCCCCTACCATCCTGAACTGAACGCCCCGCGTTATGACAGTGAAGAATATGGCGGCACACAAGAGCGTGACCACAAGCACATAGTCCGTAAGGACACCGCTGACGGCGGTAACGATTTTTTCCATAATTATCTGAACATTGATTCGAGGCGGTG
Source organism: uncultured Porphyromonadaceae bacterium (assembly GCA_902471455.1). Lineage (GTDB taxonomy): Bacteria > Bacteroidota > Bacteroidia > Bacteroidales > Muribaculaceae > Lepagella. The sequence continues at coordinate 4,345 of CABRKI010000152.1, read as the reverse complement.
GCTGTCGAGCACACAATATACAGGATTGCCGTTAGGGGTGTAAGCCGGGTCCGGCAAAGAGAACAGTTCCCCGATGAGGTGTTCCATTTCATCGCCTGTCAGTTTCCTCCCCCTTTGTATTGCGGAAGTGCGAGCCATCACAAGTGCGAGCCTCGACAGCATATCGCCCGAAGCCGCCGCCTCGCTACCGTAGTTCACACTGCCGTCGCACACAAAATCGAGAATACGCAGAATCACATCCTTAGGGTCGTAATCTTTCAACATGGCAGGCACCGAAACAATCCTCCAGCGGTCGCCTTCGTCATACTCAAGTAAAAACCCGAGTTTCGACAATTCATCCGCCACTTCCGTAAGTGCAGCCTGATGCTCAGGGTCGAGGGAAATATTCTCAGGGAACATCAGTGCCTGCGACACCTGCTCCCCCTTTTCCATCCTGCGTATATACTGTTCGTATAGAATCTTGACGTGCGCACGGTGCTGGTCGATGATTATTAGCCCTTCCCTTGACGACGTTATAATATAACGCAAGGCATGCTGCACACAAAAGGAACCGATAGCCGGATTGGTTTCCGAATCTTCGAAAAGAGAATCGTCTTTTATAGAACCTGAGAAATCATCGGTTTTCAAATCCACTGCCAACGGTTGCTCCTCTTCATCAACCGCAGGTGACGTCGCAGAACCGGAACCCACAGCCTGCTCTCCGAACCCCCGGGTGCCGTTCATGAAATCTGAATAAAGGGAATCCCAGTTCCGCGAAACGGTCTCCCTTTTACCCGGCCGGAACCCTCCGGGCGACATAAAATTCCTCTTCTCTACGGCAAAAGGGTTATAATCGGCGGGGATGTCGAGAGTCGGTTTCTCAGGCGCAACTCCCGGAGGAAGCGGATCAACGGGAAGCACGTCGCTGCTGAAATCTATCGAAGGGACAGCCCCGAATTTTCCAAGCGCCGCCTTCACAGATGCCTGTAGTATAGGCCATATTTCCTGTTCATATTCAAATTTGATTTCATTCTTTGTAGGATGGATGTTGACGTCTATACTTGAAGGGTCAACTTCAAATTTAAGAAAATAGCATGGCTGGGTGTCTGCCGCAATCAGCGAATCGTAGCAATTCATTATCGCCTTATGGAAATAAGGATGACGCATATTGCGCCCGTTTACGATGAGATATTGCAACGGATTTCTCCTCCTGGCGAATTCGGGTCGCGATATGAAGCCGGAAATCTTTATCAACGACGTATCGACTTCTATAGGCAGCAAATGGAGGTCGAGGTTATTCTTCCAGATGTCGCCTATGCGTTGTTTGAACGTTGCGGCACGCAAATCAAGAGCCCGCGACCCCGTGTCGATGCTCATGCGTATATTATTGTTGACGAGGGCAAGCCTTTCGAACTCGCGCATTATATTCGAAAGTTCCACGCTGTCGCTTTTAAGGAACTTGCGGCGCGCAGGGACATTGAAGAATATATTCTTCACCATAATGTTGGCCCCCTTGTCGCATACGAAAGGTTCCTGTGTCTCCACCTGTGAGGCGTTGATGACAAGCCGCGTGCCGATATTCGAATCTTCGGTACGGGTTTTCAACTCCACCTGCGATATAGCACAGATTGAAGGAAGCGCCTCCCCCCGGAAACCCATGGTGTGGAGCGTGAAGAGGTCTTCGGCACCGCGTATCTTAGACGTGGCATGGCGCTCAAATGCCATCCTGGCGTCGGTTTCGCTCATCCCCTTCCCGTTGTCAACGACCTGAATGAGAGTACGTCCGGCATCTTTTATAAACACCTTTATATCCGTGGCCCCCGCATCGACGGCATTCTCCACAAGTTCCTTTATAACAGATGCCGGCCGCTGAATCACCTCGCCGGCAGCAATCTGGTTGGCTACGGAATCAGGCAAAAGCTTTATAATGTCGCTCATTGTTCCTTACTTTCTTCTAATTCTTCAACTTCCCCTGTCTCTGACGCACCATTGCTCTCCTCCGATTCCTCCCTTTCACCGTTATTTTCGCTTTCCTCGGACATTACGGGGTCTTCACTTTCCACAGCCTTTTCTATTGCTTCCGAATTTTCCTGCGCTTCTTCATTTTCGCGCTCCATCTTCGCCTCGTTCTCCTGAATCTGTGGCAAAGTAGCCTCTTTCACCGGAGATGACGGAGAAGAAGCACCGGGCACGGGACGCGATGCCGGGAAAGACTTCGGCTCCCCGAAATCCGACGGAGATTCAAAATAACTGTCGAGATCGTCCGGCACCTCCCCGAGATTATCCTGCCAATGCCAACGGTCGCCATACCACTCCCTGACAGGCCGCAGCGCACCCCACCAACGGAACTGACGCAGATATTGCTGTTGTTTTTTAATCAGGAAAATCGGAATGACATTCCCGCTCACTTCGGGCCACATCTTAAGACGTTCCATCCTGCCGCTATCCATTTCAAGTGTGAGGTAAGAACTTTCGGCCGTCACAACCCGGTTATAGGTGGAATCGCTTTCCTGAGGAAGGAAAATAGTCTCCACATTGCCCGAGACATCGAGTGTCTTCAATGTCTGGTCGGCAAACGTGGCAAGAAGTTTCTTACCGGCGAGCTGGTTATAGAAATCTTCGTCAACATGCTCCGAAAGCATCCCCGATTCGGGAAGAAGAGCCCAGTCGGCGGTAGAATCGTTGAAATGCACGTCAATGCGGTTTCCCGTCACCTGTCGCTCGCCTGTCCATACGATTGGTTTACGGAACATATACAACATCGAATCTCGTTCCACCACTACCATGGAATCTGCCACCCCCTGAAGGTCTTGCTTGAAAAAACGCGCACGGTGATAAGCCAATGCTATATGGAATTCCTTAGGCACCATAGGCACGGAATCCCTCTTCACCACGGAATCCGGCAGAGCGGCCAGAGAATCAGGAAAGACCGCTGCCGAATCGTGTAAGGGGGCCGAATCAGGCAACGTCGCGACAAGAGAGGAAGCACCCAATGAATCGGCAGGCACACCCATCTCCTTGATCGGGTCAGGCTTTTCAGGCACTACCGGACGAGGTGCGGCAGCAATCTCCTGCACGGCTTTCTGCAAAGGCGCAACCATAGAGAGGAGTTTCACCGGCAGTTCCGACATTGGAGCGACAAGAGCAAAAAACACGCTGTCGAGCCACACCATCCCGTCTTTAGCCGTCAGCACAGGCTTTCCGTCTTTTTCAGGGAAACCTGAAGCCGTCCAACGTCTCGACGCAGCAACCATTTCGGAGATGATATATGTCTTGATAGTGTCTGCCCTGAGGAAAAGCGTGTCGCCTTGCGAATACTCCATAAGGAGCGGGTATTGGGTGGCGAGTGCTTCGCGTGTTGAGTCGTTGTATATTCCGAAACCTCCGATAAGTGTGGTCTTATGGGCAGTGTCGGTAAGAACCATCGGCATACCCGTCTTAAACGGATCGCGGAACATATACGCACGGCTTATGCGGGTCTGTTTGTCATAGATGATGGAGTCCCCTTCGAGAGTAGTGACATTATTGTTCGAATCGCGGTGGATAATCATGGAGCGCGTAAGCAATTCCGCATTTCCTATCTGCGTGTCATATATGCCACGGGTGGTGATGATAGTGTCGTTGGCTCCCTGTATTTCAGTTTCGCTCTCTATCCTCGCGATGTGGGTGGCGGTGTTATAATGCAACGTATCGGTCAACATGGTGTAGCCGTCGTCATTGTTCACCAACACCACATCGTGATAGAAATCTGCATTTTTAGTACCTGGGGAATATTCGCCATACAAAGAAGTCAGCGTGTTTACCTTATCGTCGATGGTGCCCCATTTTTCATACCATCCCAACTCCATGGCAAGACTATAGTCGAGGCTGTCAGTGGTGAGTGTCACGTCGCGGTTCACGAGGCGCACCTTGCTGTAGGAAGGACCGTTCTTGAGCCGCGCCATCCTTTCGTTGCCTTCGTAATAAAGCTTATCGGCATATACGAAAAGAGTGTCGCCCTGCTCCATACGGACATGCCCGAAAGCATCGAGCGAATTGAGTTCGGGGTAATAATAGGCGGAATCGCAATACATCCACATACCCGCCTGGCGGAATTTTACATTACCTTTGACAATCTGGCGTTCCACCGTGTCGCGGGTTTCCACCTTGAAAAGGGAGTCGGCATACTCCAGAAAGACCTTATCGTCGCGATAGCGGTTGGCACCCGGCACTTCCGGTCTGATCGGGCGTTTCGGTTTTGGGCGCGTGAAAGTCTCCTCCTTCTTCTGCGCTTCCTTCTTTCTGACTTGTTGGGCGTAGGCCTGCACACCCACATTAACTACAAAGCCGGCCGCCACGACAGATCGGAAGAGCGGTTCAGCAGGAA
>CABRKI010000151.1 GCA_902471455.1 uncultured Porphyromonadaceae bacterium | reverse complement strand
CATGAACAAGATCCTTATTGTAGATGCCTCCGAATCCGACCGTCGGCTTATGTCGGGCTTGCTCACGCGAGCCTGATAAGAGCTGTTTGTGTCGATAGTATGGAGATGTAACAGAAACGGGGTGGCGAAATTTGTCTTGTGAAGCGAATCTGTTAGTTTTGACGTAAAGATGATGTAATCAGACCTAAATCTTTTTGATAATTCGTGCGGGATTACCGGCTACTATGGTCATAGGCGGCACATCCTTTGTCACGACTGAGTTTGCACCGACTATGCAGCCGTAGCCGAGTGTTACGCCGGGGAGAACGGTGGCGTTGATGCCGAGCCATACTTTATCCTCGATCTTAATGGGCCTGCCATAGGTCGCGCTGCGGTTGTCGGGATTGACATCGTGGTTGATAGTAATCAGGTTGCATTTGGGCCCGATGAAGACATCGTCGCCGATTTCTATGCCACCGCGACCGAAGAAGGTGCAGCATTGCTGGATAAAGCAACGTTTACCGATGGTCACGGGCTTGCCATAGTCGATATAGAGAGGTGGAAGCACGGTGGTTGACTCGTCAAGAGGCTTGTCGAGTATACGCCCCATGAACTCGTGGACTTCCTCCGGTGTGCGGTAGCCGGTGTTCATCTCAGTGGCTGTTTTCATCGTGTCGAAGATGTCAGCTATCAACAGGTCATAGCCGGGATCATTCGGCGATACCATCTCGCCGCGCACATCACGGTCAAAGATTTCGTGTTTCATTGTCTTATATGTTTTACGTTTATAATCCGTTTGTCAATTTGCGGCGATTGTTCTGTATTCCTTCGGAGTGCGCCCTGTGCGACGCTTGAAGAAACGGACAAAATGCTGCGGATATTCAAAGCCGAGCATATCACCGACCTGCGTCACAGACAGGGTAAGGTCGTTGAGCAGTTCCCGTGCCGCGCTTACAAGACGGTCGGCTATCATGTCCTTTGCCGTTGTCCCGGTACTTGTCTTGACAAGCTCACCGAAATATCCAGCTGAAAGGTTCAGTCTGTCGGCAAAGTATGCCACCGTAGGCAATCCTTTTTCCCTAATTTCATTTGCCATATATACGTCAAGCAAGGTATTGAATTTCCCGATGACAGTGCTATTGATGACCTCACGCGAATAGAACTGACGCTCATAGAACCGCAGGCAATAGTCAAGGAATACCTCTATATGAGATATTATAATGGAACGTGAATGACGGTCTATGCTATGTTTCATCTCCCTCTCAATCAGTGAGAGGACGGCACTCAGCAAATCGACTTCCTCTTTTGAGAGGTGCAGAGCCTCGTTGCTGTTGTAAGAGAAATAACCGTATGATGACATCTTACCGCCTAACGATGTGCGTGCAAGAAAATCGGGGTGGAAGGCAAGCACCGTCCATCGTGGCTGTTCCTGACCCTCTTCCACAACGGTAGTGACTTTCTGACCGGGTGCAAAAGCGGTGACAGACATTTCATCGAAATCATATTTCGTGAGTCCGTAATTCAGCTCGCAGCCCTTGGTTTCCTTAATATATATAGCATATACGCCGAAATCGTATGTGGTTGCGCCGGGTTCCGGCTCTCCCTCATAGTGTCCGACAGCTATCATCGGGTTCAGATGCTCGAATCCGTAATAGTCGTTGAGTCGGCGTATGGTGTCTATTTTTACTTCGTTTGCCATAATGCTTTAGTTTTCAATTGCAAAATTACTAATAAACGACGGTTTGTAAAAATCCGGTTTCGGGGAGAAGTAACCTTTTTTTCGGAACAGACGACATACCGGAAAAAAGGGGCATAAATCCTTGAAACCGGGTTTTTACAGTTGATAAAACGGGGCTAATTTTGCATCATGAAATCTCAAATCAAATTGAAATTATGAAGAAACTGATTTTAACAGTTACAATCATGATGGCGAGCATAGCGACACAGGCAAAGACGCTTATAGTCTATTACAGCTACACAAACAATGTAGAGCGTATCGTCAACGAACTACGCAATCAGATTGAGGCTGATGTCGTAGAGATAGAGCCGGCAGAGAAAGGTCTGGACTATGCCGCGAACAACTACGCCATCGGGAGTGCCCAGATAGCGACAATCCGCAATAACCCAAATGATGCATCATCCTATCCGGCAATCGACCCTGTGAGTGTTGACCTTTCTCAGTATTCAACCATCATCATCGGCGCACCCCTCTGGTGGAGCAACATGGCGGCTCCTTTACAGACATTCCTATTTCAGCATGGAAAGGAAATGGCTGGAAAGAATATAGGTCTGATAGTGTCGAGCGCAAGCAGCGGCATCAGCGGTGTGGAAGGCGATGCAAAAAGGCTCATTCCCAACGGAAATTTTCTCTCACCAAGCCTTTGGATTCGCAGTTCTCAGACATCCAACGCCAAAACACTTTTGCAGAACTGGCTTCAAGCTATTAATTACAACAACCTTACTTCCGGTATAGAAAACATCGAGCAAGACAACAATAGGAGTTTCACGGTATATTCACTCTCCGGAGTAAGGATGCTCGCCAATGCAGAATCAACCGCCACTCTTCCAGCCGGACTATACATCATCAACGGCAAGAAAACTCTTGTAACAAGATAAGCATAATCCGACTATAATGATTTAATTCTCAGGGATATTTTAGAGCGCATTCAATAATTATTGAATGCGCTCTATCTGTTTACCCATGCCTCAACCGGATGCAGAGGTCGTTTTAAGAGTTTTACCATAAAGCCGACGAGGAACGCTGATACGACAGTGCCCTCGCGGACACCTTCGATACCCCCGATCATGACCCAGGCTATAATGATGCCCGTCAAGGTCATCAACACATCGTTGATTATCTTAATGGTGTGAAACTCCCAATGACCCACCTTGCTGATTGCCGCCACAACACCCTCGCCCGGGAGAAGCACCAATGATGCCTGTATTTCCAAATGTGCCGCTTCTTCCGTCGCAACGAAGGCATCTCTCCCGGCCAGTGGCGGAATAGGAACCATGGAACTACCACATCCCGTCAGAACAAAATATAATCGTTATGTCCGACGGCTGGCAGAAACGTATTTATGAATTCTGAGGTCTTGAAAACATAACTTTCATTGTTGACACATGGATGGAGCGCAATGAAATCCTTTGTCAGCACATCACTGTCGATATAAAGCTTGATTTTGTGTTCGCGGTCAAAAACAAGACCCAACGGGCTTACTGCCCCTGGTGAAGAATGGAGATATGATATAAGCTCGTCTGTCGATGCAAACGACAATCTGGAGCTGCCGATCTGTACGGCAAAATCGGACAATGAGATTCTCTTGTCTCCCATTGTCAACAACATATATGGCTGTTTTTGACGGTTGACAAGAAAAAGGGTCTTACACGGCTCAATGCCAAGTGCATCGCCTATTTCCTGCCCATCTTCTATGGTAAAGATAGGTTTGTGCTGATAACGCATATATCCGATATTCTTATCAGACAGAAAAACGGCAATCTCCTGAATTGTGTCCATTATCCGGATTATCGGTATTGCTTGTTGATGAAATCCCTGTCGTTGAAATAGTCTATCCGCATGGCATGGCGCACTCTGTCAAGAGTTTCAGCCGCAACCGCGCGGGCTTCCTCGCTGCCTTTTCTCAGCATATCGAAGACAGCGGGAATATCCTTTTCAAACTCTTTGCGGCGGTTGCGAATAGGAGCCAGTTCCTCCTGCAATATCGCATCAAGGAGTTTCTTCACTTTTACATCACCGAGTCCGCCTCGCTGATAATGGGCTTTAAGTTCATCAAGACAGGAATAATCGGGCAGATACGCTGCGAAATGTTCAGCACAGCAGAAAGCATCCAGATAGGTGAAGACCGTATTGCCTTCCACTTTTCCCGGATCCGACACGTGCAGATGGTCGGGGTCTGTGTACATCGTCTTTACCCGCTTGCTTATATCGCTCTCGGAATCCGAAAGATAGATGCAGTTGCCCAACGACTTGCTCATCTTAGCCTTGCCATCGGTGCCGGGCAGACGGAGACAGGCGGCATTGTCGGGAAGGAGTATCTCCGGCTCCACGAGTGTATCGCCATAAGTGTTGTTGAACCGTCGCACTATCTCACGCGCCTGTTCAATCATAGGCTCCTGATCTTCTCCTGCGGGTACGGTAGTGGCATTGAAAGCGGTTATATCCGCTGCCTGACTTATGGGGTATGTGAAGAAGCCGACAGGAATGTTGGCCTCGAAGTTACGCATCTTGATTTCGGTCTTTACCGTCGGGTTGCGCTGAAGACGTGATACCGTCACAAGATTCATGTAATAGAACGACAGTTCACAAAGTTCGGGAATCTGCGACTGGATGAAGATTGTGCTTTTTGCCGGGTCAAGTCCGCACGAGAGATAGTCAAGGGCCACCTCGATGATGTTCTGGCGTACTTTCTCAGGATTGTCGGCATTGTCTGTCAGTGCCTGTGCATCGGCAATCATGATATACACCTTGTCAAACTCCCCTGAATTCTGAAGCTCGACACGGCGTTTCAGAGAACCGACATAGTGTCCGAGGTGAAGACGACCGGTTGGGCGGTCGCCGGTAAGTATGATTTTATCCATTATGGGAAATATTTAGTTATTCATTTTATTACGGTATTCCTGCGGCGACATACCTTCCATCCGTTTGAAGAAACGGCACATATAGGAAGGGTCCTTGAAATGGAGCTGTGAGGCTATTGTCTTGTCCGTAAGGTCCGTATTCATAAGATAGTTCTTTATCGCTGCCAATACCTGTCTGTCAATAAGTGCTTTTGGAGATGCGCCCAAGACACTGAAAGTGTTTTTATACAGATATGACGCAGAGATACACAGCTTTTCGGCATAAAAACCGACATCCCTGTAATCGAGGTGGTGCTTTGCCACGAGTTCAAGAAAGTTGGTGACGAGCATACGGGAGCGGTTATCCTCTATGCTTGATACACTGCTATCGACTATACTGAGTTCTGAATTTATGACCATGAGAAGGTTATGGATATTATTCTTCAGAACCTCAAGCTTATAGGTGTCAATCACATTGGTTGTCACCCACGCTACCTGTTGCCACCATGCCCTGATCTGGAAAAGCTGCTTGTCGTTGAGAGGGAAAACAGGGCATTTGTAGATGAAATTCCATAATCCGCTTGTAGTCACCTTATATATTGGTTCTTCCACAAGGTTGTACGGCACCATTATGACAATACATTTGAATGTCGAGGAAACACGCTCAAAATGCACCATATCGTCATAAAACAGGATACCGAGATACCCTTTCCGCATGGAAAAACGCTGATAGTTGATTTTGCAGGTGGCAAAACCGCTTTCCACAAAGAGGATGGCGCATCCCCTTATCTCAAAACGATGGCCGCAATACTCCTTCATGTCGGAAATATTGAGCGAACATTCTTCCATTGTTCCGGTCGGTTTTGAGTTTCTATCGTCCATCATTTATTTCTTTGGTGCAAAATTAATCAATAAGAACGGAATGGAGACCCTAATTCACGATAAGTACCTAACACCGCAATAAAATGAACATGGAAATTTTAAGTGTCACGAAAAACACCCAACACGGCAATAAAATGTAAACGCCTATCCAAAAGAGCTTTTATAATTTTGCAGACTGAAAAAATAAGGATAAAAACGACAATGGACAAAGCAGAATCACAGGCAATGGATTTAGGGAAGGACAATATCACAAGGTTGTTCTTCAAATTGTTTTTTCCTACTCTTTTCGGACTATTGAGTATGGCTGCGGTCACAGCCATCAACGGAGCGTTTGTAGGACACGGAATAGGCAGCGACGGGCTTGGAGCTGTAAACATCACTGTCCCATTATGGATGGTGTTTTCCGGTCTCGGTCTGATGTTCGGGGCAGGATGCTCCGTCGTTTCCTCTTCGATGCTTGCCAGTTCTGAACTGGAGAAGGCACGGTTTCATGTTGCAGTCGCGTTCTCTTTCGCAACATTGATTACGGTATCGGTATCTATACTTGTGATTTTCTTCCCTGAACCTACCGCACGGTTTTTCGGCGCATCCGACCATTTGTTGCCGTTGGTAAGGGATTACCTCATATTTGTCATGCCATGCTTCGTGTTTCAGATGTGGAGCGCGATAGGTCTGTTTATAATCAGACTTGACGGCGCGCCAAAGATTGCAATGTGGTGCAATATAATTACTGCCATCATGACCTTAGGGGGAGACTGGCTTATGATATATGTTTTCAAGCGGGGACTTTCGGGAGTGGCCCTTTCTACAAGTATCGCCATAATAACCGGAGGTATGATTGCGGCAGAATATATACTTTTTTACGCGCAGCAACTCAAATTCAAATTGAGACCTATTCTTGAAAGCAATATCAAGGATGTTATCAAAAGCATGGTATATCAATGCAGAATAGGCTCGTCAAGTCTCTTGGGGGAACTGATGCTTGCCATTCTTGCATTTATAGGCAACTATGTGTTTATGCGCTATCTCGGCGATAACGGAGTGGGAGCTTTCGGTATTGCCTGTTATTACACGCCTTTCATATTTATGATAGCCAACGCCGTCATACAGTCGGCTCAACCTATAATCAGCTATAACTATTTCGCACATAATCTTGACAGGGTATATAAAATCAAGCGTATGCTGTTCGCTACAGCTCTTGCCGCAGGAGCGTTTCTGACGCTTGTTTTTTTGTTCCTGCCAGAAATACTTGTCCACTTTTTTGTAGGGAAGGGTGATCCGGCGGCTCCGATTGCCATTGAGGGATTCCCGTATTTTGCCGTCGGCATATTGTTCTTCATGTTCAATGTGTGCATCGTCGGATATTTTCAAAGTCTTGAACTTATGAGACCGGCCTTGACCTTGATGTTCCTCAGAGGATTCGCTCTGCTTGTACCCGCACTTCTTTTATTACCTGAACTGTTGGGTATAGCCGGGATATGGCTTGCAATGCCTTTGTCAGAGGCATTGACATTTCTTGTAGGCATTATTATATTTCATCGCTTCGAGAGAAAAAAATCCGAATTATAGCCAACGCAGTAAATATTTGTGCATTTCAATTCTGTGCAATCAAACATGCCAAAGGCATGTCCCTACATTCAAAATTGCACAAATAATTT
>CABRKI010000150.1 GCA_902471455.1 uncultured Porphyromonadaceae bacterium | reverse complement strand
TTCCAGCCCGGTAGGATCTGCCCAGCCGTAGTAACCGCCAAAATCTTCCGGTGCGAAAGCATCAAGATTTGTTGCGGCCCATTCGACGCTCAATCCCAAGTCTATGGACTCAGGTGTTTGTGAATGTGTTGCTGTCGCAAAAGACAGCATTATAGTCAATGCGACATATGTTTTACTTTGCCTCATAGTTTTGTTGCTCTATATTTTCATGTTGCAAAATTACACAAAGAACCCCACAGCATAGTTGCTGTGAGGCTCAATCATAGTTTCTGAAAAGTTCAGCTATATTTTTTATCCCATTACAGCCGTAGGTGCCACACCGAATTCTTTTTTGAACGCAGTTGAAAAATGGGATGGATTGCGGAATCCGACCTCGGCATATACCTCAACAACTTTCTTCTTACCGGTTTTCATGAGTTCATACGCTTTTTCAAGGCGTTTCTTGATAAGCCATTTTTCCGGAGTCAAATCACTGATTTTTTTGAAATCACGCTTGAACGTGGCGAGACTGCGCCCTGTATAGTGGGCTATTTCCTCTATGCTCAGGTCGCACATGAAGTTGTCTTCCATAAAGCCGAGAATATCTATCTTCCATGGTTCATTGAAATCGAACATCGTCGGCACAAATCTGTCGTCGATAGCTAAAAGAGCCATCAGACCCTCCTGTAGCTTCAACTCCATGAAGTTGTCTTTGGGTTTCACCTCCGGGTCGAAATACGGAGTCATGGAGGTAAACAGGCTGGCAAGTTCCACAGTTTTCGGCAGTTTTATTACTCCATCAGGAAGTTTAGCGGTTTTTGCCTTGATTTTGCTAAGTGACAGTTTACTGTACATCTCCCGTAGGAAATTGCGGGTGAACATAAGAAATACACCGCAATAGCGCTCCCCCTCGTATGTTTTCTTATACATTGTAATATGGTGGTCACGGGGGATGAAGACACATTCACCCTTGCGCACATGGATTTTCTCGGTTCCGTTGTCAAGAATCATCTCGCCGGAATATACATAATTCAAGGCATACTCCCGCGAGCGATGTATGCAGCCGCTCAAGTCATCATAGAAAAAACTGTAAAAAACGTTGTTGTAGTTAAATATCAGCTTCATTGGACCGAGGTTCTCTTCCGTATCTATTGCCATAGTCTTTTCTGTTTGGACTGCAAAGTTAATAATAAATTTAGTGAAGGCAATTTCTGTAAGGCTCAATTCTCATATCACAAAAGCTCAATTTCTATTTCTTGAACCCTCCGCAGAGTGTCGTCGTTAGGAACACATGAAGCATTTAAAGATACTTATTACCTGATTATTACCTTTTTATGATTAATAATATAGACTCCTTGTTTCAGATTGAAGATTGCATCAGCTTCGGTTTCATATTTCCCGACATGAAACCCTTGGAGGTTGAATACCTCTATCGGTGTTTTGGTTTGGACTCCTTGCACAGATGGGATTGAGGCATATTCGCTTATAGGCAGGTGATTGTTAAGCCATTCGATGTTGCGCCTGAGAGCGTTCTTTATTCTGTCTGCCCTGAGTTGCGCTGTCTGTGTCGGGTCTTCATTCCATCTTTCGCAATCTTTTTTCCAAGCCTCGGCAAGAGGTAAGACCGTTGCGTCTATATAGGTGTATATTTCGGAAAGTTTATCAGGATAAACATCCTCCCAAACCGATCTTACCGATTGGCAGAAACTGTCATATTGGATTATCTCTCCAATCCAATGCGGAGTAATTCCATAGTGGACTTTCATTCGGAATGTGTAGTCAGTCTTTTCACGGTTGTAGCATACCAAATCCCATATTGGGCCGGCAATCCATTTGGCGTTGTCACCAATATCCTTATGAAGATAGAAACTGCCGTGAAAACCGTCCGGATTGTCCATTACTTCCTGCAATATGAAGAAACGTGCCATACTTTCAACATCAATATATTCCTCCCACTCGGTAGAAGTCTTATCGGAAGAATAGATTGCTGCGTTTATTGTCTTAAACTCGTTGGTAAGCCACCCCAGTTGAGCATCAGACAAATCTTCAGGCGAATGATAGCGCAGTGTAAGGTTCCATCTGCTGTTTTCAGGAATTGTAATCTGATTTTTGTCATGATAGTTGTCAACCTCCACAAGCCATCCCCCTTTTATCAAGTCGGGGGTTGTTTCCTTGTCCTGTTGTTTATAGATATTTACCCTGTTTTCGTCAATCCGTATGGTTTCGGTAAGAAAATACAGGCCGATATAGTCACCGTTCAATACCACTTCGACCGGTCGGAAACTCGGAGTCCATTCCATTCCCATAAGTTTCCCCAACTTTAATCCAGCGACAGTGTTTTCGGTAGGTTTCAGCAACGCCCAGTGTTTGTTTTTAGGCATACCCATTATAGAGGTCTTTTTTTCGAGCTTGATTTTGTATGGTTTCTTAGATCCTTTCCAAGAAGAATGGCCTCTGCCTCGTATTTGCATGGGCAACGGAGCGGCCTTTGTGCCAAGAGCTTCTATATCTTCTGCTCCCATCGGATCAAGGCTGTAAGTGGCATTTAGATATACTTCCTTAGACACGATAGGCTTATTATTTTCAGTATCTATATACAATACCGGCAAAGTACCGGATATAGATATTGGAGATGAAGCGGGCGGATTTACTGCGTCTATATCGTCCGTACACGAAAATAATGTCAATGCGACTAAAAAGTAGCCGATTATTTTTACAGGATTTATCATAACTGTTGTTTTAGTGATGAAAGCAATTTATATGTGGTGGCCATGCTTGACAATGGGGATATATTTTCGCCTGAGAATTCCACCATGTCGGCAAATGCCTTAATTTCTGACAAAAAGCCTTGCGTATATAACTTATTGTTGCCTACAAGTGGGTTGAAGTTATTCCTCTCAATAAGTGTCTGTTCGGTATTAGTAAACAGGCCCAATTTCTCAAGCGGTATCCCAGCGATCCTTTTCGGATGTGGGTAATGGCAAAGCCGCTCCATCTGTTCAAGCCGATATTCCCCCGCTTGAGTGTTGACATATAGAGTTTCTTTGGGATTAGTCCACGAGTAAGCAGTAGATAATTCAATGTAGCCTTTGGCTGTTTCATGAGAAAGTAATCCCTGAATGGTCGTTGTTCCGTTCCTGTCAATCTGCTGGACTGATTTTAATTCGGCATTACCGAATAAGTATTGTACCAAATCGACCGGGTGAATAAACAAATCCGTGAAAGGGTTTCCTTCGGGATACGCTCCTGTGTGATATGACATGGTATAGTTTATCGGTTCTTTTTTTACCAACTGTTTTTTCAAAGCCCGGATTAGTGGTGAGTATCGTTTCTGCATACCAACCATAACAATTTGTTTTTTGTCGGCGGCGGTCAATAGTTCAAGCTGGTCGAGTGTCTGACATGGGGGTTTCTCCACAAACAAATATTTGCCGGCCTCAATCACACTGGTACATATATCATAATGCGATTGCGGCGATGTACATAGAAAAACGCCTTCCACTTCACTGTCATTCAATATAGTATCCAACGATGTCGTAGCGGTCACCCCGAAGCGTCGTTCAATCAACGCCAACTTGTCAGGGCTTTTACAGCAAATATATTTTAGCCTTATTCCTAAATATTGCAGAACCGGATAGAGGTTTTGCAGTGCATGGCTGCCAATACCTACAAATGCGTATTGGGCTGAATATGGAGATTGCAGCATCTTACGGTTGCGCTGTGACCGCCAACGTTGTATGCTCCTGTCTATGAGATTTATCATTTTTTTATACTTTTGAGATAGCTACGATAAGTCAGGCTTCTGTCAGCACACCACTGGTATTTGCCATAGAATATTTCAATAAGATTCTTCGGCAAGACTTTTTCCAGATTACGGAGCAGGATAATGTCATATTTCCTATGGAAAGTAATCCAACATCTGTTACAATCTTTTGAGTAACGACATTGCGTCGCAACGCTTTCTGCCGAATTAAAGACTTCATCAAGTGTCTTTTCCTTGATATTGCCGAGGATAACATCAAGGTTTTGACACAGAGGTACATTCCCGTCGGGATGTATGACGAGCGAGTTGGTGATTGATTGGCAACGGAGGCAAAGATGTCCGTTGCGCCATTGGTCGTAAAGTGCTACAAAATCATAGTTCTCTTGTGTTTCGTGTATGTTGGAGGGGATTTGTGTAATATAATTATCTTCTTTCACCTGCAACATTTCGGCCTTGGTGTCGAAATATGCCATTGTGCCGTATATGCCTATGCGTATGTCAATCCCATATCGTCTTGCAATGTTAATGGTATATTCCATGTCTTTGAAATTGTTGAACGGCGAGAGACAGAACATAAGTGATATAGGTATTTCATCTTTCAGTTCCTCTATAACCTTTATTACCTTGTCGTAACCGTCAACACCTCGCATATATTTATAGGTATCACGGTTACCGTCAAGCGAGACGTATAGATGCTTGGGGCTATAACGTCTTGTGAGTTCTATAACTTTTTGCGGCGACAGACAATTTGATAGTAATGTATAGTTGGGGTGATTTATTTGAAACCACTCCAATATCTCGGCAGCTTGTGGATGCAAAACAAACTCGCCGCCTTCGAGTCCTACTGTAGTGTGGCGGCTTATACATCTACTTGACATCAACGACACGATTTCATCTTTTGAAAGCGTGTCGTGGGGTTTCTGCCATATCGAACAGTGTCGGCAGCGCGACTGGCAACGGTTGGTGGCGTAAATCATCAACTGCGCCAGTTTCTTACTTTTAGGGAACATAATATTCCGCACAAGAAGCACTCCATTTCGTATGTAGTCTGATAGTCTGTACATATCTTTGATGTCGAAAATTTCACCATATAGATGAAATCAGACACCAAAGACTGCATACAGTAGCAGAATTATTTAAATTACCATGTCAACCTCAATCCTATCGGGATCGTAAACTCAAACGGCTTATCCTGACGAATTGTCTTGATATCAGAGCCGGCGTTGAAATAATATCTGAACGATGGTTCGGCGTATATGCTGAATGACGGTGTGAAATGATACTGTATGCCGAGTCCACCCTCTACCGACCACTGCAAGGGAGCATTAATATGGAGGAAATCCTTATTCGTGGTTCCTGATTTTGGAGAATATTCCCAAATTGATTGAGTGCCATAAACAGGAATATCCAACGCGCCGCCACCTTGACCATACAGCGAGAACCCGTTGTATGTTAATATCCGATAGTTGAGTTTTAACGGAACGCCTATGTAATGTATGCGCTGGATTGTTTCTTTGTGCATCAGTTCGCTTTCAGAAAGGAAGTCTGACCGCAAGAACGTGTAACGCAGGCCGGTTTCTATACTCCAACGTGATGAAAGCGATTTGTTGAGAGACAGTCCGATAACTAACGGCATATAATGTCGAGATTTCTCCGTAACTTCGATTTCTCCGGAGGGGCCTTCCACATCAGGTAATTCAGGATTAGGTATCCGGTATCGGTTCAAATCATTTTGCTCAATGCTGCCGGAGTATGCCAATGCCAAAGACCAATTTGGGTTTTCGGCGTGTTGGGTATTTGGGAAATTCTCCTGTGCAATAAGTTCTTCTCGATTTACTATATTTTGAAATACTCTTACAGTGTCGTTTGCAATACTGTCATTCTTAATAGCCGGTATGCTGTCGGATGTAACTGTTATCTCTGCTATATTTTGTTGCGTTTCAGAATGCTGTATTGCCTTGTCAATTCTTTTTGAAGTTGGCACGATACTGTCAATCGCTGAATCTGCGCCCTCGATTGAATCGGTGACGAAAGGTATTTCTTTATCCGTGTTACTGCTTATAACCGGTGTTAAGGGTGTTTCTTCTCTGCGGTTAATGGCCCAGTGCCAGATAAGCATTATAATTCCAATAATTGAGAGGAGTCCCATTTCCATACGATATTGCGTAATCATACGTCGCAGCATAGCTTTTGCATGCGTAAGCTGCGAAGATGAAGAGTGGGGAGCGATGCCAAGCAAAGCGGCAATTTCTTTATGCGAAAGTCCGTCAAGAACTGCAAGCCGAAAGACTTTGCCGTAGCCCTCAGGTAATTTTTCAATAATCTTATCCAATTCTTCCCAAGTCAGTTCTCGTCCTTCATCTATGGCTACACTGACATTATCAGCAATCGCAGTATCTGACATAGGGACAGAAATATGACTTGCCTCATCTTTCAGATATTGGAGCGACAGGTTTTTCATTATTGAGGTAAGCCATGCTTCAACTTTTGCAGCGTTTTTCAGAGAAACTATTGAAGCAAAAGCTATAAGGAAACCGTCATGCAGAATGTCCCATACAGCATCGTGATCATGGACATAATACGCCACAATCTCATACATGGGGGCAA
Source organism: uncultured Porphyromonadaceae bacterium (assembly GCA_902471455.1). Classification (GTDB taxonomy): domain Bacteria; phylum Bacteroidota; class Bacteroidia; order Bacteroidales; family Muribaculaceae; genus Lepagella. Next base: position 1,043 of record CABRKI010000150.1, on the reverse strand, counting down.
GATAAGTCTGATAAAGAATTCCGAAGGCTTCTCTATCTCCCGACTGACAGCGTTCTATCAGATGTCTTTTATCCATTGATTCACATTGATTCAAAAACCATCTTAATAGATGCCCGCAACGTCAAAAGACTGCATGCACTTTCCCAAAAAAATTCTTTATCCTACAGCTGTAAGCTTCTAAGATGTTTTTTCGCCCGCACCCGACATAAATACAATAATAAATACTCCCATAAGCAAGAAACAGACGCACAATAAAAATGGCATTGCGACAGACGGCGGCGCAACAGACTCATTCTTTTATGGACCCGTTAAAACCACAGAACTGATGAAGAAAGACCGAGGGAGTTATTGCCCGTTGCTGAATGACAAAAATAATGTAAATCCTTCAATGTATAACACGAGAATTTATCTAATTTTGCAAATTCTTCAATATATAACGCAAGAAATCAACAAACACGTTTATTTCTTGCGTTATAATTTCATACCTTTGCAATACCCCGGCATACAGCATTTGCACCTTCGAAATTTTCTTAAAACAGACCTTTAACACTTGAAATTAGGACTACCCTGCCCCACAGCAATTACGCAGCAAAGTAAAATCTCGGCGTTGCGATCGCTTTCGTATAACACACGTTTCGCAAAACCGGGACGTTTCTGCGGCAGTGACTTGAACTGAAAAAATTGACACTCTTGAAACCCAAATCAGAAAAGTCAATGAAAACCAGAACAAAAATCCACCGAGAGTTGGTTCATGACCAGAGAATCAAGGAAATCTCTTGGGTGTTACGAGTGATAAAAAGACCTCTTTGGTGAAACACTTGAGAAACTCCGCGCACATGCCTACGACACGATGATCAATCTTACCGAGGAGACATTCAACAAAAGTTTGTTGGTACAAACTTCTTGATTAATTTTGCGGTTGATATTTCAAAGCGATAATCAACCATGAGTGTAGCAACGACATCAAAAATCAACCAACTTCTTGCCAATGCAGTTCCCGGCGGACTTCTGTTTGCCGCTTGGCTTCGGAAAGAGGGATACTC
>CABRKI010000149.1 GCA_902471455.1 uncultured Porphyromonadaceae bacterium | reverse complement strand
CCCGAAGGTCTCGAACGCGACAATGAAGCCGCTTCCTACTGGGAAAAACATCTGCCCGCCTCTCATATCATCAACGGCAACCGCCACGACAATTTCTGGGAAATGGGCGACACGGGGCCATGCGGACCTTGCAGCGAAATCCACATCGACCTCCGTTCTGACGAAGAACGCGCTGCCATCGACGGCGCTTCGCTCGTAAATAAAGACAATCCACAGGTAATCGAAATCTGGAACCTTGTCTTCATGCAATATAACCGCAAGGCCGATGGTTCGCTCGAACCGCTCCCCGCTAAGGTCATCGACACAGGCATGGGCTTCGAACGCCTCTGTATGGCTCTTCAGGGCAAAAAATCGAACTACGACACCGACGTCTTTACTCCTATGATAGATGTGATTTCCGGCCTTACCGGACTCAAATACGGAGTGGATGAAAAAGTAGATATCGCCATGCGGGTTGTCGCCGACCATCTTCGCACAATCGCCTTCTCGATTGCCGATTCGCAACTCCCCTCCAACGCTAAGGCAGGCTACGTAATCCGCCGCATCTTGCGCCGTGCCGTGCGTTACGCATATACCTTCCTCAATCAGAAAGAGGCGTTCCTCTATAAGCTTGTTGATAAACTTGTGGAGCAGATGGGTGAATCCTATCCCGAACTCAAGGCTCAGAAAGAGCTTATCAAGAAGGTTATAAAAGAAGAAGAAGAGGCGTTCCTCCGCACTCTCGACAACGGTATAAAACTTCTCGACTCACTCATGGAGAAAGCCAAAGCCGCAGGGTCCAAAACCCTTTCCGGCAAAGATGCCTTCACCCTTTATGACACATACGGCTTCCCGCTCGACCTCACCGAACTCATTCTTCGTGAAAACGGCATGGACCTCAACCAGGAAGAGTTCGACGCAGAGATGAAGAAACAGAAAGAACGTGCGCGCAATGCCGCCGCTGTCGAAACCGGCGACTGGACCGTCGTAGCCCCCGGTGAGCAAGAGTTCGTGGGATATGACTTCACCGAAGCAAAGACCCGTATCTTACGCTACCGCAAGGTAAAACAGAAAGGTAAAGAGTATTATCAGATTATACTTTCCAAAACCCCGTTCTATGCCGAGATGGGCGGCCAGGTAGGCGACAGAGGCACTTTGACAAGTTCTGACGGTGAAGTGGTCGAGATTTTCGACACCAAGCGCGAAAACAATATCGGAGTGCATCTCGCCCATAAGCTTCCTTCCAATCCGGAAGACGAGTTCACTACCTCAATCGACAAGGCGTCGCGTGCTGCCACTTCTGCCAACCACTCCGCCACCCACCTCCTCCACGAAGCTCTCCGCGAGGTGCTCGGCACCCATGTGGAGCAGAAAGGTTCGTTCGTTTCTCCCGAAGTTCTCCGCTTCGACTTCTCCCACTTCCAGAAAGTTACTCCCGAAGAGCTTAGGAAAGTGGAACATATTGTAAATTCTCGTATCCGCAAGGCAATGCCGCTTGAAGAAGCACGCGAAATGCCTATCGACGAGGCCCGCAAGATGGGTGCCATGGCATTATTCGGCGAGAAATACGGCGACAAAGTCAGGGTTGTGAAGTATGGTTCTTCCGTTGAACTTTGCGGCGGTACGCACGTGGCGAATTCCGGCAATATCGGCATGGTCCGCATCTTGTCAGAAAGCTCGATTGCCGCCGGAATCCGAAGAATTGAGGCCGTGACAGCAAGCGGTGTGGAGAACATGCTCGATGATTTCCAGGACACGATGAAAGACCTTTGCTCTTTCCTTGGCAATTCTTCAAACATAAGAGCGGCTGTAGAGAAATCTATCAAAGAAAACAATGAGTTGCACAAGCAGATTGAAGAATTCATGGCAGAACGCACACTCAATCTCACAAAAGAGGTTATCGGCAAAGCAACGATTATAAACGGTGTGACAGTTTGCCGTCTCTCCGGTCCGCGTCTTCCTGAAGTGGTGAAAAACATTGCTTTCAACATCCGCAAAGAATTGCCAGAGCACACAGTGTTTATCGGCACCACCCTTTCCGGTGACAAACCGATGCTGACGCTTATGATTACCGACGACCTTGTCAAAGAAGGTTTAAACGCTTCTCAGATTGTTCGTGAAGCCGCCAAGCTCATCAAGGGTGGAGGCGGAGGTCAACCGTTCTTCGCCCAGGCGGGCGGCAAAGACGCCGACGGACTCTCGGCTGCCGCCGACAAGATTTTCGAACTCTTGAAAATCTGACAAGATTGACTCCAACCTAAATGAAAAATCCATGGTAGGAATCTGCCATGGATTTTTCATTATCCATCCTAAAATTCTCAAAATATGAAATTTATATCCAAATACCGGGCAATAGCGGTGTTTCTATCGGCACTTACATGCATCAATGCTATGGCCCTCTCCGGTTCATGGCGTGGTAATCTTGAATTAGGGCAAACGAAAATTCCGCTCGTTTTCAATTTCTCCGAATCCGAAGAAGGAAAGACATCCTGCACTCTTGCCTCCCCTTCGCAAGGAGTCAAAGGTATCCCTGCGGATGTCACATTCTGCTCCGTCGATTCGGTTGCCGTGGAATGTAAGTCAATCGGTGCCACCTTCAATGGGAGCATCGCATCCGACTCCATATCCGGTAAGTTCACACAACGCGGCATGACCTTCCCACTCTTGCTGAAACCGGACGCCCCTTTGGAAGACAGACGTCCGCAGACACCACGTCCCCCGTTTCCCTATACGGTAATAGACACAGTTTTCACCTCCACAGACGGCACACAATTGGGCGGTACGCTGACCCTCCCTGCCGATATAAAGGGTAAAAAAGTGCCGGCTATCGTAATGGTGACAGGAAGCGGACCTCAGAACCGCGACGAGGAGATATTAGACCATAAACCTTTTGCCGTTGTCGCCGACTATCTCGCACGCAACGGTGTGGCTTCGCTCCGCTATGACGACCGTGGCACCGGCGATTCGAAAGGAGATTTCCTTAAAGCCACAACCTATACTTTCAAAGACGATGCCAAGAGCGGCATGGAACTCCTGAAGAAAATGAAAGGGATTGGCAAAGTCGGCGTATTAGGACATTCCGAAGGGGGCACAATCGCCTTTATGCTCGCAGCGGAGAAAGTGCCGGATTTTATCATTTCCCTTGCCGGACTGGCTGAATCGGGCAAGGAAGGTTTGCTAAAGCAAAACGAACAGCTTCTCGAAAAATCAGGAATTACGGGTGAGACCAAAGAGAATTGCATGACGTTGATAAGCCGTCTTTTCGATATTCAGATAGACCAGAACAAATCGGGAGTTTGCAGGCCCATCGACATCGATTCTCTTGCAAATGCCACTGGCAAAGTAGTGCCTCCATCGATTATAACATCTTTAAAATCCACCCAGAAAATCAGAACGCCCTGGTTCGACACTTTGATTACAATCAACCCGCAGACATTTCTTTCAAAGATAAAATGTCCGGTGCTTGCAATCATCGGCGACAATGACACGCAAGTGGAAGCGGGAACCAACATCGGCATCATTAAGAAAGGCATTCCCAAAGCGGAAACACATATAATGCCCGGACTTAACCATCTAATGCAGCACTGCGAAACCGGAGATATGACCGAATACGACTCAATCCGCGAGACCATCTCTCCCGAAGTGCTTGAAATAATCCTTGCTTTCATTAGCCGCCAATGAGTCAAAAAAATTTTCCGCTTAATTGCTGACCCGCATTGGCAAAACCCTGATGCCTCTTATAGGAAACATAAATTATTTGTACAATTTTGAATGTAGGGACATCCCTTTGGCATGTTTGATTGCACAGAATTGAAATGCACAAATATTTACTGCGTTGGCTATAAAAAAGTTTCATTTTGTTATAAGATTCTATTCTTTAAGCAAGATGAGACTTTTTTTTATGACTATGTTACAAATTCGGTAGTTCAATCTGAAAAATTATTCAGACCTTTGCCTTAGAATCAAGAAAAACCATCTCAACAGAAAAAATATGAGAAAAAAGATTTTCCAAACAACGCTAACCTTGGCATTACTTCTATCAGGAGTTGGGTACGCGCAAGCTGAAAAACGACAAATAACCACAGACGGAGGCAAGACACGATCCTACAGATTATATGTTCCGAAAGATTGTCCGTCGGGAGCACCGCTTGTCATCGCCATGCATGGCGCAAGCGGAAACAGCGACAACCAGAGTCCACGCTTCAACGAAATCGCCGACTCCGAAAAGTTCATCGTCGCCTATCCGCAAGGCGAGCAAATGTTCTTCCCCGTATTCGGAGGCTACACAACAGGATGGGACGCTACCGGCGAAGCCAACGCAGATTCCGCTTTCCTTAGAGCTATCGTAGATGACCTTGTTCAAAATTACGGCATAGACCGCAAGCGCGTCTATTGCTGCGGTTTCTCCAACGGCGGAATGAATACTTATGCCATGGCCAATGCATGCAGCGACGTTTTTGCAGCTTTCGCCAGCATAAGCGGCTTCCCGCTTAATGAATTCCATTTGCGTCATACCGGCAAGCGGCCTGTGCCCTTCCTTCATATCCACGGTAAAGGCGACGACTTCGTGCGCTATCGACTTATGCCTACCATCGTCGATGAGATGGTGGCGCGCATGGGGGCGAATCCCGTGCCCGAAAAATCCGGAGTCAAAGGGAAGTTCGACAAAAGCGTATATGAGGCTACGGACGGAAGTTTCCCCTACGTATATTATGAAATCGACGGCATGGGACACAACGACTTCACGACAAACACGGAAGACGGCAACTCGTCGCTGACTATGTGGCGCTTCTTCCAACAATATACGCTCGACACTCCTTGCGACACAACCCTCAAGTGGATACCACGTATAGAGACCGAAGGCTTCAATCCCGAAAACCACGGATGGACGGTTGACGACGGCACTACCCTTCTCTCTTTCGGGCTTGACGGCAAGACACAGGCTAACCAGAACGTTTATCATTCGCTCCAGCTCACTGACGGACACTACAAGCTAACCTTTCATGCAGAAGGTGAAAACGGTAAAAAAGTTGGTGTTAAGCTGCAAAACCTCACGAATTCCAAGATTGTGCTTAATGTCAAGGTTGCAGTAGGCGATGACCATCCTCTCTACTTCAATATTGACGACGAAGACTTCGGACAGTACAGAATCACTTTCACCCGCGAGAACATTTCCGATGTGATTTCCATCAGCGATATCCAGTTGCGCACCCTTACCAAAGAAGAAGAGGCAGGAATAGGCCAAATTATAGAAATGCATCCTTATTCCACCGGGATTTATGATTTGTCCGGACGTGCAGTATGCGAACAGCCAAAACCCGGCATCTACATAATGAATGGAAAGAAACTATTTCTGAAATAAGTAAAGACCTAACCCATATATTAAAGTCATACATTTGTACGTTAAAATGTACGACTTCATTTTTTCAAAACCACCTATATAGAGTCGATAACCTATGAAAAGATTTTTTAGCATTCTACTCTTCGCATGTGCCGTTGTATTTGGGTGCAATGCCATCAACACTTCGAAAAGCCAAGGCATGTTTGCCAATCCCATGATTTTCGCCGATGTCCCGGACCTCGACATCATCCGCGTTGACGATACATATTATATGGTCAGCACAACCATGCACTTTGCACCAGGCTGCGGAATCATGAAATCAAAAGACCTGACAAACTGGGAAATCGTCAACTATGCATACGATGAATTGGACGAAGGAGATAATTTCCGTCTCCTAAACGGGAAAAACGAGTATTCTCAAGGTTCTTGGGCGGCAAATCTACGTTATGACCCTTATGAGAAAATGTTTTATATGATTATGACGTGCAACACTACCGGCAAAACCTATTTCTACGTTACAGACGACATCGAGAACGGCCGCTGGCATCGTTCCGTAACCGAAAAATGCTACGACCCGGGGTTACTTTTCGAAGATACAGGCTCTGAAATAAAGAAATATGTGCTGCATCCGGCCGATACCTTCGAAGACCATGCCATGTATCTCCGAGAGATGAAGGTCGATAAGGACTGGAACGTAAGCGTCGGCGAGCGTCATAAAGTTATAGATTATGCCAATCTTGAAAATCCCGCACGCGGTTTGCGTGCTGAAGGCTACCACGGTTACAAGATTGGCGATTATTATTACATCTTTATGATTCAAGGCTGCGACGGTCAGCGTCAGGAAATTGTCTGGCGTAGCAAATCGCTCTTCAATGGCGACTGGGAAGGTCGTATGGTTTTTGGAGGAGAAATGATTGATGACAAAGGCAACGTCGTGATGCGCACCAACGGCATTGGTCAAGGAGGAGTTGTGGAAACGCCCGACAGACAGTGGTGGTGTTTTCTTTTCAAGGATTATGGTTCCGTGGGCCGTATGCCGGTATGGTTGCCCATGACGTGGAGTGCCGACGGTTGGCCCGTTGTGGGCAACGGCACGACCGACAAACTTCCCCAGGGAAAAAATATGACAACGCCATATCTTGTAAACCTTCCAGTCTCCGGAGGAATGGCAATCGTGCAGAGCGATGAGTTCAAAACCTGCAAACCGATAAAAAGTAAATCAAGATTCGGTGCTCGTTATGAGCAATCCATCCTTGGAGACAAAGAACATGGTTGGCTGAAGCCGGTGTGGCAATGGAACCATATTCCCGACATGGACGGCTGGAGCCTCAACGAACGTAAGGGATGGCTACGGTTGAAAACCACTTCCACAGTTAAAAATATTCGTGAGGCTCGCAACACACTCACTCAACGCACATTCGGCCCGACATGCCGAGGAGAGGTGCTTCTTGACGTTTCCGGACTGAAAGATGGCGACTATGCCGGCATCAGCGCATTCCAGAACCAATACGGCTTTATAGGTGTCAAGAAAGAAAGCGGCAAGGATTACATAGTCATGCACCGGGCAACTAAGAAAGGAGACTCAATGGGCGAAGAAATCGCCCGCATACCATTATCTCAATCAAAAGTATATCTGCGCACTGACATGGACTTCACCGACCGTACAGACAAGGCTACCTTCGCCTACAGTCTCGACGGCAAATCATGGACTCCATTAGGCGACACATTACAGATGGCATACGACTGGCCCGACTTCTGCGGCTACCGTTTCGCCCTCTTCAACTTCGCAACCCAACAGACCGGCGGACACGCCGACTTCGACTTCTTCCGTATCTCCACCCCTACCTCCAACTGACCGACCACCTCGCATCCAACCGAATTTTCAGAAAGAGCAGTCGTAAGACCGCTCTTTCTTATTTGATGCGGTAATACTTTCTGCAACCATTGCATTAAGGGTATTGCATAACATTAAGGCCAATTAAAATTTCTATATCACTATCTTAGGATATATTCAATAATGTTTCAATCCTGTCTCGTCCTGAAAAAAGTTGACTCCTAACGAGTCAAAAAAGATGATTAAATTT
>CABRKI010000148.1 GCA_902471455.1 uncultured Porphyromonadaceae bacterium | reverse complement strand
TAAACCAATATCAGTAAACATACCAAACCGAGTCAACCATTTTCAGGAACGGACAATGGAAAAGATATGCTTGCCGAAATAGAAGATTCTAACGAGGCTATAGAAGATGCCGCCGGCGCGGAGGGTGACGAAATCGAAGATGCCTCGGATTTTCAAGTGAAACAAAATCCGGATTTTTATCCCGTAAAATCCCTTTTGAAAACGGAGGCAGACGGTAGTGTTGTGCCGGACGAAAGCGGAGTTGACAAAATTGCCGCCATATATCGATAGTTTTAAAGAATCTTAAAATATATTATTTCCTGTTATTGGAAAACGTTTGAAACAGGGATGCCGTTTGAAATGCGTGCATTCCTGTTTTTTGTATTGGAACGATGATTTATTGTAAATTGCTAATACTTAATAGCTAACGTATTCCAATGTACGATTGCGTTCACTTTTTGTATGATTCCGTTCGGATAAAAATGCCCATTTACTGCAGAAATGTACGATTCCGTTCAACGCGTGCGCGAGGTGTGGCTAATTTTGCAATGTTGATTCTTGGATGGCATTCCGACAGCTGGGGAATGTGGTCGGGAATGAGCAGTGATTATTGAATGATGGTTAATAATGGAGTCCCTACCATTTATTTAAAAGGTCGTTCTTTATCGCGGATATATAGATTCTCCTATATATTATGTGTGCTTTAAAACTAACTTAAATTATAAACATTAAATCTCGAATCTCGCCATGAGAAAGGAAATCAAACTAACCTTGGCAGCTACGATTTCGCTATCCTTATTGCAGGGTCTTGAATGCAAGGCAAGTGCAAAATCGGGAGAGGTGGATTTGGCAGTTGCATCCAGTGCATCGGGAGTTCCCGCGGCCTTATCGGCACCGGCGGAGAGGCGTACAATCACCGGTAGCGTGTTTGGAAAAAACGACAACGACCCTCTTGTCGGAGCTACGGTCCAGATAAAAGACCAACCCGGCACGGGAGTAGTAACAGATGTAGAAGGAAACTTTTCAATTACTTTCACGCCCAAGAAAAACTCGGTTCTCCTGGTTTCATACGTAGGTTATAAGCCTAAGGAAGTTCCCATCGAAGACCTCGGAAATGTACGAATCGAACTTGATCCGTCGGAGCAATCGCTTAACGAAGTGGTCGTGACCGGTACGGGCGTTCAGAAAAAAGTGTCGGTGACCGGAGCCATTTCTTCAGTCAGCGGATCGGAACTTAAATTGTCGTCATCTACGTTGACTCAGAATCTCGCCGGTAAGTTCGCCGGAGTCTATGCCAACAACACCTCCGGCCAGCCGGGCGACGGTGCCGAGTTCTATATACGCGGTATCTCCAACTTCGCCGGAAAGAGCGCGACGCCTCTTATCATTCTTGACGATGTCGAGATCTCGTCGGGCGACCTTAACAACATTCCTGCAGAGAATATCAAAAGCTTTTCCGTGCTTAAGGACGCGTCGGCTACCGCCATCTATGGAGCGCGCGGAGCAAATGGCGTCATGATCATCACGACAAAAGGTGGTGACTACAATACGAAAACGAAAATCAACGTCAGCGTTGAAAATTCGTTCAACTTCATGGGTAAGCTTCCCGATTTCATCGACGGAGCGACGTATATGGAGATGTATGACAAGGCTGAGTTGATGCGCAGCCCCAATGTGAATCCGAGATATTCGGAAGAGATGATAGAGCGCACCCGCTCCGGACTCAACCCTTATCTCTATCCTGATGTTGACTGGCAGAAAGTTTTGTTCAAGAAGATGGCGATGCGTCAGCGTGCAAACGTTAATGTCTCCGGCGGCGGAAGCAAGGTGAAATATTACATGTCGCTTGATTTCGTTCATGAAACCGGTCACTATAAGACGGAGAAGTTATATTCCTGGAACAACCAGTTGCAGAATTACAGATATGATTTCCAAAACAATATCTCCTATAAGCTGACGCCTACGACTACTATATCCATGAATCTAAATGCCCAGATTCAGCAGAAAGTACAGCCTAATGTCAATTCGAAGGATTTCTTTGCATACGCTCTCAACACCAACCCGGTTCTTATGGCTCCTACATATCCGGGACGGGAAGGTTATAACCATATAATGTATGGCACATACGATAAGGGCGGCAATCAGTTCCAGACCAACCCTTATGCAAAGATGCAGACGAGTTTTTGGCAGCAAAATGCCAACACTGTCAATACTGTCGTTAAAATCAATCAAGACCTCGATATGATTACCAAGGGATTGAATTTTAACGCATGGGTAAACTTCAAGAATTATTCCACAAGTAATTATACAAGGGAAATAACCCCATATACTTATTATGTGGCGACATACGATTTGGAAGATTGGCAGAATCCAATTTTCCCGGTTAATCAGGCGTCCCCTTTGGGAAGCAATTATATAAGCCAGTCAGGAATTGGGCGATATTCGGATAATACCTTCGAATTGCAGGCAAACCTTAACTGGATCCGTGATTTCAACGATCATGAAATCAATGCGGTTCTTCTTTACCGTATGAGGGAGTATCGCAGTGATGTGCTTCCAAACCGAAACCAAGGCTTTTCCGGGCGCGTGACATACGACTACGGGCATAAATATCTCGCAGAATTCAATTTCGGTTATAATGGAACGGAGCGTCTTGCAAAGGGTTATCGTTTCGGGTTCTTCCCCGCAGGGTCTATCGGTTGGGTTGCCTCCGGTGAGAATTTCTGGGAGCCTATCTCGAAAGTGGTGTCTTATTTCAAGATTCGTGGGTCATACGGTCTTGTAGGTTCCGACGAACTGACGCCTCCTGATTCTGACTATTATTTCTTCTACTATGATCAAATAACCGGCAATAAGCTCGACTACCTTCAATGGTCACCTGGTGCAGGAGGTTCGCTCGGTTCTGCAGGTAGCGGAGGTGGCCCGGAAATGAGCTACTACGCACTCCCGACCCTTGGATGGGAAAAAGTTAAGAAACTGGACATCGGCGTTGATATCCGTCTCTTTGACGACATCAATATTACTCTCGATTATTTCTACGACCGTCGTTACGACATCCTTATGCAGCGTCAGTCATGGCCAGGCTCGCTCGGTTATGGAGTAGCTATACCATACGGTCCGGTTGGTCGTGTCGATAACCGAGGTTTCGAAGGAAGCATAACTTATACGAAAGCGTTGACTCCGGACCTTTCGGTTTCTTTCAACGGAAACTTTACTTACAATAAGAACAAACTGATTGACGGCGATGAGTTGAACTATAAGTATCCTTGGCTTTTCTCTACCGGACTTCCGATGGATTATACCCGTGGATATATTGCGGAAGGGCTTTTCAAATCACAGGAAGAGATTGACAATAGCCCGGTGCAGAACCTTGGTTCCGTTGCGATGGTTGGTGATATAAAATATCGTGACCTCAACGGAGACGGCCAGATAACATCCGATGACCAAACCATGATTTCGGAATATGGAAGGACACCGCGTCTCCAATATGGTTTCGGTGCTACCGTCAACTGGAAAAATTGGGATTTCGGCTTCTTCTTCACAGGTTCGGCTAAACGCAAACTCCTTGTGAACGGTCTTGACCCCTTCTCCAAGAATTTCGGAGCGGAACCACGCAATATGTTCCAGTGGGTTTATGACAGTCACTTCGATCCGGAGCTTAACAATTTCGATGCGGAATACCCCCGAATGGGTGTCAATGTGGGTGAGATTGCCAATAACCGCGTCAATTCTACATATTGGCTGCGTGACGGATCTTTCCTCCGCCTCAAGAATATAGAACTTGGATGGTCCTTCCCGTTAGGCAGGGTGTATGTGCAAGGAACGAATCTTCTTAACTTCACGTCGTTCAAATATTGGGATCCGGAAATGGAATCATGGGATAAATATCCTACCCAAAAATCTGTGACGGTAGGTGTTCAGTTCAACCTCTAAAATTGAAGAAAGCTATGAATTTTAAGAATATAATAAATAAGACGGCATTCGCGCTTCTTTTGGCATCGACCATGGGCGTTACCTCTTGCAATTATCTCGATGTCGTTCCGCCGGAGCAAGTGAGTGTGAACGACGGTATGGAAAATATCAACACTGCACGCGGTTTCCTCTATTCGTGCTATAGCTTCATGATGAACAACGAGGACAGCGACCTTCCTTATCTTTGGAACTTGGGCGACCTCAACGTGACTGCAGATGATGTAATCAATCCATACGGATGGAGCACCGACGCCGGATCCAACGGATATGTAGGACTCATCCTTCTCAATACACTTTCCGCGTCCAACAATCATAATGTGTGGAATTTCATGTATAAGGGGATAGGGCAATGCTATTTGTTTATGAACAAGATGGACGAGACCAATCTTGTAGGCAGAGGTGTGATTTCGGAATCTACCGCAATCGAATGGAAGGCGGAAGCTAATGCCTTGATAGCATACTATCATTTCATGCTTCTTCGCCGTTACGGACCTATTGTAATCCTCGAACACCAACAGGGTCTTGATACTCCTACATCAGGATTTAACGGCCGATGTCATTTCGACTATTGTGTAGATTGGATTTGCGACAAACTCGATGAAGCTGCAAAAGACCTTCCGGCAGTGAGGAACGATGCCGAACACGGAAGGATGACATCAACTATCTGCAAAGCCGTAAAAGCACAGGTGCTTCTTCTCGCCGCCTCTCCACTCTGGAATGGAAAATTCCCGTATGCAAACTTCAAGAATACTAATTTCGAAACTCCCGGGTATGGACTTGAACTTGTAAGCCGTACATACGATGCCTCCAAGTGGCAGCGTGCGTATGATGCCGCTGACGAAGCCATAAAATATGCCGAAAGCGCTGGAGGAAGAGCCATCTATACCGACGACTATTATGAAAGCGCAGGTATTAGCCTTGATGAGGTTTATGTGCCAGGCAATGTGGATGATGAATTCAAGAAAGCTGTGCTCCGCATGCGTTATCTTATGTATGCTTGCGAGGGAGAGGGTAACCGAGAAGCGATATGGGATATGGTTGAACGTACGGGTTCATTGAGAAGCACTATGTATGCTTCATGGCCTGCCCAGTTTACAATGAGCGGCGGGTCTGTACGTTCCGGCTTCGGTGGATATAACCCGACATTGAATGCCGTTACGCATTTCTTGACAGACAATGGTCTCTTGCCGGAGAATGACGACGATTTCACTCCTGAATCTGATTGGTTCAAAAGTGCTGGCCTTCCTGCCGAAGGGCTTCGCCGCGACAAGATTATCAATCTTCATGTGAACCGTGAACCCCGTTTTTACGCATGGATCGGTTTTGACGGCGGTGACTATTCACTTCGTCTTGCAAACGGGAAACCGATTCATCTCAATCTTCTTGAAAGGTATAACCCCAACAATCCGAACGAGGTTATCGGCTATCATGGCTACCAACAGCAGAAAGGAAACCGTGATAACTGTTCCACCGGATATTTCTGTCAGAAATTTCAAGAGATTACAATGATGATACCGGAAGGTTCATGGTCTTATTCCGGTTCGGTTACTCCTTCTATCAAGATTATCCGTCTGGGTGAAATGTATCTAAATAGAGCGGAGGCAGCGGCACAGCTCGGTAGAACGGAACAGGCAATTTCCGATGTGAATGTGATTCGTAATCGTGCAGGCGCAAAACCCCTTACAAACGATATGATAGGCAAGGGTGGTATGTCGCTCCTTGACTGGGTTCTCAACGAACGACGCATCGAGTTCTTCGGCGAATGCCACCGTTATTTCGACATCCGGCGTTACGTGGAAGGTGAGAAGTATCTCGGATACGGCAAGCGAATGGGTCTTAATGCTCTTGAAAAAGAATTCCCCTCGTTCGAAGAGTTCAATAAACCGATTTCCCTCCCTTATCCCTATACCTGGGGCAACAAGCTCTATCTCTATCCTATTCCGGAGAAGGAGGTTTACGCCAATCCGCAGTGCGTGCAGAACCCCGGATTCTAAACAGATTGTGTAACACATAAAAGTGAAATACCTTATGAAAAGAATATATCTGGCATCCGCATCTCTTGCCATGTTGCTCGCAGGTGCGTCATGCTCCGAAAAATATGACATCTATCCGGAGGAATACTCCAAGGTAATGATGTTTAAAGACAGTGGGGCTCATGACTTCACGGTCTATTCTCCCCACGCAGTTTCTGCTTTTCCAATTTCAGTCATGAAAGGGGGATGGAATCCCGATTCGCCGTCAGATGCCAAAGTGCGCGTAATGACGGAGGAGGAATTCAACGACTGGCTTCTTGAATCGGGTGCCGGCTACAGCTATCTACCCAACAACTGCTATTCGTTTTCAGAAACAGGACAGACTCTCGAGCAGCCTCTTGAATTCAAAGCCGGGGAAGGCTACAAGACCTTGGCCCTGAATGTGTTTCCTCCTGCGGTAGGCGAGTTTATGGAAACCTATAACGATGCATCCAGAACTCCGGTTATTCCTCTTGTGCTTGAAAGTTCCGACGGACTTATCGATGCAAACGGAAGTGAAATGTTTATTATTCCGGAATATAAGGAGCCGTCGGTAGGATTCCTTAACGGGGGAGTCAAAATGCTTGAAGACGGAGAGAACTCGTTTACTTTTGATATCGGACTTCCTTTCGAGAGCGAATGGAACATCACCGCTAAAGTAGAGATTGACCCGAGCGTGCTTGAAGAATACAATGCCAACGAAGGCACGAGCATGGGATTGATGCCCGCCGAAGCATACTCCGGAGTTAGCGACGTGGCAATCAACGAGGGAGAGGAATCAGCCTCCATGACCGTGAATATCGACATTGACAAAGCCGGCTTCAGGAATGCGATTCCTTTGAGAATTACCGCCCTCAGCCTTGACGGTTTTGAAATCGGCGAATCGACCGCCCTTGTCGGAATAGACAATGCCGGCGGATTCAAGATTGACATCACGGCCGACATGCTTTATGCCAATGACTGCTACAGCGGCGACGGCAAGGGAGTGCCCGGACTTTGCGACGGCGACTTCTCAACCCATTTCCATAGCTGGTATGGCAGCAGTGCAAGGAATTTCGATGAGTTCGGGTCATATATTGAATTTACACTTCCGAAGGAGATTCAGGAAATAGGATTCGACCATGCCAACCGTCAGAGCTACAACAACGGCCACGTGAAGAGAGTGAAGCTTTATGCATGGAACGGTACCGACTGGGTGGAGTTTGCCGATTGCAACGCATACGGTAAAGTTCTGCTCGACAGATATGACGTGGCTTCCGTGGGTTCTTTCCATTGCCCGTTCAAGTTCAATAAGTTCAGATATTGTGTGGTCGAGGCCGACGGCGGCTCTCTCGTAGGAAAGACAACTGCATTCTGGTCGTGCGGCGAGATTGTGGTCTATGGTAAATAACAGGTATCTATATCACAGGTGTCATAGATGTTTTTTAGGTAAAAGGATTTCAGACCATTACTTTTAAATCTGGAATCCGAGATCGGAAGAGCGTCGTGTAGGGAAAGAGT
>CABRKI010000147.1 GCA_902471455.1 uncultured Porphyromonadaceae bacterium | reverse complement strand
AGCTCAACGGGTACGCCCAGATGCCGGGCACGAGGATAGTGGCGGGGAGGGATTCGGGGTTCCGCAACCCAGTGACGCTTTACACACTCACCGACGTGCCTGTCTTCCACAACACGGCCTATGTTACCCCTAAGGGGCGATACCGTTGCCTGTGGGTCGAGACCGACCCGCCGGTACGCCACTACATGGACAGCCTCGTGGCATACGGTCCGGACGGGAAGGCTATAAGGTCGAAAGGGAAACAGAACCTTGACTTCGGCAGGCGGGTGGAGATAGCGAGGATAGACTATTATCCGCGCCACGACGGTAATTTCGTGGAACCGGGCGACGACTACGAGCTGACCTGGTGGGACGGCACGGAATGGCGTTCGCTCGGCAAGCGTCACAGCGAGGGGTATGAACTGAGATACGACAACATCCCCCAAGGGGCGTTGCTGCTTCTCCACGACCTCACGAAGGGTAAGGAGGAACGCCCGTTCACACTGCAAAATGGCCGCCAGGTGTGGTGGTGAACGGCCTACCCAATGGCTTGTCGTTATAATTTTGAAACAATCCAACTTTTTTATTTTCATAATTTATTTATAATCATTACATTTGCAGAACGGTAGGGTGCGTGCATGTAATATTTGAACGCGAGGTGTGGAATCAAACATGCCGTAGGCATGTCCCTACATAAACCAGACTAAACTACAAGTAACGATGAAGACGTTTTATTGCCCGATTATCGGATTGTTGTTGATAATGTTCGCCGGCGGATGCGGCGATATGGGTGCGGACAGGGGGGCGCGGGAGGCGTTGGAGCGGGCGGACGCGGTGCTTGACGCGATGCCGGATTCGGCGATGGCGATAATCGCGGGGATTGACACGACAAGAATCAATACCGAAAAACTCAGGGCCGATTATTCCTTGCTGCGGACGATGGCGCTTTTGAAGACTAACCCTTCCGCTGCTACGGAAGAGGGGTTGAAAGCGGCTTATGACTATTACGGCGATTCCGACGAGCCGTCGCGGCAGACGATGCTTACCCACTATGCAAAAGGGGCAACCGTTGATTCGGGAGGAATCAAAATTTCGGAGTACGACCTGTCGATTAAACTTGCCAAGGGGAAATATTCTGCCAGATACCAAATGCAGGCGTGGCTCAACAAATCGGTGGTGTATGCTGAAAGCCGTGACGGCAAAGACGAACGGGAATGCATCGAAAAGGGAAAGGAAATAATTCTCACCACCAACGACTCCACAAGAATCGTACATGCCTATCTCCTGTCGGGCATAGCCTACAACGGGACACGCCAACATACGGAAGCTCTCGATGAATTCAACGCCGCCCTTGATTACGTAAACAAAGATGGTGAGAAAGCCGTGGAACAAGAACTGAGAGCTAACATAGCTTATACATATAGCCTCATCGGCAACCATTCACGGGCATTGGAAATATTCGACAGTATTTCTTCCAAAGGGGACGTCGCTTTGATTCCCCATTTTCTCTTTGCCTACACGCGCTCGATGTCGTATGTAAAAGGGGTTGACAACGCTATAGCCATCGTTGACTCGCTCAACGACAAGGCGGACGACAATACAAAAGCGGTGTGGTATTATATGCTTTCCCAGCTCCATTCCGACAAGGGAGACTTGAAGAGAGCCTTGGCTTTCAGAGATTCGGTTGACAAGTATTCCGCCATAGTGCAGACGGAGATTGACGAAAAAAACGTGGTAAGACAAGAACGCGATATGGGAAAGGGCTTGACAGCTGAAATCCGGACCGAAGCCGACAACTGGCATAAAACCGCCATAATTGTAATAATCTGTCTATGCATAGCAATGGCCGGCTGGTATCTCTACAGCGCAATTATAAAAAAACGCCACCGCAAAAATCTGAAAGAGAAGGAAGATGCCTTGAAGGAACGTGAAAATTCAATAACTGCGGAGTTAGAAGGGTTGTCGCAGCAGAAAGAACAGCTTTATTTAGAGAATGAAACATTGAAGAAGAGTCTTGAAGAAGCTATACAGAAAAGTAAAGTTCTCGAGCGGCAAAAAGATTCGCTTTGTCGGCAAGCCGCCGATTTAAAACGGAGTGAAGACCTTGACCCCTCCCCGGAGATAAATTATAAGGAAGAGAATAAAAAACTGCATCTTCAGATCCGCGAACTTGAGGAAAAGGAGACGGAAGCCAACCGGCAGATAGAGGCAATAAAAAAAGAACGGTTAGAGTATTTTACAAAAATACATTCCATTGATGCATCGGTGCTTTTAAAACTCAGGAAAAACGGATACGAATGTACGCAAAAAGGTAAATTCCGACGCAAAGAGAACCCGACACACATCCGGCACAACGATGCACAGGATGAAGAAGATATGCCATCGCTGGTGGCGCGTGGAGAATATATCGTGGCTACATATCGCAACGTCGATACGCTCGAAGCCCTGGCCAATGAGTTGGATTGCCTTAAAAACAATCTTATCACGGTTCTGAAGAATGACCGCAGCGTAAGCCCGTTGGTAATCCGGGCATTGATCTATGACCTATGCGGGTTCGACTACGGTGCCATCGGGATGTTGCTCGGCATAACCTACAAGCATGCGTCGGTAATCAGGTGCAACGCAAGGAAACTTATATAGAAGCCTATTACGTGCCGACAGACGTGAGGATTTAACATTGTGGGGATGAACCTCGGATATTGGTTTTCAGTTATAGAAGTAAACAGAAAATCAATAGACTATGAAGGCAACTCTCCTCTATCTGACTATAGCCGTGGCGCTCGCCGTCACTTCCGCCACAGCCCAGACCGTGGTTCCCGCCGCCCGGTTGTCCCAAAGCGCCCTCTCAACCGCTCTCGCAGCCGGTAACGATGGCCCGGCAACACCCGTTGCCGCCATGCCGCTCGAACTCACCGCCATGGACCTCGTCTCAAAAGTTTACGGGGTGCTCAATACGGGCCTGTCGCAGAGCCGTACGGTGGAGGAGGCAGGCCGTTGTCTGAATCTCACTCCTTCCGCCGACAGCACGGGTCTTTGGCTCGAGTCTGCCGACGGTTATGTGGTGAGCTACTACGGAATGAAACCCGACATAAGCGCAGTGGCGCATTTCGATGAGAAAGGCGCCACCGACTATTGCTATTTCTTCCTTTTCCCTTACGCCGAAGGCAACCGTGAGTTCGTCAACCATCAGCAGGCCCTTTTCAGCGGGTGCTTGCTACAGGAGATGAGCGACATCGGCCTTATAATCGGCGTGCCCGACTCTTCCGACTCCATTTTCGAGGCTTTCGGAAGCCATGCCGACAAACTCATCAACGTGCGCCTGACGGAAGAGGAACTTCCCGGTGATTCGGGTCTTTTCATCCTGATGCTCGGCGTCACCCCCCGCTCCTTCACCCACTACGACTTCATCATGGCCGAAAACCGCCCGTGACTTGCAAAAATGCTTCTTATTATGTATTTTTGCATAGAAGTTAAAAAATATCATTTATGACAAATTCAGATTTTTGGGATTCTATCAACGATATAATTTTTGACGGATTTAATTCCGAAGGTCTGGCAAAACTGGAATGGTATGCAACCCAGATTATCAACAGAAAGATCTTATTTAAACGATTTTCACCTCAAGAACAGCATGGCTGCACAGAGGGAGGTTCGACTCATGTCATTGCGTCCATACTCGCGGGAGCAAAAAATCAGCCAAATCAATTCTCTGAAGACCTCGACGAATTCAAAAGAATGCTCGAACAAGGAGAGAAACAAGCTAAGACAATAGAAGATTGGGCAAGGAAAGAAGGAATCTGGTTCGAGGATATCGATAACGCAATATCCTCCTGTCTCGGAGAACATATTGCAGAAGGCGGGGAAGCAAAAGTATATGACAACGGAACTTCTCTTTTGAAAACAATCGGGCTGGATTATTTTATCCTGCCTATTCTTGCATTAGACAGAATTTCCCTCCATAATGCATATTTTCCTGAAACAAAAATGGAAGTCATCGGTTTTGGACGTGACGCCGATGGATACTTCAAAATATTGATAAAACAACCGTTTATCGAAGGGATAAGAATGTCTGATAAAGAAATCCGATTATTCATGTCGAATATGGGATTCCATCTACAAAATCCTCGAAACTGGACCTATGTAACCCCCGAAATATATCTCAGCGACATGCATGATGAAAACATATTAAAATCAAAGTCCGGGACAATATTTGTAATAGATTGCGACATACGCCTTAACACTCCCGATTTAAAGAAAGGAGGAATCCGGTGTTTCACAAATGAAATGATATGCCATATATAAAAAATGATTCCGAATCATCAATAATGACAATCCGGAACCATCATGGCCGAAAACCGCCCGTAGAAGGGGGAATGGTTATTTCTTGTCGCGGATTTCGACGCGGCGGATTTTACCGCTAATAGTCTTCGGCAGTTCTTTTACAAATTCTATTATGCGGGGGTACTTGTAAGGCGCGGTGACGCGCTTCACATGGTTCTGAATCTCCTTGATTAAAACTTCCGGCTCCTCCTGAGCCCTTTGCTCAAACTCCCTGGCAAGGACTATGGTGGCTTTCACCACCTGCCCGCGGATTTCATCGGGAACGCCCGTGATGGCACATTCCACCACCGCCGGGTGAGTCATCAGCGCGCTTTCCACTTCGAAGGGGCCGATGCGGTAGCCCGACGATTTTATCACATCGTCCTTACGCCCTACAAACCAATAATATCCGTCTTCATCGCGCCACGCCACATCGCCCGTATGATATATGCCGTTGTCATACGCTTCACGCGTCAACTCGGGGTCATGCAGATATTCCTTAAACAGACCCAACGGCTTGCGCCCGTGCGTACGGACTATGATTTCACCGTGTTCGCCGTCTTCCGCACTGCGCCCGTCGGGGGTGATGAGATCAATGTCATATTCCGGCCCCTTCCTGCCCATCGAACCCGGTTTCGGTTCAAGCCAAGGGTAAGTGGCGATGGTAAGGGTGGTTTCCGTCTGTCCGAAACCCTCCATAAGTTTTATCCCCGTGAGCGAAAGCCATTCCTCATATACGCTCGGGTTGAGCGCTTCGCCCGCGATGGTGCAATATTTGAGGGTGGAAAGGTTGAACTTCGAAAGGTCTTCGCGGATAAGGAAACGGAACACGGTGGGAGGCGCGCAAAAAGAGGTGATGCCGAACTCATGTATCTTGTGGAGCACATCCACTGGCTCAAATTTCTCGAAATCATATACAAAGACGTTCGCCCCTGCAATCCACTGGCCGTATAGCTTGCCCCACACCGCCTTTCCCCAACCGGTGTCGGCAAGGGTAAGATGAAGGCTGTCTTCCTTAAGGTTGTGCCAGTAAGAAGCGGTGATGATATGTCCGAGGGGATAAGTGAAATCATGCGCCACCATCTTCGGTTCGCCCGTGGTGCCGGATGTGAAATAAAGCAGCGAGACATCGTCGTTGGTGTTGACCTCGGCGGGACGCACGAACGGCTTGGCGGCATCGATGCATTTGTTGAAGTCATACCATCCTTCAGGCACCACCGGTCCCGTAGAGATCAGTGCCTTCACCGTCGGGCAGTCGGGCATGGCCTTCTCGATATGGTCAATCACCACTTGGTCGCCGACACAGATGATGGCCTTAATCCCGGCCTTTTCACACCGATATTTCACGTCTTTCGCCGTCAGCAAATGGGTGGCTGGAATCACCGTAGCCCCAAGCTTGTGAAGGGCGATTATCGAGAACCAGAACTGATAATGGCGCTTCAGGATGAGCATCACCATGTCGCCCCTGCCGATGCCGAGGCTCTGCAGGAACGAAGCCGTCTTGTCGCTCTCCCTTTTTATGTCGGCAAAAGAGAACTGTATCTTTTCCCCCTTGTCGTTGGTCCAGAGCAACGCGGGTTTGTCGGGCTCTTTTTCAGCCCAGGCATCAACCACGTCATATCCGAAATTGAAATTCTCCGGGACATTGACATGGAAATTCTCCATAAAGTCCTCGTATGAATCGAATTCTGTCTTGTCAAGAAATTTTTCAAGCATATTGCAAAGAGTAATCGACGGAATGCATATTCTATGTAGGGACATGTTCAATGTAGGGACATGCCTTCGGCATGTTTGATTGGATAGCAAACCGTCAAAGTAGTTGGGATGATTGTCTTATGAGATGATTGCCAGCATTTTCACAGGTCGGTCGCCAATGGCCCTGAGGCCGTGGGGCTTGCGGGCGTCAAACATGATTGTGTCGCCGGGATTGAGCACGTTGACCTTGCCCCCAACGGTGATTTCGAGCGTACCTTCCACCACGAAGTTAAATTCCTGCCCTTCATGCGTGTTGAGAGCGAGGGGGCCGTCGGTATGCGAAGGTTCCACGGTCACCATAAACGGCGCCATCACGCGGTGCTGGAAACCGGCTGCAAGGTCCTGATAGCTGTATGCGCCCGTGCGCTCCACCTTCACGCCCTGTCCGGAGCGGGTGACATAATAAGAATTCATTCTCGGTTCGCTACCGAACATCAGGGCGGTCATCTCCACCCCGCAGGCAGCCGACAGGGAATGCAGGAAACTCACGGGGATATCGACGGTGCCGCTTTCATATTCGGCAAGGAGAGCCGGCGAGATGCCGCAAAGCGAAGCCATCCCTTCCACGTCAAGGTCGAGGGCGTCGCGAAGTCCGCGTATCCGTTCGGCAATTTGCTCTATAAAATCCATGATTATTGCTATTTTTACGACAAATATAGCACTTTTTATCCTAACTCCAATCCCTCCCCCACTTTATTTTTCAAAAATCATTCCGATTTCCTCCACTATATTCACAAACCGACCTCCATCAACGCATCAACGGAAGATACATAAATCGAAATCCTTTTTCACTTCCATATAAAGCGATTTTTGTTATTAGCAGTCAATGATTCGAAATAAGCAACCAATGCACAATCTTCTTCATTTAGATTACCGGTAGCGATTCCATAGGCGGTCTCTCTGATTTTTCTGCTTTCTACACTATCGAGCGGTACGATATAGTCTCTCTGTCCCAACATATCTATTTAATTATAATTATTATTGCTCAGATATATTTTATCCAAGTAGCTGTTAAAAATCAGTTATTTAATATCCATCGTCCGTTTTTATCGCTTCCCTCTCGTTTTAATAGTCCTAATTCCCGGAGAGCCTTAGTTGTCCGCCTTGCTGTCTTTTCAGTCAACAATAATTTTCGGGACATTTCAATATGAGTGATTGATGGATTCTCACGAATAAGCTCCAACACTTTTTGTTGAGTTGCAGTTAGTTTTACAGGGACATTTTTAGCGACATTTTTAGCGACATCAGCCTTTTCCACTTCGCGGATCTGGAGGTCGAAGGTTACTTTCACGGAGTTAATCGTTATATAAGTTACCATTCTTTTAGAGGAATAGACGAGAAGATTAATTCGGCTGCGAGTTGGGTATATACGCGAAAACGGGGTCGCGGAAAAGCGACCCCGTTGTGATCCGGTTGGGATTCGAACCCAAGACCCAC
>CABRKI010000146.1 GCA_902471455.1 uncultured Porphyromonadaceae bacterium | reverse complement strand
TTTTTTTTAAACTCAAACCAGAACAACCAAGAACAACCAGACTTTTTTTTAAACTCAAACCAGAACGACCAAGAACAACCAGAATTTTCCCCCAATCAGACTAATCTATCCAACCAACCAGAACAACCAAGAACAACCAGACTTTTTTCCCAAAACAGACTAATCTATCCAACCAACCAGAACAACAAGGACAACCAGAATTATTTAAATCAATCTGGTTGTTCTTGGTTGTTCTGGTTGGAACATCAACAGTTGTTCTGGTTGGTTATTGGAGTTGTTCTGGTTGGACAGCAACAGTTGGGCTGGTTAGATAAATATTTTTGGGGGATGGAGCGTTGTTATTGTATGGGAAATAAAATTGAAAAAGGTGTGTTCCCGGTGACGGGAATGATGTGCGCCGTGTGCGCAGGGACGGTGGAGAAGACCGTGGCCGGGTGCGACGGAGTCTCCGACGCTTCCGTGAATTTTGCGGGTTCGGAGGTTTCCTTCTCCTGGAACCCGGCTGTTACGTCGCCACAGAAGGTGGCCCAGGCCGTCAGAGGAGCCGGCTATGAGATGATTGTGGAGGATTCCGTGGCAAAAGCCGTGGAAGAGAAAGAGAAGGCGGAGCAACGTCAATACCGCCGCATGAAGCGCGACCTTATCGTGGCATGGGTCCTTACCCTCCCCCTCTCGGCAATATGCATGCTGCATGTCCATTTTCCGGGCGACTCCATAGTGATGATGCTCCTTACGTTGGGGGTAATGGCGTTCAGCGGACGGCGTTTCTACGTCAACGGTTTCCGCCATCTTGCCTCGCGTCGCCCCGACATGGACTCGCTCGTGGCGGTGTCAACCCTCGTGAGCTTCCTCTTTTCTCTTTTCAACACTTTCTTTCCGGAATTCTTTACCTCGCGGGGCATCCCCGCCGACCTTTATTATGAAGCGTCGGCCATGATCATAGCCTTCGTGCTTACCGGCAAATTCATGGAAAGCCGCGCCAAGCGCAACACGGGGACAGCTATAAAAGCCCTCATGGGTCTCCAGCCCTCGGAAGCGCAGGTGGTTGACGCCGACGGCACCCTAAAGACCGTAAAGATAAGCGAAATCACCCCCGGCACACTCATTTCCGTAAGACCGGGAGAAAGGATACCCGTTGACGGCATCGTAAAGAGCGGGATGTCGTCGGTTGACGAAAGCATGCTCACCGGCGAACCTGAAGGGGTGGAGAAAACGCCGGGCGACCATGTGTCGGCAGGCACACTCAACACCAACGGCTCGATAACGGTGGAGGCGATGAAAGTAGGCACCGACACGGAACTGGCCCGCATCATCGACTGCGTGCGCCGGGCGCAAGGGTCGAAAGCACCGGTGCAACGACTCGTTGACAAAATAAGCGCGGTTTTCGTGCCTACCGTAATCGGCATCGCCATACTCACCTTCTGCATCTGGGCGGCCTTCGGCACCCCCTACATACCGATGGCAGTGCTCGCCGCCGTGTCGGTGCTCGTGATAGCATGTCCGTGCGCGCTCGGACTCGCCACCCCAACCGCCGTGATGGTGGGCATAGGTCGCGGCGCAAGGAGCGGAATACTCGTAAAAGAGGCATCGGCCCTCGAACTACTCAAAAAAATAGATGTATTGGCCATCGACAAGACCGGGACTCTCACGGAAGGGAAGCCGACCGTGAAATCTGTATATCCGGCAGGATCGGTTGCGCCCCGTCTTATGCAGGCTATATATTCGCTTGAAAAACGCTCGACACATCCGCTTTCGACTGCCATCATAGACTGGACGACAGGAATTGATTCAAATCTTAAAGGAATTGAACCCGAGAATTTTGATTATATTCCAGGAATGGGAATGAAAGGAATGGTTGAGGGGTATGAAGTATGGATAGGCAACGAGGCGCTTGCCGAGTCATCGGGGCTACGCATTCCGGACAAACTGAAAGAGATTTGCGGAGAATGGGCTTCTGAAGGTGCCGGGGTTGTGATTGCCGGTGACACCACCGGAGCAATTCTGGCTTTGAAAGTTTCCGACACGATTCGCCCGGATGCGAAAGAGACTGTCGCCACGCTCAAAGATATGGGGGTAAAGACCGTGTTGCTGACGGGCGACCGCCGTGAGACGGCACTCTTCGTGGCGAAAGAAACGGGTATTGAAGAAGTGATTTCCGACGTGCTTCCGCAAGGGAAGCAGGATGCCATATCGCAACTGAAAAAGGGAGGTAAATTCGTGGCGATGGCCGGCGACGGCATCAACGATTCGCAGGCCCTTGCCGAAGCCGACGTGTCGATTGCCATGGGAGGAGGAAGCGACATTGCTATAGAGGTGGCACAACTCACAATCGTTTCGGGAAGGCTCATGTATATCCCGAAAGCCCTCAGACTCTCAGCGGCGACGCTCCGGGTCATAAAGGAGAACCTTTTCTGGGCGTTTATCTATAATGTGATAGGAATACCGGTGGCAGCCGGCGCACTCTATCCCTTCACAGGGATGATGCTCTCGCCGATGCTTGCCTCCGCCGCGATGGCGTTTTCATCGGTGTGCGTGGTGGCCAATTCGCTAAGACTTAACAAGGTTAAGGTTTAGGGGTGAGGGTTTAAAGTTTAAGGTTTAAAGTTTAGATAATAGTGTTTACTTGTGTCAAAAGCACATACACTTTTCTAAACCTTAAACCTTAAACTTTAAACATTTACTGATTAATCGGCTATTATTTAAGACTCCACTCGACGCCGTTTTTGGTGTCTTTCACGTCGAAGCCGAGTGCGGCGAGTTTGTCGCGGATAAGGTCGGATGTAGCCCAGTCTTTCGCCGACTTTGCATTCTTGCGGATTTCCATCAGAAGGTCAACCGCACCTTCGTAGGCCTTGGCAGCGCCGGCATTGTCGGCGTCGCCCGCCATCCTCATGCCGAGAATTTCCACAAGGAAGATGTCGAACAGATGACGCAATTTCGCGATATCCTCGCCCGACAGCTTGACGCTTCCGTCGGAGGCGGCGTTGATAATCTTGCAAGCCTCGAAAAGCTGCGCTATCACCTGAGGAGTGTTGAGGTCGTCGTCCATCGCCTCGTAGCACTTGGTAAGGAAGTCGGGCACCTCCACCGACGATTTTTCGGCGGGAAGGAGTGCCTGCAGGCGCCGGTAGCCGTCGGTAATCTTCTGGAGCGCCTTCTCAGCCGCCTGGAGGGCAGCGTTGGAGAAGTCAACCGTAGAGCGGTATTGCGCCTGGAGGATGAAGAATCGTATCACCATAGGGGAATACGCCTGCTCCAGGAGGGGATGGGAACCATCGAAAAATTGTTCGAGGGTGATGAAATTGTTATAGCTCTTCCCCATTTTCTTCCCGTTGATGGTAATCATATTGTTGTGGACCCAATATTTCACGGCCTCATGTCCCTGCGCCGCCACGCTCTGCGCAATCTCGCATTCGTGGTGGGGGAAGAGGAGGTCGAGTCCGCCGCCGTGTATGTCGAAAGTTTCTCCGAGATATTTCTCACCCATGGTGGAGCATTCGAGGTGCCATCCGGGGAACCCTTCGCTCCAGGGTGAAGGCCAATGCATGATATGTTCGGGCGACGCCTTCTTCCAAAGGGCGAAATCGAGGGGATTGCGTTTCTCCTCCTGGCCGTCGAGGGCGCGGGTGGTGGAAAGGAGGTCTTCGATGTTTCTTCCCGACAGTTTGCCATAGCGGTGGTCGCCGTTATATTTCTCCACGTCGAAATATACGGAACCGTTGCTTTCGTAGGCATATCCTGCATCGAGAATTTTCTTCACATATTCGATCTGCTCGATGATATGGCCCGAGGCGTGGGGCTCGATGCTCGGCGGAAGCACGTTGAGGGCTTCCATGTCGTGGTGATAGCGGTTGAGATACAGCTGCACCACCTCCATCGGTTCGAGCTGTTCGAGGCGTGCTTTCTTCGCCACCTTGTCTTCGCCCGAATCGGCGTCGTGCTCGAGATGGCCCACGTCGGTGATGTTTCTGACGTAGCGCACCTTATACCCCAGGTGACGCAGATAGCGGAAAAGGATGTCGAAAGTGATTGCGGGCCGGGCGTGACCCAGGTGTGCGTCGCCATACACAGTCGGACCGCACACATACATGCCCACATGGCCTTCATGAATAGGCTTGAAAGGCTGCTTGATGCGCGTGAGCGAGTTGTAGAGCGTAAGGTTATTGTCCATGTCTATAAATTGATATGAGTGGAAACGCCGGTTATAGGGCCTGCATTTCCACTCTTAGCTTTTTTAACAGTCTTTATCAGTTGTTGCCGATTGCCGGGTTCTTGCCGCCACGTGGCTGGATTTCGCCGAACTGGGCCTCATACTTCTTGATGTTGTCGGTGAGGGCGAACATGAGCTGCTTGGCGTTTTCTGGGCTCATGATAACGCGGCTCACCACGGGAGCCTGCGGCATTCCGGGAGCAGCGAAGATGAAGTCGATGAGGAATTCGTTGGGGCCGTGGCCGATCATGGCGAGGTTGCTGTATTTTCCGTCGGCCATTTCAGGGCGGAGCTGAATCTGAAGCTGATTCTTGTTGTTTTCTGGTGTTGCCATATTTGTTGTTAATTTTGGTTTTGATTCCTTTTTACGGAACGCGAAGATAATGAAAAAGGATTATATATCCAAACCCGGTTCATCGATTTTAGAAATCATAACACTTGCCGCCGCTTCGCAACCTACGATTCTGCCGTCGGCCATTTCCACGGTGCGGTCGGCTATCGATGCCATTTCACGGTCGTGGGTGACGATGACGAAAGTCTGTCCGAGCTCACGGCAAAGACGCGAGATAATCAGCTGAATCTCTTCGCGGTTTTTGGAATCGAGACTTCCGGTGGGTTCGTCGGCAAGCACTATGCGGGGACGGTTGACCAAAGCCCTGGCGATGGCGGCGCGCTGCTTCTCTCCGCCCGAAAGTTCGGCGGGTTTGTGCGACAGGCGGTGAGCGAGACCGAGGTCGCCAAGCAACTTTTCCGCTTCGGCAAACGCCTCTTTTTTCTTCCTGCCGGCTATCAGTGCGGGCATCGCCACGTTTTCGAGAGCGGAAAACTCCGGGAGCAACTGATGGAACTGAAAAACGAAACCGATGTGAAGATTGCGGAACTGCGAAAGTTTCTTGTCTTTAAGAGAGAAAAGGTCGGTGCCGTCGAAAAGCACTTTTCCCGAGTCGGGTCGGTCGAGCGTACCGGCAATCTGGAGGAGGGTGGTTTTTCCGGCTCCGGAAGGTCCCACAATGGCCATAATCTCACCTTCGGGGACCGTGAGCGAGACGTCGTGGAGCACAGTAAGCGGTCCGTATGATTTTGTAACGTTTTTTATTTCAATCACTTTATTCCTTATTAAAATGCATAATGCATAATTCTTTTATCAATGCATTATTCATAATTAAGAATTTGTATCTTAGATTATGAATTATGCATTATGAATTATGCATTAATATAACATTATGCATTAGTTAAAACATTATGCATTATTACTTAAACTCCGGAGATTTTCCTTATCACATGATTGGCGAGGAAAATGCCGAAAATGGCCGGTATGGAGGCGATGGTGCCGTAGGAGGTGCGTTTATTGAGCGACTCCACCTCCACCAGCGAACGAGAACTGGGCTTCTCCGTGCTCGCCACCACCTTCAGAGGGCGGCGCAGTGAAGCGGCCTTCAGTTTCTGGCGCACGGCGCGGGCAAGACCGTCTTCGCGGGTGTCCCAAAGGTCGAAATAGCCGATTTTAGTAGGATCGAGACGCCCCCCGGCTCCCATGGAAGAGATAATCGGAATCCCTTTAAGCAGACAATGTGAAATCAACGCCACTTTCGGGCTGACCGTGTCGATGGCATCGATGACGTAATCGAAACGGTTCTTATCGAAAACCGTCATCAGGTTGTCGGCGGTCAGAAAGTTCATGATTACGTTGATTTCAGCTTCCGGGTTGATATCGTGGAAGCGTTCGGCAAAAAGCACCACCTTCGATTCGCCCACGGTGGAATGTGTGGCGATAAGCTGGCGGTTGATATTGCTTTCAGCCACGGCATCGGCATCGATGAGCGTGAGATGTCCGACGCCGGTGCGGGCAAGCATTTCTGCGGCATATCCGCCTACGCCTCCCACCCCCACGACGAGCACCGAAGCATCACGAAGTTTATCTGCAGCTTCCCTTCCGAGAAGCCGCAGTGTCCGGTCGTTCCAATTCTCCCCCTGCGGATTGATTTCCATTTCGAAAGAACAGTTTTTGCTTTATTATAAAAGCTTTTACTGTGTAATCCAAGAGCCTTTGAACCCTGTTTCCTCGAGCGTCTTAATCACCTGCGCCGCCTTTTCGGCATCATCGGGCACACCGTGGCATTCGAGCACTTTGTCGGCGGTATTGAGATCGAGGGTCCATTTCTCGTTGGGGAATCTGGTTTGCATCGCGTTGAGGATTGCCGACGAGCATCCGGCGCATTTGGCATTTGTTTTGAATTGCATAACGGTTGTGGGTTGTTGGTTTTGGGTTGAGGGTCTTTAAGGTCCTTAAGGACTTTTGAGACTTTAGAGACTTTAAAGTCTTTTTAGGAGTAACAATTTCGGAAGCCTTAAAGACTTTAAGAACTTTAAATTTTAAGCATTGTTACCGTTTGCAAAGATAAGGCATTTTGGCATTATTTCCAAAATCTATTCCATTCTTACGTCTGACGAATCGAGGGTGAGGATGCGATCTACGCCGGATTCCACGGGGGCGTCGAGGGCGCGGATTGTGGCTCCCTTCACGTCGTCAAGCACGACGGCGGGACGGAACTCGGGACGCATGACGGAGAAGGTGACATCATTGACATGCAGACCCTCAACATGGCGGGCATAAAGGCCGTAGGCAGGAGTCTGGCCGGCAAACTTCGGCTCTGGATAATTCGTGCCTTGTTCGCGGTATTGTTTCGTAGCGAGTTCGCGCACACCCCCGCCACGGAACTGGATGCGGATGTTGTTGAGCCATACGTTGCGAATCGGTTCTTCCGGCAATCCGGTGACGATGATGGAGCAAAGGGAGTCGCAATCCTGAATCATCACATTTGAAATCTGTATGTCTTTCGCCGTAGAATTCTTAGCCACCTCCTTCGGCCCGCGATTGCGGCAACCGGTGGTGATGTATATGGGATAATGATGGACGTGGTTCATCGTTATGTTGCTGACGGAGATATTCTCCATCGTGCCTTGGTCAACCTCTTCGAAGGCGAGTCCGCTGGAATAGTCGAACGTACAGTTAGACAACGTTATGTCGCGGTATCCGCCGTTCGACTCCGTGCCGAGTTTGAAGCGTCCGCACACCCAGCCCACCTTCTCCGGCACGTATGTGCCGTCGAGGAAGGTGCCGAGCTTATAGCCGGTGACATGGCAGTTGGTGACGGATATATTCTCACACATCACGGGCCGCTTCAGCGCGTAGGAACTTTTCAAGACAATAGCATCGTCGCTCGGTGTGTTGACCTTGCAGTTGGATACGGAAAGATACTTGCAGCAGTCGATGTCGATGCCGTCGCGGTTTGTGTCGATAGTGACGTTGTCGATGGTTCCCCTCTCACACCCCGTAACGATAATGGCAAAATGTCCGCCACGGAAGATAGTGATGTCGCGGATGGTGACGTTGCGGCAAAGCTTGAGCGCAATGGCCTTGTCGCCGGTGCCTATCGAACCGCCTTGCACGTTGCCGGCATTCTCCGTGTCTTTCTTGGTGAGCCCTTTGCCATCGATCATGCCATGCCCGGTGATGCTCACGTTCTCCTCCCCGTCGGCCCAGATGAGGGAATTGTGGAAATATGTATGTCCGCCGTCCTGGTATTCCGGGAACCCGCCGAACGACTCGCTCTCGTCGTAGGCCTTCATTTCGGCAGGCGCGGCAAGGATGACGCATCCCGCAGAGAGATTGAGATTGATATTCGACTTCAGGCGGATGCTACCGCAAAGATACGTGCCGGCAGGGAAAAACACGTCGCCCCCACCGTTGGCCACCGCCGTCTCGATAGTCTTGTTGACCGCCGGAGAGTCGATG
>CABRKI010000145.1 GCA_902471455.1 uncultured Porphyromonadaceae bacterium | reverse complement strand
TGCAAGCGCATTCTGATAGTCCGCACGAGCCTGCGCCACCCGCAGACGCATGTCGGCGTCGTCAATTATCACAAGCGTGTCACCTTTTTTCACAGGTTCATATTCCTCGAACCTTATCTCTTTTATATATCCCTGCACGCGGCTGTTGACAGGCACAATCTGCTGCTTCACCTGGGCGTTGTCGGTGAATTCTACATTGCCGAAACGTACGAACCGGCTGCACACCCAGAGGGCGGCTGCCGCTATAACCGCTACGGTCACTATATATGAGGCTATTTTTTTGCTACGGTGTTTCATATCTTTCCTGATGTGAATAAGAGTTTGTAATAATAATAGATGATGTTGATGCGGGCGTTGACGAGCTGCTGTTCGGCATCGAGTTTCGAGTTGGCCGCATCGAGCATGTCGGTGATCAGTGCCATCCCTTCGGAATAGCGCGTGGAAGTGGTATTGTAGTTCCTGTTGGCGAGTTCCACACTTTTCTCTTGGGTCTTAAGTTCTTCGTATGCCTCCATATACCGTACATAGTCAGCACGCACCCCTAAACTCACATTTTCTCGGGCCGCATCGAGCCGGTCGATGGCGGTCTGTGTTGCCGCGCGGCTCTTCGAAAGCGATTTGTTGTTCTTATAGAGTGAGGAGAGGTTGTAGCTTACACCCACGCCGACATACCAGTAACTGAGGTTCCTGTTGATAGGTGGCACCTCTACAAGGATAGGTCCTTCAAGGCTCCAGGCCGCCTGCAGTCCGATTTTGGGAAGGCGTTCGCTTTTCACGAGCGTTTCGGCTTTCTTGCTGATTTCAACACCCGACCGGGCGAGTTTCAGACTCGGCGACTCCTCTTCCGCTGCTTCGCGCCACCATTCTTCACCGGCCGCCGGTAGTGATTTGTCAAGGATTGTGGTGTCGGGCACCACTTCGGTGTCATCGCCGAGTCCGGCCGTCACCGCAAGATTCCTGTTGAGGATGGTCAGCGTGTTGTCGATTTTTACTAATTGAAGTTCGAGGTTCGAAACGAGAAGTTCGTAGCGGGTGATGTCGTTCTGCAAGGCCATCCCCTGTTCGTAACGTGCGCGCATCTCTTCGAGCACCTTCCGTGCCTGCCCTATATTATTCTCCACAACACTGCGTAGGTTGACGAATTTGTATATGTCAAGATAGAAGCCTGTCAGTTGGAACCGTATGTTGTCGCGCTGCAGTTCCGTGGCATAACGGGCTGCCGTCGATTTCAGTTCCGCCATTTTTATGCCGGCGGTGATGGCCCCTCCCGTATATACGGGCTGATTGATGTTGATGCCGAGCGTGTTCCCAAAATGCGGGATAGGGGCTTTTTGATAATCGGTGAAATCACGCTTCGTGATAAAACCGTCGCCTATATAACTGAGCGACAGGTTGGCCTCGATGTCGGGAAGATGTTTGCTCTTAGCTACGCTGATTTCTCGCCGGGCTTCCTCCTCGGCACTAAACGACGGACGGAGTTGCACGCTGTTGGTTTCGGCGATTTCAAACAGTTCCTCTATGGTAAGGACCCGCTTCGTCTGCCCGACAACGCACGCTCCGCCGCTCCACAGGGCGACCGCAAGCAACCCTGTGAGCAATCGGTGATTGTTCATTACGTAAATTAAAAGTAAAATAAGTGGAAATGTATTTATTCCGGATTATTATCCGGAAAAGGCTCACTGCAATGAAGCCATGACTGGAGCGGTGCTCTTCCAGTTTTCGAGGTATCCCCAATTCGTCACGACAGGGGAGGGGTAGATAATAGTTGCTGTTATATAATTCATTTATGTGACGGCTCTTTGTAAACCGCACTGCAAAGTTATAAAAAAATTCCGAATCTTCCTCCATCTTCTCTTTCCATCACATCCCGGAGAAGGAGCGAATTTTATTTTGTCACAAACTTCGATTTTTGCGCGCCAAGGCGCTTACACAATTCAAATTCGCAATTTGAGATAAGGAACGGATTCCGGTTCTCTTTGAGAGTCGGAATCCGAACGGCAGCCGGGCTATCAGTGTCGGTCCGGTGATGTCTGCTATGAGGATGTCAGAATTGCAGGCTTGTTTCTTTGCCGTCGTAGGTGATTGTTTTTTCCCCGGAGGGCATCTTGACGCAGATTTTCCGGGTTTCCGGCATGCCTTGATAGCTGCCACGACGCTTACCGATGGTCAGGCGGCGTTCGTTTTCATTCCATTTCAAGGGAATGGTCATGTATTCCCCCTTTTCAAAATTATAGTTGTCGCCCTCGTCTTCATAAAATATAAATTCCGCGTCGGCACCGGGATATACCGATACTGTGATCGGGCCGCCGGTTTGTGCGTCGGCATATTCCGTCGCCTCTCCCGTAGGAATTATGGAACCTCCCCGTATGAAGAGTGGAAGGCGTGAGATCGGGGCATCGCTATCAATCGAGATGCCTCCTTTATAGCTTAATCCGGAGAAAAAATCTATCCATTTCCTTCCGTTGTCAAGACGGGGAAGATAAACTTTACGCGATGTGGCTCCCGAATCGGTGACGGGGCACACGAGTATATCGCCGAACATATACTGGTCTTTGATATCATACACCGTGGTGTCACCGGGAAAGTCAAATGCCAGAGGGCGCGCCATGGTGTATGCACCGCGCGATTGCATCGAAGCCATGCTGTAGATGTAAGGTATCAACGAGTAACGGATGTCAATCATGTTGCGTATGGCATCGTAATATGGTGAACCGGGTTCTCCGAAACGCCAGATCTCACGTGGTGTGTCGCTTCCATGGCTTCGCAACACCGGCAGGAATGTGGCCCATTGAAACATTCTGGTATAATATTCCTTATAACCGTCTGATGCCACCCCTTCCGGAAACTCTCCGCATTTAAACCATCTTCCGTCGCGCGAAGTGAAAAACGACCCGACATCCACAGTCCAATAAGGGTTGCCGGTTGCCATATAGTTCAAGCCTGCCGGAATCTGCTGTTTGAACGACTGCCAGGAGGCATGTGTGTCGCCGTTCCATACCACCGTGCCGTAGCGTTGTTGTCCCGCAAATCCGGAACGTGTGAGGTTTACCACACGTTTCCTGTCGGTAGTCTTTCGTTGATTCTCATATATGCCTCGCGAATGGTATAGCGAATAAAGGTTTACCCTTTCGATGCCCAAAGCTTCGGAAAGGATGTCTTTGTTGAGATGCCACCGGCGTTTGTGGTCGTTCCATCCGTATTGCCGGTTATCTATCGGGTCCGGCATACGGTTCCAGTCACCGTCGAGCGGCTCGCTGCTGTCGCACCACCACGCGTCGAAGCCTTTCGAGAAAAATTCCTTGTCGGCGTATTCCCAATAATATTCCCTTGCCTTCGGATTAAACACATCATAGACGGAATGCTGGAGCATATACCCCTTCTCTCTGAAGTCTCGTTCCTGTGGACAATATTGTGGGTTAGGCCAGATGCTCACCATCAATCTGGCATTCATGGCATGCACCGAATCGGCCAGAGCCTTCGGGTCGGGATAATGCACAGGGTTCATCTTCATGTAGCCCCATCCTTGCGGCCAGTAATTCCAATCCTGCACGATCATGTCGATGGGGATATGGCGACGGCGGTATTCCCCGAGAACCGAAATCAATTCCTCGCTGCTGCAATAGCGTTCTTTCGATTGGATGTAGCCGAACATATAGCGGGGCATCATCGATACGTTTCCCGTGAGGTAGCGGTATTGGGCCACGACCCCCTCCATGCTGTCTCCTTTCATGAAATAATAGTCAACCGACCTTGCCCCTTCGAAGGTCAGGGCTCCGTTGTCGAACTTCATGGCGCATCCTGCATCAAACATCAGTCCGTACCCCTCCGTCGAAACGAGCACCGGAATGCATATCTTAAGATTATGTTGGGCAAGATAGTGCGTCTTTCCGTTGAGGTCCA
This sequence comes from uncultured Porphyromonadaceae bacterium, assembly GCA_902471455.1. Taxonomy (GTDB): domain Bacteria; phylum Bacteroidota; class Bacteroidia; order Bacteroidales; family Muribaculaceae; genus Lepagella. The sequence goes on along the minus strand of CABRKI010000145.1, from coordinate 4,225 downwards.
TGTAGTCTTCCATGTGTGACCCGAGTCCGTAGAGGCCCTCGGTAGGGCTGAACCTAAATCTGTTGACATAGCGCATGTATGTTCCGACGGTGTCGCGTCTCGCCACATCCTTCACCGTGACGCTTCCGTTGGCGGTATCTTCCATACGGGCGGTGGCATCGTCGTATATCGTCTCCTCCTTTATCACCTCCTGCGCCGTGTGTGGCGACCCGGGGTCTTCCGTCAGCAACGTTCTACCTGTAACGGCATCTTTAAACATCAAAGCTCCGGTGGAACGGTCCATTTCCACCACAAGTTGCGCGGTGGAATATATCACCTTGCCGGCACGATGGTCAGTGGCTACCGCAAAACAAGAATCTCTGTAAACTGTGGCGCCTGTGGAATTATCTTCAAGGCGTTCGCCCGCCGCCCATCTGATTCTCGCAATCGACGGGGTCACGAAACTGACATCAGGCATGATTGCTGCAACAATCGGCAATGCTGCCAATAGAAACGACAGGAGTGCGGGAAATCTATAAGACATATCAACAAATGCTTTAATGTTAATGAATGTTATGACGGGCAGGTATTCAGTTTAACGCTGAATGCCTGCCCGTTATTGCTCCCGGTTGCTAAGTGAGCATTCTTATTCAAATTCGCAATCCGGGAGAGGAAACGGATTCCGACTCTCAAAGAGAGCCGACACTGAACGGACACTGAACGGACACCGAACGGAGGGCCGGCCGGAAGGCCCAGGGGGCACGGAGGGGAGGACTGAGGGGGGCACCGAGGGGAGGAGGAGAGGAGAAGGGAGGGAGATTATTGGCGGAGGAAGCGGGTGTAAACGCAGCGGGAGATGGAGGCGATTATCCGGGAGGCTTCTTCTTCGGTGCCATCGAAGTCGCGGATGAAGACGGCGAGGCTATAGTCCCTGCCGTCGGGCAACCGGAAATAACCTACGTCGTTGTGTGCCACCAGTTCGTTGTTTTCGTTTCTGTAGCCGCTGCCGGTCTTGTGGGCGAAAAACACACTGTCAGCATCGGTTATGACCGAGCCGAGACGGTTTTGTCCGGTAGTCACTGTGGAGAGGTATTGCTGCAGTGTGTCTTGATTCTTTTCGCTTAAAAGACTTGTGTTGAAAAGCTGTTTGATCAGCAACGCTGCCGAAAGTGGTGACGTGTGGTTGGCATAGCTTAAGGAATGGTTGCGTTTCATCTCCCCTTCGGAATGTTGTATCCGGAAACCGGTGTCGGCGGCAAGCGATTTCACGATGGAGTCGGTTTCCGTGGGGGAAACTATCGTCTGGAAAAGCAGGTTGCTGGCATTGTTGTCGCTCGACACCAATGCATATTCAAGCAATTTGCTGACGGAAATTGAGAAATCCTTATCGCCGACCTCTTTCAACATCGGGCTCCAGGTCTCCTTGTCGAGGTCGTTGTAAGTCACGTTTATCATGCTGTCGAGCTCTTTGCCTTCCCTTTCCATGGTTTTCGCCACGGCAATCGCCTCGTGGAGTTTAAAGACGCTCATCATGGGGAAATGCACGCCGTTGTTGACTGTAACAGTGTCGCCTTCTGTTACGAATGCAATCCCAACGGTGCCTTTTACCGTGTCTGTCAGGCGGTAGAGTTCTTCGGCAAGGGATGGTTGCGGATTGGCTTTGTCGGAGCCGGCACAAGCCGAAAGCAAAAGCGTAGCTGCAATAATCGGTAGGTTTTTTTTCATTCAGATAGAAGTTAAAAGAGGGAGACATCGTCGGCAAGTTCCAATGATGTCTCCCTCCATAAGGTTGCTGAAAAAGGGGGATTAAGATGCTATTGTCAGAGTTTCGCCTGAATGCGCGGGTCGTTTGCGATAAGCCACTGGGCAATCTGCACCGCATTTAGGGCGGCTCCCTTCTTTATCTGGTCGCCCACCACCCAGAAGCTGAGTCCGCAAGGGTCGGATAGGTCTTTGCGGAGACGCCCTACATATACGGGGTCTTTGCCGGTGATGTCGAGGGGCATGGGATACTCCTTTTCTGCCGGATTGTCTTTCACAATAAGGCCCGGAGCCTTCTCGAAGGCTTCTTTCACTTCCTCCAACGAGAGCGGTTTTTCCGTCTCAACCCAGATGGCTTCGCTATGGGCACGGAGCACCGGCACGCGCACGCAAGTCGCGCTGACCTTGATGTCGTTGTCGTGCATAATCTTGCGTGTCTCGTTATACATCTTCATCTCCTCTTTGGTGTAACCGTTGTCAGTGAAGACATCTACGTGAGGGATGAGGTTGAAAGCGAGCTGGTAGGCGAATTTTTCAATTGTGGGTTCTTTTCCTTCGCCGATTTCGCGGAACTGGTTGACAAGTTCCTGCATGGCGGAAGCACCCGCGCCGCTGGCAGCCTGATAGGTGGCTACGTGAACCCGACGGATGGGGGAGAGGTCGTGGATAGGCTTGAGGGCCACCACCATCTGTATTGTGGTGCAGTTGGGATTGCCGATGATGTTGCGCGGACGGTCGAGGGCATCGGCACCGTTCACCTCAGGCACCACGAGAGGCACGTCGGCATCCATGCGGAACGCGCTGCTGTTGTCGATCATCACAGCACCGTGGCGCGTGATTACGTCGGCAAATTCTTTCGATGTGCCTGCACCGGCTGAAGTGAAAGCTATGTCGATGTCGGAAAAGTTTGATTCTTTTTCCAGAAGTTCCACGGCTACTTTCCTGCCACGGAATTCATATTCCCTTCCGGCGCTTCTCGCCGAACCGAAAAGACGAAGGAAATCAACGGGGAAATTCTGCTCGTCGAGCACGCGGAGAAGCTCCTGCCCCACGGCGCCGCTTGCGCCTACTATCGCTACATTCATAATTATGGTTTTTATAAGAGGTTTGCAAAGTCTTGAGATGTAGGGAGATCCTATCGGTATGTTTTGACAGGCAATCCGATTTTCATTTTGTGATGTCAATGGGTAATTAAACATGCCGAAGGCATGCCCCTACATTCAAAAGAATTCGATGATAACCTCAAGAGTAATTGGTTAAGATATTCCTATATGTAAATAAAGGAGCCTCCGACAAGTCAGGGGCTCCTTTATTGTCAGATTTCTTAGAGTGGGTTACTGTTTACCGGAAGTGGCTACAGTGCGGTTGATCTTTTTCACAAGGCCTTGGAGCACAGAGCCGGGGCCGAGTTCGATAAATTCATCGGCACCGTCGGCAATCATAGCCTCTACGTCTTGCGTCCATCGGACGGGAGCGGTGAGCTGCTTGATGAGGTTAGCCTTGATTTCTTCGGGGTCGGTGTGGGGCTTTGCGTCAACGTTCTGATAAACGGGGCAAACCGGGGTCTGGAACTTGGCGGCGGCGATAGCCTCTGCGAGTTCCTCCTGTGCCGGCTGCATGAGGGGGCTATGGAAGGCTCCACCCACTTTCAGTTTCAGAGCACGCTTTGCACCGGCAGCGAGCATCTTCTCGCAAGCGGCGTCGATGCCTTCGAGAGTGCCGGAGATTACCACCTGTCCGGGGCAGTTGTAGTTGGCGGGGGCGACCACGTCGTCAACCTCGGCGCAAAGAGCCTCTACCTTCTCGTCGGGAAGGGCGAGCACTGCTGCCATTGTGGAAGGACGCGCCTCGCAAGCTTTCTGCATGGCGTGGGCGCGTGCCGACACGAGTTTAAGACCCTCTTCGAAAGAGAGCGCGCCGGCGGCTACGAGAGCTGAAAATTCACCGAGGCTGTGGCCAGCCACCATGTCGGGCTTGAATTCGTCGCCAAGGCTCTTGGCGAGAAGCACACTGTGGAGGAAGATGGCTGGTTGGGTCACCTTGGTCTGTTTGAGGTCTTCTTCCGTACCCTCGAACATGAGGTCGGTGATTCTGAAACCGAGTATTTCGTTTGCTTTGTCGAAGAGCTCGCGCGCTTCAGCGTTGGTCTCGTAGAGGTCTTTGCCCATGCCTACGAACTGAGCGCCCTGGCCCGGAAAAACGTATGCTTTCATTTGCTTGGTTTTTTCAAAAATGCCGTAAAGGCTTGTTATTCGTGCGCAAAGTTAGGAAATATTTCTGAATTATGGAAATATTTCGGGATTCGAGAACGCAGGACTGCACGGGAATGTGTCAAAGACACCTTCCACACAACGGACATTGCATTAATAAGAACGGCGATTGGGAATTTGGAATTGAGAATTAGAAATTAGAAATTATGAATTCTGCATTATGAATTATGAATTCTGCATTATGAATTATGAATTCTGCATTCTGCATTCTGCAT
>CABRKI010000144.1 GCA_902471455.1 uncultured Porphyromonadaceae bacterium | reverse complement strand
GGATTTAAAAAGAAAGACAGTCGCAACCATTCTTGCCGAAGGCACCGAAGCCGTCGGCAAGAAGGTTGACGTCAAAGGTTGGGTGCGCACCCGCCGTGGCAATAAAAACGTACAGTTCGTAGCCCTCAACGACGGAAGCACAATCAACAACCTCCAGATAGTATTCGACCTCGGCAAATTTACCGACGAACAGCTCAAACCGATAACCACCGGTTCAAGCATCCACGTGCAAGGACAACTTGTGGCATCGCAGGGCCAGGGACAGAGCGTGGAGGTGCAAGCAGAGGAACTTGAGATTTACGGCACCGCACCGAGCGATTATCCCCTCCAGAAGAAGGGACATACCCTCGAATTCCTTCGTGAGAAAGCACATCTGCGCCCCCGCACCAACACATTCGGCGCAGTGCTCCGCATCCGCCACGCGCTTGCATACGCAATCCATAAATTTTTCAACGACAAGGGTTTCGTATATTTCCACACTCCACTTATCACGGCATCAGACTGTGAGGGGGCCGGGGCGCAGTTCCAGGTGACCACACTCCCGCTCAACGATCTTCCGAAAGACAAGGATGGTAATGTGGATTACAGCGAAGACTTCTTCGGGAAACTGGCGTCGCTTACCGTTTCCGGACAACTTGAAGGCGAACTCGGAGCAACCGCGCTCGGACTCATATATACATTCGGCCCGACTTTCCGCGCAGAAAATTCCAACACGCCGCGTCACCTTTCAGAATTCTGGATGGTGGAGCCGGAGATGGCGTTCTACGAAATCGCCGACAACATGGACCTCGCAGAAGAATTCATAAAATATTGCATATCCTACGCTCTTGAGAATTGCAAAGACGACATCCAATTCCTCAACGACCATTTCGACAAGGAACTCATCGAACGTCTCAACTTTGTAATCAACAACGATTTCGTGCGTCTCCCCTACACGGAGGGAGTAAAAATCCTTGAAGAGAGCGGCAAAAAATTCGAATTCCCGGTTTATTGGGGAGTTGACCTCGCTTCGGAGCATGAACGCTACCTCGTGGAAGAACATTTCAAGAAACCTGTGATACTGACGGATTATCCTAAGGAAATCAAGGCTTTCTATATGAAACTTAACGACGACGGCAAGACAGTGCGCGCAATGGACGTGCTCTTCCCGAAAATCGGCGAAATCATAGGAGGTAGTCAGCGTGAAGAGAGCTACGAAAAGTTGTCGAAACGCATCGAGGAACTCGGACTGACAGGCATGGACTGGTATATGGACACCCGCAAATACGGCACTGTCCCCCACAGCGGTTTTGGTCTCGGCTTCGAACGCCTCGTGCTTTTCGTGACCGGCATGCAGAACATCCGCGACGTGATTCCCTTCCCTCGTTATCCCAAGAATTGCGAATATTGACAACGTTCTTAAACCGGATTCATTACCGGAACTCGAATGAGGTGTTGAAAACAGCATCATCAAATAGCAAAACCGTCGGCGCCATGGCAATATTGATTGTCATGGCGTTGTCGTGGCTTTGCGCGTCTTCGTCGGCGATGCCTTCGCTCCGCCATGTCGAAGAAGAAAAAGCCGATTCACTGACCGTTAGCCTCATCACATGCTATCCCGGCCCGGAAATCTACGAACTTTACGGACATGAGGCCATAAGGGTGAGAGGACTCGGACGCGACTCAGTGTGGAATTACGGAATATTCGATTTCCGCGAACCGAATTTCGTGTATCGCTTCGTAAAAGGGGAAACCGACTATATGGTGGCGGGCTATCCGTTCGCCTGGTTCATGCCGGAATATCAGGAAAGGGGGTCGAAGGTGGTGGAACAAGACCTCAACCTCTCGCAGTCGGAAGCCCGGAAACTTCTTTCGCTGCTGCAGACGGCATCCCTTCCGGAAAACCGACGTTACCGCTACAACTATGTAAAGAACAACTGCGCCACCCGCATCCACGAACTCATCGACTCAGCAGCCACGTCGAGGGTAATATATCCCGACAGTGCAGCTTACGGCACATTCCGCAACGAGATGAGGGCATACAACCGCAACTATCCGTGGTATCAGTTCGGAATAGACCTGGCTCTCGGCTCAGGAATAGACTATAACCTCAAAGCGAAAGAAGAGATGTTTGTCCCTGTCGAAATGATGCGGATGTCGGGCAACGCCCGATTTGCCGACGGCAGACCGCTCGTAAGGGAAACGAGGGTGATAAACGAAGGAAATGGAGATGTAACGCTCCCACCGACACCATGGTATGCCGCACCTCTCTTCTGGTCTTTTGTGGCATTCGCTTTATCGATTTGCATCTGCGCATACAATATTAAACGCAAACGTCTGACAAGATGGATTTACTCCGTCTGGTTCCTGATTCTCGGGCTTGCGGGAACTTTAAGTGCCTTTCTTGTGTTTATATCAAGTCATGAAGCCACATCGCCCAACACCCTTATCATCTGGCTGAATCCACTACAGCTTGTCTTGGCGGTGTGTATCTGGATACGCAGGCTCAGGCCTTTGACGGCGGCATTGGCTTGCTACAACGTAGTTGCAATGGTGTGCCTTCTTGTGGTGTGGCCATTCCAACACCAGAGCGGTAATCCGGCGTTCTTCCCAATGATGGGCGCGACACTCGTTATGGCAACCACATACGCAATAATAACTTGGAAACAAAGTTATAATAATAATGGGGTTATCACTTCTGCAAAAGGCGGAGGCGCCAAGGGAAAAACGGCAGGAAAAACCGCCGCCAAACCCTCGGCAGGAGACAAACCCCATAAAAGAAACATAAAAAAAGGAACTTCATCTAAATGAATCGACTGATAACATCGGTGATATGCGGACTGGTGGGCATCAACACGATGCTCAGTGCCGACCCTTCGCGCCCCAAACTGGTGGTAGGGATAGTGGTTGACCAGTTGCGCACCGATTATATTGAGTCCCTGCAAAGCCTTTTCGGTGAAAAAGGCTTCAAGAAACTCATGAAAGAGGGGGCTTTCCTTAAAAACGTTGACTTCAAGGTCAACAACCTCGACCGTGCAAGCGGCACCGCCATGCTTTATACCGGAGCCTATCCGCGCCAGACCGGAGTGGCTTCAGCCATGGTCTATAACCCTGACAAGGCAGAAATGGTGGCCGCCCTCAACGATCCCTCTTCAATAGGCAATTTCACAACAGAAACATATTCGCCCGCCGGGCTCCGACTCTCCACAATCAGCGATGAGATAGCCATCGACGGCGCAGGCGTAGCCGCCGTTTATGCCATCGCCCCGGATGCACAGCAAGCCATCATCATGGCCGGACATGCAGGAAACTCAGCATTCTGGATAAACGACAACACCGGCAAATGGGCGACAACCACTTACTACCGCGACACTCCGAGGGCCATTTCCCAAAGAAACTACAGCAACTCCATTTCATCACGAATCGACACGATGCAATGGAAGCCGGCTCTACCGCTCTCTCGTTATCCCGGACTACCTGCTCAGAAAAGAATGTATGATTTCAAACATACATTCTCGATGGCAGACCGCAACGTATATCGCGCCTACGCAGGTTCCCCGCTCGTCAACACGGAGATTACCGACGTGGCAATCGATTATCTGAAAGACCTAAATATCGGAAACCGGGGCGACGCCATCGACATGCTCAACGTGGCATATACGGCAGCTCCTTTCAAAGATGTAAAAGACGGGGATTTCAGGCTTGAACTTGAAGACAGCTATGTGAGGCTCGACGGCCAGTTGTCGCGTCTGTTCGATGCCATCGACAAATATGTCGGCCTTAACAATACGATAATCTATCTGTCATCGACCGGTTATTTCGACGATGCCGTGGTTGATGACCCGAAATACAGGATTCCCACAGGTGAATTTTCCGTAAAAAGGGCACTTTCGCTTCTCAATTCCTACCTTTCCGCCAAATATGGCAACGGGGATTATGTAGATACCTACAGCGGAGGACACGTCTATCTCGACCGCAAACAGATAGAGGCCCATCAGCTAAACCTCGACGAAGTGGCGAGAGTGTCGCGCGATTTTCTTGTGAGGATGAGCGGGGTGAGCGACGCACACACCATGGACGACATCATGTCGTCGGCGCTTCCGGGTATGGAAGCCTTACGCCTGGGTACAGACCCTAAAACAGGCGGAGACATAGTACTTGAGTTCAATGCCGGATGGAAAGTGGTAAACGACACCAAATTTCCCAATGACACCCAGGTAATGCGTTCGAGCATGGCACTTTTCCCGGTGTTTATCCTTGGCGCAGGAATCGTGCCGCAGACCATATCCGTTCCGGTTGACGCCACTGCTATAGCACCGACAGTAACACAGGTGCTACGCATCCGCTCACCCAATGGAGCTGCTACAAAACCTCTCCAACTCGACCGACAATATTAAACAATAACAGCGGCGGCAACTTTCCGACCGCATATAAACAGAAAAAAAATTAAATCCATGGGATTAAACAATATACTTAAAAAAATATTCGGAGACCAGAGCGAGCGTGCAGTTCGTCCGCTTTGGCAACGCCTTGAAAAGGAAATAAACCCCGTCAGCGAGGAAATCAAAGACATCTCGAACGACGAGCTTCGCGGCAGAATCGACAAAATACGCGACAGCATCCGCGGGGAAGCCAAGGAATATAAAGACAAAATGGGCGAAATCCGCACGGAACTCGAGACCCTCGACTATGACAAACGCGAACCTTACTGGAAGAAAATCGATGAACTCCGCGAGGATATGTTCAAGATGTATGCCCGCAGACTCGACGAAGTGCTTCCCGAGGTTTTTGCCGTGGTGAAAGAAACGGCACGCCGCTTTGCCGGAAACGAAACGCTTGAAGTGACGGCAACCGATGCCGACCGCGAACTTGCAGCAGCCGGCAAAGACTTCATCAGAATCGACGGAGACAAGGCTATTTACAAGAATTCATGGGTTGCCGGCGGCAATCTTATGACCTGGGATATGGTGCATTATGACGTGCAGCTTATTGGCGGCATGGTGCTCCATGGAATCTATAACGGTGAAAAAGCATCCAACAACATAGCGGAGATGGCCACCGGCGAAGGCAAGACCCTTGTGGCGACATTGCCGGTATTCCTCAACGCTCTTACAGGCGAAGGAGTGCATGTGGTGACGGTGAACGACTATCTTGCAAAACGCGACTCCGAATGGATGGGACCTTTATATCAGTTCCATGGCCTCACGGTGGATTGCATCGACAAGACAGAACCCAACTCGGAAGAACGCCGCAAGGCCTATCGTTGCGACATCACTTTCGGAACAAACAACGAGTTCGGCTTCGACTATCTACGCGACAACATGGCGACACAGACGAGCGACCTCGTGCAGCGCGACGAACATTATTATTCCATTGTCGATGAGGTCGATTCCGTGCTTATCGACGATGCCCGTACGCCGCTTATCATCTCGGGGCCTGTGCCTAAGGGCGACGACCAGATGTTCAACGAATTCAAGCCCAACGTGGAGAAGGTGGTCAACGCACAGCGTAAACTCGTGCAGGGTCTCCTTCTGGAAGCAAAAGAAAAAATATCGGCAGCCATGAGCGGCGACCCCGAAAAGGTTGCCAAATATGACGTAAACCGAGAAGAGGGCAAGAAACCACTCACTGCCGAACAACTCCTCGAAGACGGCGGCCTGTCGCTTTTCCGCGCATACAAGGGACTTCCGAAACACTCCCCACTCATACGTTACCTCAGCGAGGAGGGTATCAAGCAACTTCTTCTCAAGGTCGAGGCTAAGTACATGGCCGACAACAACCGCGAAATGCCTAAGGCAGTAGAGCCGCTTTTCTTCGTTATCGACGAGAAAAACCACAGCATAGAGCTTACCGACAAAGGAATCGAGGTTCTCACCGGCACCACCCAAGACCCTGACTTCTTCATTCTCCCCGATATTGCAGCCCAACTTTCGGCCGTAGAAAACGAAGAAGGCACCAAGGAGGAACATCAGGAGAAGAAAGATGCCCTCCTTCAGAACTATTCGGTGAAAGCTGAACGCGTGCATACAGTCAACCAGCTTCTCAAAGCCTATACGCTCTTCGACAAAGACGTGGAGTATGTGATCGACGATAACAAAATCAAGATCGTTGACGAGCAGACCGGACGTATCATGGAGGGTCGCCGCTATAGCGACGGTCTCCACCAGGCAATCGAAGCCAAGGAAGGGGTTAAGGTGGAAGCTGCCACCCAAACTTATGCCACAATCACACTGCAGAACTATTTCCGCATGTACCGCAAGCTGGCCGGTATGACCGGTACGGCTATGACGGAAGCCGGAGAGTTCTATGACATCTATAAACTTGAGGTTACGGAAATCCCTACCAACCGCCCCGTCATCCGCAACGATCAGAACGACCGCGTATATCGCACCAAGAAAGAGAAATATGCAGCCGTCATCCAGGAAGTGGAAGACATGGTTAAGGCCGGTCGTCCGGTGCTGGTGGGCACAACATCGGTGGAGATTTCGGAACTTCTCTCCAAGATGCTCCAGCTCCGCAAGATTCCGCATCAGGTGCTCAACGCCAAATATCATCAGAAAGAGGCCGACATCGTTGCACAAGCCGGTAAGACAGGCACGGTGACCATCGCCACCAACATGGCCGGTCGAGGCACCGACATCAAGCTTACTCCGGAGGTTAAGGCAGCGGGCGGTCTTGCCATCATAGGCACGGAACGCCATGAGTCACGCCGCGTTGACCGCCAGTTGCGCGGTCGTGCCGGACGTCAGGGCGACCCGGGTTCGTCGGTATTCTTCGTTTCGTTCGAAGACACCGTGATGCGTCTCTTTGCCAACGAACGCATCGTCAAGACGCTCGACAAACTCGGATTCCAAGAGGGTGACATGATTGAAAGTAAGATGGTGACCCGCTCAATCGAAAACGCCCAAAAGCGTGTGGAAGAAAACAACTTCGGCATCCGTAAGCGCCTCGTGGAATATGACGACGTGATGAACGCTCAAAGAAAGGGCGTATATGGCCGGCGCCAGAACGCCCTCAAGGGTGAACGAATCGGCACCGACATCGCCAACATGATATATGAAACGGCTCTCGAACTTGCATCGCGCAGATACGACGGAGGGTTCCGGGAGTTTGACGAAGAAGTGCGTAAGGCTCTTGCCGTGGAACTGCCCTTCTCTGAAGAGGAATATTCGAAGCTTGACGTGCAAGACATAACCGACCGTCTCGCCGACACTGCCATGCAGACCTACGTCCGCAACAAGCAGAAGATGGCGGAAGGGGCGATGCCTTATATCAAAGAGTTTGTAGAGGAACGTGGTGCCACGGGCCTTGTGGGCGTTCCCGTGTCTGACGGACGCCGCATGTTCAACATCCGCTGCGACATCAAGGAGGCATACGACAACAACTGCGGTGCGCTAACCAAAGCTTGGGAGAAGACGGTGCTTCTGTCGTCGATCGACAAGGCTTGGCAGGAACAGCTTCGCGAAATGGATGAACTCCGCAAGTCAGTGCAGAATGCATCTTACGAGCAGAAAGACCCACTCGTGATTTACAAACTCGAAGCTTACGAACTTTGGAAGAAGATGCTTTGGGACATGAACTCCAAGTCGGTGGCCACCCTTATGCGCGGTAAGTTGGCAGTGCCTGATTATGCCGAAGCCAAGGCTGCTGAGGCTGCGGCACGCGAGGAGCAGGAACGCCGTCAGGCGCAGCAAGCAGCCGCAAGGCAACAGCAACAGGAAATACGTCGCGAATACAGCTATGCAGGCACTCCGAACCCCTACGCCAACTATAGCACCACACGCGACAGCTATCCCGGGGAAAGCGCACAACGACAGGCAGCGCAAAACGTCAATCGCCAGCAGGCGCCTAAACAACCCATGAAAGCCCAGCCTAAAGTCGGCAGAAACGACCCATGCCCCTGCGGCAGCGGCAAGAAATATAAAAATTGTCACGGCAAAGGCTTATAATCCTCTTCGTAGCGATAATTCATAAAGAAAAAGGAACCGAATCATAACCGGTTCCTTTTTTTTGATGTTGTTTAAATTTTTCATTCGCAATGACGGGATTATTTGTTATCTTTGTGAATGAATACCAAAACGGCAGGATTATGGAAAAGCGAGGCTCGAACTCGTGACCGAATACAGCAAAGGAGAAGCTGCGGCTCCTCC
>CABRKI010000143.1 GCA_902471455.1 uncultured Porphyromonadaceae bacterium | reverse complement strand
CTCTTTCCCTACACGACGCTCTTCCGATCTTGAGGCGCGACGAGACATCTCATAAGTATCATTAGGTATAACCTCCTGTTTCAATCCACGCGCCTACGTGAGGCGCGACGACCGCCTGGCCATCATAGAGTTTCCGAAGCCTTTTAAGTTTCAATCCACGCGCCTACGTGAGGCGCGACGAGTACTATGATGACATAATCGCCAACCGATTCCGTTTCAATCCACGCGCCTACGTGAGGCGCGACCGTGTTATTGGTAATACAAATAAAACACAATTAAGTTTCAATCCACGCGCCTACGTGAGGCGCGACCCGCGTTTGCGTTTGGTGCTACCTGCCAACAGGCGTTTCAATCCACGCGCCTACGTGAGGCGCGACGAGCGTGGCCGACGTAAGCCTCTGCATCGGGGAGTTTCAATCCACGCGCCTACGTGAGGCGCGACCGCAGAGATTCTATTATCTTAATCCTCTTTATTATAGAATTAAGATTTCGAGAACTCCAATATAATAACGCTTTTATATGCCTTTTTATTTGATTTAGTAATCGTATCTAACTAATATCGAATCGTCGCGAACCTAACGGCTATTTTGCATCGCTTCAGGTTCGCGAAATATTGTTTACACCATTAATATCCCATCCGGATTATAAGATGTATCTTTCCCGTAACATTCAACAGAAACCTTCTTGCCGGACGGTAAATGATAAAAACGGACACTATCCTTCTCTTGGTCCATTATTCTTTTTATCGCATTCTTTAAAGATAGAAATTGAACTTCTGTCAAACTACATTCAAATACGGAATTCTGAACTCGCTGACCATAATTCAAACATTGTTTTGCTACCTGTCGCAATCTCTTCTGCCCTTCCGGAAAGGCTGTTTCAATATCATAAGTCACAAGTATCTTCATATTCTATTTTACCAAAAACGGTGGATATGCATCCAAATCTCCCCTCAAATGGCTTGCCAACAATTTCGCTTGCACAAAAGGCAATAAACCTATCTTAACCTTTTCTTCAAGATAGGGATGAATAATTTCTTCCTGTTTTCGAGTTTGCCAAGCACTTATAAATTTCTTTCTACCCTTATCTGTCAGCACAATCCCTTCGGTGCCCTGATGTAGAAAATCATTAGGCTGAATCTGCTTCCGATTAATCAACGATAATACAAACCTATCGCAAAGATAAGCTCTGAATTCTTCAAGGATATCTAATGATAAAGATGTGCGACCGGGTCTCACAACATGAAAAACGCCCACATAGGGATCCAACCCAACAGATTCGAGGGCCGAAGTTATTTCATTCGCCAATATCGTATAGCTGAACGAAAGCATTGCATTTACTTCATCTCTCGCAGGTCGCCGGTTTCTGCCTTCAAAAAGGAAATCGCTTTTTTGTTGCGTTATAAGCTTGGCAAAAACTGAAAAATAAGCAGAGGCCGCCATACCTTCAATCCCCCTTAAAGAATCCTTGGTGTCAACTTTCAGCGAACTACTTTGCATCTTTAACAAACCATTTATTACCTCCGACACGTCTTCGTCACGACCATAATCACGTTGATAACGCATCAATATACCTCTTTGATTATATATTTTGGAAGCAATTATAGTTTTTGCGATGTTTAACGATTCTATCTCGCTTTTTGAAACGTCATATTGTTTCTTACGGAGAATTACATTACCCTTGATTTCTCCTTGTATCCTGGCAATATATTTGCCATTCGGAGTAAAAAAAGACAATGAAACTCCATTGTCAACACACAATTTCATAAGCCCCGGACTACATCCCGCATACCCAAAGGCAACTATTGATTCCAGATTAATTATCGGAACCCGCAATAAATCCTTTTGCTCTACAGAGACCACCACATTCTGTCCATCTTTATATAGATATGATGTCGGCTGAGTCACATAGAGGGTATTCAGTAGTTTTTTCATATAAATTCATTTTTATGTAGTCCGACGGTTTCTGCTTTTTTGATAATTGAGGAAGGCATTTTTCTTTTAATGAACAGCTATTGCATTTTCTACCATTTTCAGCCGCAGGCAATTTTCTGGTTTCAAACAATGCATGCATCTCCTCCGCGCATTTTTTCACTTCCAATCGCAATTCCGATGAAAACCTTATCTCATGCCGATGCTGCGTGAGTCCATAGAAAATTGCACCTTCATATATTTCCAGTCCATACATTTCTTCCAAACACATGGCTTGGGCAGCAAGCTGAACCTCATCAATGAAATCCGGCTTTGGCTTGCCATGCTTATATTCGATGGGATACGGTCGCCATTTGCCAGGATAACCAGGACATGTCATGCAATTCACCGATTCAGACGGATACAACTCAACCAAGTCCGCAACGCCATATAAACCTAAAGATTTAGAAGCAATATTTACAGACCTTAAAGTCACTATGCCCCCTTTCCTTTTCCTATAAAAAGGATCGTCAACATGGGAGTGTAGCAGTTGACCCTCAAATGTAAGCCTGTTGTCTTCCCATATCTGGTCGATATGGATGAGGGCCCATTGTCGGGGACAGAACCTGAAGTGCTGAATCCCCGACAACATTAACATATCATCCTCCGTATAAGACATGATTATATCATTTCCTCTATCTCTACACCATTCGGCAGATGAGCCTTATCGATTTCGATTGCGTAATCTTCAAAGCTTCGAGGGGTCTTACTTTCGTCTTTCCTGGTTATATTTACCAAATCAAAAAGTTGGTTGGCAGGCGCATTGCCCAGCTTTGAGTCATGACGGAATACAATAAGCTTCCTTGCGCTCATCAAACCTCTTGCCGCCGACCTGTCAAGATCAAACATCCCTCTCATGGCTTCAAAGAAGAGAGAAAGGTCTTCTTCGTCAAATCCGGTCTGGGAAGCCAAACTTGGGGAAACAAAACCATACACTACATAGAGGCCATAAGGAATAGTCGCCTTGCGCCCCATAGTACGGTTGTCGCCATTCTGTTTTTCAGACTCTTTCTCGGTCGTGACAGCCATTCTCGTGATAGAATGTTCGGCCACAAACACAGGATCAACCGACCTGGCAAATGTAAGCTGAATAGGGCCTCTGACTTGTCCGGCATTTTTTCCGGTTGTCATAACGGCGCCAAATGTACGGACATCATAATAGTCGCGACACATCACATCGCGGGCAGCCGATGCCTTATCCTTCTCTTTAGATGACTTAACCTCCGGAGTTTCATAAGCACCATCTATTTCATTGTTCAAAATGGCTTTCTCCCTAATGAAAATTTTATAACCGGAGACACTCGATTTGGCGATATCCACATAATTGCGTATCTTCCTCTTCAGGCATACGTCTGTCACAAGTCCCATACCGGTCTCGGCATCGATACGCGGAAGATTTCCGGCATCCGGATCGCCATTCGGATTCCCGTCTTTCACATCAAACAGATAGATAAAATCGATTCTGTTTTCAACATTCTTTTTCATAAAAATAGCGTTTTTATTTTTTGTTTATTTTTCTTCTTTTGGAGTGAAAAATGATTGCATCTGATGATAGTAGCCTATGAAAAACCTTCCTTGATCGGCAAGTGAAAGTTGAACAGGGAAACCGTCAGGAGTCATTTTATTCATTATCTCTCTCTTGATATTCTCATAGAATATCGAACTTCCGGCACTCAATTTCTCCGCATGATGTGTAGAAAGATTCAGAAGCGTCGGGAAAACCGCCACAGGAGTGGAACTCGCGCTATTGAGATAGCGTTCTCTCGTAGTCGAAATCTTGTTGGCATCATACTGGATTTTTTCAATCACAGCAAAAAGACGCCCGCATAGATATGCCGGATTGTTGTTTGTTGTGTCTAACATTTCGTTTATTTTTATTGAATTACTATTAATCAATCTGTTAAGATATGCTTTCAGTATTGCCGCACGCGTTATTCCTATACGTTGCTCTGCCCTTATCCGTCTGATACAGGCCTCATACAAGAGAGCCGGATAAGGCAGTCGCTGAAAAATACTCTTCGACAGAGCCTCCGGAAGATTGGGCATTACATCGCTCGACTTACCGCCAAGCGTTACAGCAGACAATATCGATTTCAAGCCGGAATAAGGCTTCTTTTCTTTCCTTGTGTCAACAATACTAAAATCTTCAAAATGAGCCAAAATATTCCTTGCAAATTCCTTTAAAGGAATGTCAGCCCAATAACATACCGCAATTCTCGCAGAATTAGGTGATAACCCAAGAATATAAAACCTGTCATTATTGCCACTTGGCACGACACCGCTATAAACGGATTGAAATATTCGTCTCACCGATTCAATATCCGGACCTTCCACAGACAATCCGGAATCAATCTGAAATAAATCGCACAAACCATTTTCTATTTCCCGAGATGCCGAATCCACCTCCGACCCCCAAAACAGAAACGTGCGGTTGCCAATCATGAATTTATTCCTGGAATTTTTTCCCAGCAGTGTATTCAAAGCCGTAGTATATGCAAACTCCGACGTCGAACAAATAGGAGCGTTCTCCCCTTTTGTTTTTCCATACGAATCATATCCCGACTTCACCTGAAATGCCACAAGTTTTGCAGTGGCCTGACTGCCGGGAATCATTGTAGCGGTCGTAGTGCTCACAACCCTCCCCCTTTCGCCGCTTACAAGGCAAACAAACGAAGACGCATCATCGGAACACTTGACATCCGACATGGAAAAATCCATACTAATCAATTCATTCTTCTCCGCCAATATCTTGTCGTCACCATCTATCCGGAAAGAAAAGAATGAAAACTTCTTATTCAAGTTCTTTATTATTTCCTCCCATAATGGATCTTGCTTAAAAAGTTCAAGTCTTGCGGCAGAATCAATTTCATAAAACTTAACGAGCGATTTCAAATCACTGTTGTCCGGATATTTTTCATAGACCGAAAGAATCTTATCCTTGAAGGTAGAATAATACTTCAAAGCGTCTATATTATCTTTATCGCTATAACCCAAAACATAGGCCGAATTATCATATAGAAAATTGGCCAAAGGCGCCGCTGTCCGACCCACGGATTTCCTCACGAGAAATAAATCCGCATTTTTACGATCCGCCGTCCTTCTGTCTTCAAAGCGAAGGAATTCACCTTTACGGTTTAGAACAAGAATAAAACCTATTTCTTTAAGTTCCGTCCCTTGCGAGGGAAGTGAATCTTTCCTATTCTGATAGTAATCGTATAAAGCTCTCAGTATCATCTCAATATCTCGTTAGAATACGGTGAAGGGACGTGAATTGTCCCGTTTATCATATTGGCTCTGAAAAACATTGGCTTTGGTTTATCCATACAGTTTTTGAAATCCATGTCATAGAGCATATATTGCATATCTTTCGTTTCAGCTATAGGGGCAACCGAATTTCTCGGATCATCTATAAGACGAAAAGATGCCGAAAACTCTCTACATCCTAAATAAGGCTGATTAAAACATTGTCCCTTGCCGGCCCGACGTTCGAACATGGCGAGATACTTGCCCGGAGTTTCATCATCGCGCCCTTCATAACCCTCCCTCTTGATTGCATGGGTAGGAATAAACTCCATCTCAGCCCAGATACGATATCTTACGTCTTTCAATATGACGGAATTTTTTTGCTGCCGTTTTTCTTCTATCATAATAGGATTCTTTCCGGCGAGGGCCCCCACTTCATTCCTTCGGATATTCACCCACTTAATCGGATTAAGCACATCTATCCGAGTAATTATCCATCTTATAGCAGGTTTCCAAAATATGGATTCAAAAATTGCCCTCGCAGCCGAGGGGGTGATTACATCATAACTCACACGTTCGACCTTAAACTCAGGTCTCGTGAAACATGCATAATCACCCCAAACTTCCAGGCAAAATCCTTCATGTCGATCATTCATAATTATTTGTTATATTATTATATTCTCGTTCAACCAATGGTTATCCACCTTGACTCCAATTTCGTTATCGTATGCCAAAGGATCGGACAAAAAATAAATATTTCCGACCTCCTGGACCGAACCTGCCTCCATCAGCACTTTAAAATCATGTTTTGACAACGAAACCGAATACTGCCCCAATTCCTTCATCAATCGGTAAGACGTTCCATGGGCTTTGTATTTTTCAATTATTTTATCCGCATCCCTCCAGTTCACAACGACCTGTATGGAATTGTCATCGATATATTTAAAGTTTCTCGATGCCGTCTCAAACTTAAGAGACCCCATTTTCAAATCTTCATAAGTGTTATCCGCATCAAAACTGTCAATCTTGCAATATAAGCGTTTAAAGTAATCCTTCATGGCGGCATCGGAAAACCAATCAATTTCCGACGGCATGTCAAGACGCGCATTATTGCCTTTTGAAATAAATCCGGGAGGCATTGTGCCATTCTCAGTAAAACCAAAGACATAAGTCTTTCCCAAATCTTTTAGTTTCCCTTCCCTGTTGCATCGTCCCGAAGCCTGGACTATCGAATCCAATCCCGCCTCCTGCCTGAACACTACCGGGAAGTCCACATCCACGCCGGCCTCTATAAGCTGAGTGGATATGACACGCACGTCTTCCACAGGGTTTTCAAGCCTCCTCCGGATCAATTCAAGCCGCTCCTTTATATGCGCAGGACACATTAACCTGGAAAGATGAATGAGGCTCTCCCTCTTAGGAATTCTTATATAGACCTGTTGGGCCGTTTTCCTTGTGTTTACTATGCATAACACTCTCGGATAAGAAGCAAGACGTTGTGCCAATTCATCATACGAAAATCTTTCTATCTCAAAATGAAGCGAAACCCTTTTTAGAGGCAGCCACATTTTTGCATCATGGGGCACTATGGGAACAGGAGATTTTTCCAAACCCGGGCACTTCACAAACGGATTACATCCTGTAATCACCCCGCTGAATGGAGGCTGGCTTGCGGTTGTCATCAAAACTGTCGAACCAAAAATTCTATTATACGTTTCAAGACCTTGTAAGATTACCGAATAATACGGTATCGGCAATGTTTGTATCTCATCGAATATCAAAACGCTTCTCGACATATTATGAAGCCTTCTGCAAGCCCCCGGCTTATGGCCGAACATACTTTCAAACAACCTTACATTTGTGGTTACCACAATGGGATAATCCCAATTCTCAGTGGCAAGTTTCATTTTGTCGGTCAAATCCGATTCACAAATCTCTTTAAATGAAACTTGCGAGTGATGTTCCAAAACATTTTCACTTCCAAATATGCTCCTCAAAACTCCAGCCGTCTGCTCGATAATGCTTGTATAGGGTATGGCTATAATAATTCTTTTTAAATCATTATCGATGGCATGCCGCAACGCCCACAGAATCGATGACAACGTCTTTCCGCCTCCTGTAGGCACCGTCATTTCGTAAATATCACACCCTCCTTTATGATGCCTGCATATATCCTGCACCTTTTTTCTGACATCATTCACAGGATTGACAACCGACTTCTTTGCAAGTCTCTCCAGATGACGTTCCAATAAATATAATAAGTCTTTAAGATTATATCCATTACGCCGGCTTTGGAAACTTGATTTATCCATAAACCGCTCCGTATCAAGATAGTCAGCATCCACCAGACAACTAAACAACATCCTGATAATATGGCTGACATCCTGATTCGATTTAATTCTTGGCACTACACATTCAATGTGGTTATAATCCAGATTATTCTCAATACCTTCAGGCAATTCATTTTCCAAAACTTCTTTTAGTTCATCCATATCATAAAGTCCCCTGTGATGGCCAGCTATTGGATTGGCGATTAGAGGAAATTCCCTCCTGAATAGATTTTTCGCTAAGACAGCTCCCACGAATGCATGATTACAGGTTCCTTCAACGCGCGCATTCACATCATATCCACTTTCCCTTTTTATATGAGCTTGGAAAGCAAAACTCTCCTTCCCTTTGTCATGAAGAAGGCCTAACAGATATCCCCAGCCCTCCATTCCAAAATCTTTTGCAAATTCTGAAGCAAGAATGGCAACGCCTTCACAATGATCCGAATTAGACTGGATAATCCATTCTCCGCTAAGAGAATCTTTATATAAGTGAGATATATGTTTCAGTTTCGACATTATGTCCGATTGTTTTTATGGAATCAGATTTACAAAAAATGGCCTAAACTTTAGGCTTTTGCAAAATTACAGACTTTGACTGCCTAATCTTGTCGCCTTTATATTAATAATAGTTAATATATGTGTTTTATTATTAAATTACCTACACAAAAAGCGCCATCAGCCGGAATG